>JAJYQO010000036.1 GCA_021794575.1 Pseudomonadota bacterium | reverse complement strand
ATGATTCGCCTCCCGGGCGGAGATATGGCTCGTACAGCCGAGCCCAGGCGCCGCCCGCACGGACATTGTAAGCGTGCGTCCGCTGAATTGCCCGACGCGCGCCGGGGGCGCCACCGTAGACGGCGCACGGCAGCCGACCATTGGCGCCGCACCGCTGCAGGCAGCATGCCGGTCGCTGCCGGTCGCAGCTTGCCGGGGGGCGCCAGCAAGCCTGCACGGGCAGATCGCCGCAAACGGCCAAAAACAGTCACTAGCTGCACCGGCTTGCGGTCCCCTTCAACGCTACAACTATTTGGCCAACTTTAAGCCAACGCCTTCCCCGCTTCCGCCTGCACCGCCCGGATGCTGCGCATTTGCGGAATGGCGAGGCAGAGCAGGGCGATCGCGGAGAGCGTGAAGCCAGCGATGGCGAACAGTGCCGGCAGCGAAATCACCTTCAGCAGCGCGCCGGCGGCGGCGGCGGACAGCGGACTGAGGCCCATAAAGGTGAACATCAGGATGCTCATGGTGCGCCCCATCATCGTCGGCGAGACGCGCTGCTGGATCCAGGTGAAGATTGCGATCTGCACGATGCCGCCGAGCACGCCGGTGCACAGCAGCAGCGCCGCGCCGGCATAGGTGGTGTGTACCAGCGTTAGCGCGGCCAGCGTCAGGCCAACCAGGCTGTCAATGCACAGCACCATCACGCCGAGGTGGCCGCGCATCAATCGCTGGCCCAGACCCGACAGGAAACTGCCTGCGAACATGCCGACGCCTTGCGCGGTCATCAGGATGCCAAGCGAGGCCGCGCCGAGATCCATGCGGGTATCGGCCAGTACCGGCAGGCCTACCTGGATCGGGCCGCCCACAAACACCGACACGAAACTCGCGTACAGAACGAAGGCTCGCAGTGGCGTGTCCTCCCACACGTAACGGATGCCTGCGGCGATGCTGGCGAATACGCCTCCGCTCGGTTTCGGCGGATGGAAATCGCCGTGGATGCGGATCAGTGCCAGCGACACGAGCGAGAACACGAAGCTGGCCGCATCGATCGCGAACGCAAAGCCGAGTCCGTACGCGTCTGAGACCGCGTGCGCAGACGGTGGACGGTGCGCGCCCAGCGCGATCACAAAGCCGGCGAGCACCGGGCCGCCGATCATGCTGAGTTGGCGCATGCCCATGAACGCCGCGTTGCCGGCGCGCAGCTGCTGCGGCTGCACCAGTTGCGGAAGGATCGCTGAACTGGCGGGGTAGGCAAACGCTGTGGACAGCCCGATGCCGAGCGCCAGCAGATACACCATCCACATCTGGATGGCCCCGGTGAGCACCAGCGTCGCGAGGATCACGATGCAGGCCGCGTTGACGGCACGCGCGCCCAGCAACACGCGTCGCGGCGACATGCGGTCCACCACCGCGCCGCCGGCCAGCATGAACACTGCGCGCGGGAACGCGATCATCGCCAGCACCAGGCCCAGCGCAGCGGAATCGTTGGTAAGTTTCAGCACCAGCCACGGCAGTGCTACCAGCGTGAACTGATCCCCTAAGGCCGAAACCGAGCTGCCGAAGAACAGCAGGCTGAAGTCGCGATTCTTGAACAGCGAATTGCGCACCGGCTTCTGATCCTCTGACGGAGCGGTGTTCATGCGGGTCCCCTCGTTCGGCGTGACGTCTATGTAATGGCCAGTTTTCGGCGACCTAGCAACTCGAGATCTGCCCTGCACTTAAGGCTGTAACTCGTCCGTTTTGAATGCGAAGGCCAACCCAGTTTTCTACATCGAAGCCGTCTGGTGGACACCCCGGCTTGATCTTTGTATCGAAGTTAAACGCCTGCCAGTGGCCAAGGGTCTGCGAGGGTGCGTCAAGGGTGGCGTGGACAGCGCCTGCCGTAGAGCCCATGCCCAGGGTGCCATGTATGGAGAAGGGCCTCAGACGGTCAGGCAGCATTGGGCAGTCCGCGCTCGGCCCTTTTCGCCAAGGACGCAGGTCGACTTCTTCCACGTCATGGCGATCGCCCCCCATCTCACCGGAGGAGAGCCAAATCCGCGCGTAGAGCGTGCGTAGAGGAAGTGTGTAGCAGAGCCAATATTCGCTGCCCCCCGCATCGCCTTGGTGAGCGATGGCCCCTCGGCCGACAGCAGCCATCACATCGAACAGCGTCGTCTGTTCAAGTTGTACATGGAAACTGCCGAGTCTGAGACCAACTGCCGGCCTAGTGGCTGAGTGGGCCGGGAAAGTACCCAGGCTATTGAAGGGAGTGCCGGGCGGCGGCGTGGCCGCAGCCGTGCCTGTTATGGCCAGAGCAGCAACCGCTGCCCACAGCACTTTTCGAGCGTCCATATAGCTCCCCCGTCAGCTCAGTCTGAATCGCCCCGACGTTCGTGGCGGCCGGTTGGCTTTGATCCGCCATTCATGCCGCAATGGCCGACTGACGCACTTGTTCGATCGTCGCCAGCAGTTCATCGACCTGCGCGGACGTGAAAAGCTCCTCGGGTCCGCGCGGTGTCAGGTCCGTGAATGGAGATTCGTACAGCATCGCCGCCGCCATCACGCCGTGCTCGGTGAGGTGGTCCACGATCAGGTTCACGAACTCGATCTGGTTGGCACTCAGCATCTTGCCATTGAGAAACCCGGCCAAGGCTTCCTTCGCCGCCTGCCGGTCAAGCCCGACCAGTGAGCGCACGAAGAGCCCGAGCCCGTGCGCTTCCTCGGCGGCGCGGCGGATGTCGTCCGCAGCGCCGACGCCGCTGTCCGCGAGCATGCGCTGCAGCTCCGCGAGATCGGCGGCGGTCAATGCCTTGTTCATCCGCAACTTGCGAATCGCCACGTGGTCCTGATGCGCGCGCAGGAACGCCCGGGCCTTGGCGCGGAACTTCGTGTAGTCCGTACCCTGGCCGAAGCCGGGCAGCTCGACTGCCAGCTCCCCGCCCATCTCGTCCTCGAAGTCGGTGTAGATCGGCTTGCGTTTCTGCTTCTCGATCAGCTTGATCAGGTCACGCAACCGCCTGCGCATGCCCTCGAGCATGGGGACAGTCACGTCTTGCCACCACGCGTCGGTCTGGACGTCCTGGATGAGCGCCATCTGGTCGCGCACCATCGGTATCGCGGATTTCTCCTCCAGCAGTCCGGCGAGCTCTTTGACCTGATCCCGCAACCGGGCGAAACCCGGTTCCGAGCGCAGCATCGCGAGCTGCAGGTTCAGCACCAGCAAGTCGAAACGCTTGGCCTCCTCGCCTTCCGGGTCGAGCTCCGTCGGCAGGCCCGCCACCTCGTGCGACAGCTCCGATAGCGCCTCCGGAGACAAGATCGTCCAGGACTCGGGATGGGCGTACTTTTCGACGATGCGCCGCCGCGGACGCACGACGAAGTTGGCGAGGTTCATGGCGGCCACCTCGCGATGCAGCAACGCGGCGATTTGTGCGCGTACCTCGTCATCGGAATCGGGAGGCCCGTGCGGCGGCGCCCGCTGCTCGCGAGCGGCATCGCGCTGGCCTTCCGCCAGCGCCTTGTCCAGTTCGCCGATCAACTCCAGCCGGGCATTGAACAGCCGCTTGCCGAGCGGCGCACCCAGCGAGCCCTCGATGGCCGGGATGTTCTGGCTGAAGTACTCCAGGTTCTGGCAATAGTCGAAGACACAGAAGAACGTCTTGTCTCGTTCGGGTCCGAACAGATCCGGGCAGAGGCGCGTGCCGCGGCCGAGCATCTGCCAGAACTTGGTCTTCGAGCGCACCAGCTTGAAGAAGACCAGGTTCACGACCTCCGGAATGTCGATGCCCGTGTCCAGCATGTCCACCGAGATGGCGATGTGCGGTGCCCTGTCCTTGGCCGAAAAGCTGTCGATCAGGTTCTGCGCATACTCGGTCTTGAAGGTGATGACGCGCGCGAACTCGCCTTTGTAATGCGGATAGTTGGCGTTGAAGCGCTCGGCGATGAATTCGGCGTGCGCCTGGTTCTTGGCGAACACGATGGTCTTGCCGAGCCGGTCGCCGCCGGCCACTGTCATGCCGCGCGTCATCAGGTGCTCCAGCACCTTGTCTACGGTGTCCTTGTTGAACAGCCACTTGTTAACCGCCTCGGCCTCGACACGATTCGGCACGTTGCCGTCGTCGTCCCACTCCAGCGCGTCCCACTGATCCTTGTCCTCTTCCGGGAGATCGTCGTAGCGGATGCCCTCGCGCTGGAACTTGAGCGGCACCGACACGGCCCTGGGCGGCACGAGGAAACCGTCGCGCACCGCCTCTTCGAGCGAGTAGGCGTCGGTCGGCACGCCGTCCTCGAGATCGAACAGGCTGTAGGTGTTGCGGTCCACTTCGTCCTTGGGCGTGGCCGTGAGCCCTACCAGCAGCGAGTCGAAGTAGTCGAAGATGGCGCGGTACTTCTGGAACACCGAGCGGTGCGCCTCGTCGATGACGACCAGGTCGAAATGCCCGACGCCGAAGCGACGCTGGCCGTCGCGCGTCTCGTCGATCAATCCCATCATCGTCGGATAGGTGGAGACGAAGACGCGCCCCTCGGCGTCCTTCTCGGTCACCAGGTTGACTGGCGACGCATCCGGCAAGTGGTGTTTGAAGGCGTTCACGGCCTGATTCACCAATGCCACCCGGTCGGCGAGAAACAGGATGCGCTTGGCCCAGTTGCAGCGCATGAGCAGGTCGGCCAGCGCGATCACCGTCCGCGTCTTGCCGGCGCCCGTCGCCATCACCACCAGCGCCTTGCGGTCGTGGTCGCGCTCGAAGGCTTCGGCGATGCGCCGGATGGCGCGCGTCTGGTAGTAACGCTC
Source organism: Pseudomonadota bacterium (assembly GCA_021794575.1). GTDB lineage: Bacteria > Pseudomonadota > Gammaproteobacteria > Xanthomonadales > Rhodanobacteraceae > Metallibacterium. Next base: position 3,289 of record JAJYQO010000036.1, on the reverse strand, counting down.
GACGATGGCCGGATTGATCTCCCCCGTTGCCAGCGACTTGCGCGCAGCGCGTCGCTGGATGGCGAGCTCGAGCTCGGCTTTCTTGTAGAAGCCCTGCACTGCACGCGGCGGATAGCGGCTGTCGTCCCACAGCCAGTGCTCGTAACCGTTGGAGTAGAAGATCAGCGGGCGCTGGCCGAACTGGCGCTCCAGGCAATCGGCGTAGAGCTTGGCCTGCTGCTGGCCGACGCGCGCGTCGCGGCGCGTGCGCTTGGCCTCGACCAGGCCCAGCGGCTTGCCGTCGTCGCCCCACAGCACATAGTCGACGTAGCCCTTGCCCGCGTTGTTGGGCATGCCGGTAACTTCGAATTCGCGGTCCTGCGGCTGATCGAGCGGCCAGCCAGCTTCTTTCAGCAGCAGATCGATGAAGTAGTCGCGGGTCTCGGCTTCGGAGTAGTCGTGCGTGTCCGGCTGCGCCGCTGCCGCCTGCTTGGCCGCGGCCACATCGGCGCGCAGGCGCTGCAGTTCCTCGTCGAGCGCGGTCTTGTCGGCCAGCAATGCCGCGAGCTTTTCATCGCGTTCGCGCAATCCCGCTTCGAGCCGCTGCAGCTGTTCGGCCGTCTGGCTCGATGCGCGCATGGATCTCGGCAACGCGGCCGCATCGAAGGCAAGCCCGGGCGCCGGCCGCGCCGCGCGGCCGTAGGTGCGAGCCAGCCAGTACGCCACATGGAACAGTTCCCGGACCGCAACGAGGGCATCGTCGGACGGGATCGCGCGATGGCTGTGAACCGCGCGGTTGCCCAGCGTGGTGATGACCTTCGCCTTGTTGAACACGGCCTCGCCGGCGGTGATCTTGAAGCTGGGCTCGTGGATCAGCGCCGACAGGTTGTCCTGATAGGGGAGCTTGAGCGCGGCGTCGTGCTTGTAGGCCCAGGCAACGGCCAGTTCGAGTGCTCTGCGCGCGTAGAAGCAGGCCGTGCGCGGATCGGCATGCACCGCGGCCGCGGCCTTGCCGGCGGCCTCATGCACCGAGGGCCACTCGCGTTCGAGAAAGGCGAACTGGCTCACGGCGCGGGTTCCAGCTCTGCAGCCAGTTCCTTCACGTAGCCACGGTAGCTGAACACGCGGCCGCGTTGCCGGCTCGTCAGCTCGGCGACAACCCGGATTCGCTCCAGGTGCGCGAGCGACTTGTTCACCGTCGCCGCGGTCAGCCCGGTCGCTTTCACCAATGCGGCCGAGGTGGCGATGGGCTGGCGCTGCAGGGCCTCGTGCACCGCCAGTGCCGAGCGGGCCGCGCGACCCAGCCCGGCGATACGGTCGCGGTCGGCGTTGACCAGCGTCAGCAGCGCGTTGGCGGTGGCCACCGCCTGCGACGCGCTCACCTGCACGCCCTCGGCGAAGAAATCCAGCCAGCGCTCCCAGTCGCCGCGCAGCCGCACCTCGTTCAGCAGCTCGTAGTACAGCGCGCGATGCGTCTTGAAGAACAGGCTCGGATACAGCATCGGCTCGCGCAGCACGCCGTCGGCCACCAGTTGCAGCACGATCAGCAGCCGGCCGATGCGGCCATTGCCATCGAGAAAGGGATGGATGGTTTCGAACTGCACGTGCGCCAGCGCCGCCTTGAGCAGCGGCGGTACGGGCTCCGGCTGGTCGTTGAGAAAACGCTCGAGCGCAGCCAGGCAGGCGGCCAGTTCGGAAGCGGGTGGCGGCACGAACACCGCATTGCCCGGCCGCGTGCCGCCGATCCACACTTGCGAGCGCCGTACTTCGCCCGGCGTCTTGCCGCGTCCGCCGGGATGCGCCAGCAGCACCTTGTGCATCTCGCCGAGCAGCCGCATGCACAGCGGCAGGCCGCCGCGCAATTTTTTCAGCCCATGCTCCAGCGCGGCCACGCAGCGGCTGACCTCGTGCGCATCCTCCACCGGCACGCCTGGCTGCTCGTCGATTTCGTACAGCAGCAAGTCGGCCAGCGACGACTGCGTACCCTCGATCTGCGAGGACAGCACCGCCTCCTTGCGCACGAAGCTGTAGAGCAGCAGCGAGGCGTTGGGCAGGTGCGCGGTCAGCGCGTCCAGCCGGCCCAGCGCCAGCAGCGCCTCGTCGAAACGCCGCCGCAACGCCGGCGACCAGTCGATCGGCGGCGCCGGCGGCAGCGGGGTCGGCACGTAGGCCTTGAACCGCTCGCCTGCGGTAGCGACCTCGACATACTGTCCGGGCGGGGGGCGGCGCATGCAGGCGAGCCTAAAACAAGGATGGCCGTTATTTTAGGTTTGACATTGAACGTAAATCAAAGGGGCGGCTCGTTTCAGTTCCGCCGCGCGATCGGCGATCCCGGGCAGCGCGTGCACCAGTCCGCCGTCGCGCACGTACAGGCACCCGTGCAATTACGGAGCGGCGCTCCAGGAATGCAAGGATGAAATGCGCCTCACCTCGAAGGCTGTGCAGATCGTCGCGCACCACACCCTCCGCGCTCGGCGCGGGCTCGAAGACAGCAGCCAAGACGCACGCTAAAGATTTCTCAAGCGGCGCATTTTTTTGAGCGCGTTTTATAAAGCACTGTTTTTACGCCGCAAATTCTGTGCGAGTTTTTTTAGCGTCGCTTGGCGCCATGCGAAAAATCTTTAGGCGTTGCCCGCAGCCTGACCTGACGCAGCCAGCTTCCAGCGCGCCCAGCGGCGCTGACCCGACAAGGCGACCCTGCCTTCCCGGCGCAGCTCCGCAAGCAACTGCTGCACCGCCGATGGCGGTAGCCGGTAGGTTGGGGTGAGCTTGCGAACCCCGACGCATTCCTGATTACCGCTCGCCATATTTGCCTTCATCTCCTACGCCGACACCCCAATCGGGACTCGCCATGCCGGCCCTGATATGGCGATGAAGACTCGAATACGCCCAGTCCGCCGCGCGGGCGACATATCCATGCTTCACGGGGTTGTAGTGCACATAGTCCACATGTCGCTGGTAATCGACGTCGTCACGGATCAGATGTTCCCAATAGCGCCGCTGCCAAATGCCGCGCTCGCCCTTGCCCACACGGCTTGCATTGCGCCGCTCTCCCTGCGCAAGGTGGCGCGAGAATCCTGCCTTGATCAGCATCCACCGCATTGCGAAGTCCGCGTCGCCCTCCGGCAGCGTCCAGATCGCATGCAAGTGATCCGGCAACACCGCGAAAGCGTCAATGTGAAAAGGATGCGATCGTTTCACCCGGGCGACCACCGCACGCAAGGCATCCACGTGGTCCACCAGCAAACGAAGGTGGCGCTCAGCGAGATTCACCGTGAAGAAATAGGTGCCTCCTTTCACATTCGCGCGC
>JAJYQO010000093.1 GCA_021794575.1 Pseudomonadota bacterium | reverse complement strand
CGCGCTCGAGCATTCCCAGCTATGAAGGGACACTGTTCGCGACTTCTTGCGGTCAAGCAAGAAGGAGGACGTGCTCAGGGCAGCGAAAACCGCGGCGCCTAATTCGCGACTTTAATTGCCAGGAACATATATCCATTTATAAGTCCTACGCCTAGACCGATAACCGCGCCCGCAGCTGCAAGAGCAGGATCCTTTCCTTTCAAATCAATCAAATCCACCGGATCCTGCAGCACATACCCATACAGGTTCGTGTCCCCGCCCGCAAAGCCCAGCGGATCGCGCGTGGTCCAGCGCCCGATGACCGGATCGTAGTCCCGCGCCCCGAAGTGCACCAGCCCGGTGTCCGCGTCGTACAGCCCGCCGGCAAACCCGAACGGCTGGAAGCCCGGATTGGTGTCGCTGGTGCAGATTCTTGTAGGCGCTGACCGCCGTGCTGGCAATCGCTGGCCACCCGCGCTGGCGGGCGGTGACCAGCACGCTGTCGCTGACCACGCGTGCGAGGCGCATGGCCTACGGCTACCGCGATGACGCCTGCTGTTTCCTCAAAATCCGGGCTGCGTTCCCCAGACTTGGGTGAAGAACCAAAAATTCACAGGCTCCCGGGCGAGGAGCGGATGCGGCCCGGGAGCCGGCTTGCGGCTACTGCTCGAGAATCACGCCATAGTGTCCGTCGACGGTCACATTGACGTACCCCCTGCCGCCATTGTTTTGGACCGTGTACTGAGTGCCGGAAATGAGATCGGTGACGGTCGAGCCGATGGCGTCGCCCGCCAGCCAGACCGGTACCGCCACGTTGGACTGGGTGCTGCTGGTGTCGTTGAGCACCACCACGAGTCGATGATTCTGATCGACGCGTGCGAAGGCGTATATCCCAGTGGTGCCGTACAGGTCGCCGATCATGTCCGGAACCAGCGGTATGAACGAACCCGTGCGCAGCTCGGGATACTGCGTGCGGATGCTGATCAACTTCTGAGTGAGCGCGACTCCGGCGTTGGCGGTGGTGGCATCCGCCCAATCGAACGTGCGGCGGTTCTCCGGATCGGCTCCGCCCATCATGCCGTACTCGTCGCCGTAGTAGATCATCGGGGTACCGACGTACGTGAACTGCATGATCAGCCCCAGGTAAGTCCCCCAGCCGTTGGTCCAGGAGCAGCGCTGGGCGAAGCGCTCCGTATCGTGCGTGCCGAGCTCGTTGGTCATGACCTCCTGCACGTTCCACGGCAGATCGGCACGGGTGTCCCACAGCCAGGTGGCGTACTGGGCGGTGTCGATCGAGGCGCTGTTGCCGTTCTCGTCCACGCCACAGATCCACTCCGAAACCGGATTGGTGAATCCATTGTAATTCATGGCGCTGTCCCACTCGGCGCCGTCATCCAGCCACGCCGATGCATCGCCCCAATACTCGCCGAGGATCTCCGCGTTGGGATTGACGGACTTCACCGCCGTGCGCAACTCCTGCATGATCTGGTGATTGGTGGCGTCGCTGCCGCTGTTGCCGCCGGCGTCGAGGTACTGCGCCGCGTCCAGCCGCCAGCCGTCGATGGCGTAAGGCGGCAGCAGGTAGGTCTGCACGACCGAATTGCTGCACGCATAAATCTGGCAGCGCACGGCCGACCCGCTGGCGCCGTAGTCGAGCTTGGGCATGCTGGGGATGCCATTGGGACTTATGCCCAAGAAGTCGTAGTAATTCGCCGGCCAGGTTTGGAACGTGTAGTAGTCGTAATACGGGCTGGACTGCGACTGGTAGGCGCCCGTCACGCTGCAGGTCTCGTTCCCGTAGGTGGACTTGCCGAACCAGCAGTTCGTGTCGCCGGTGTGATTGAACACCCCATCCAGGATGATGTAGCCCTCGGGCCCGTTGCTGCTGCTGTGGATGGCGGAGATCAGATTCTCCAGATCGGTGCTGGTGCCGAAGGCGGGGTCGACGGTGTAGTAGTCCGCGGTGTCGTACTTGTGATTGGTCGGCGACTCGAAGATCGGATTGAGGTAGATGATGTTGGCGCCGAGCGTCTGCTTGATATAGGACAACTGGTCCTGGATACCGACTAGATCGCCGCCGAAGAATACCTCGCTGTTGCAGCCGCTGACGTTCGCCTCGACGCTGGTGTAACCACTGCTCCAGCTGTGCTGCTCCGTTTCACAGCCGCCATAGCTGTACTGGCCGCTGGTGACGTCGTTGCTCGGATCGCCATCGTAGAAGCGGTCGGGAAATATCTGGTATCCCACGCCGTTCTTCATCCAGTCCGGCGTCGTGAAGCCCGGGATGATGTAGAAGTTATCCGCACTGGTGGCTGCCGGCTCGGTGGAGCTGACGCCGGCGGCGTTGTACCACGCCGTAGCCGAGCCGTCGTTGATCTGAAACCAGTACTGCAACTCCGAACTGCCCACGTCGCTGATCGTGCCCTGCCAGTAGTCGAACTGGCCGGTCGGATCGGTCGACGCCCAACTCATCGGAACCCAAGTGGTCGTACCGGTCGAGGCATCGTAGTACACGACGTTGGCGCTGGTGATGTCGTGGTAGCAGACGCGCACGGTCAGGGTGACGGACGCGTTGTCCACGGGCTCCGGATTGTTGTCGTACATTGGTCCCTGATCGTGGAATACCTCACGCCAATGGACGACGTTGTTGTTCCCGCAGGCCAGTGCCCGGCCCATGCCGAACACCTGCAGCAGGCACATGAGCAGGATGATGGCCAGCGCCGTCATCATCGTCGAACACGTGATTCTTCGATCGGTTGCATGAATCATCTGTCCTCCCCTCCGGATATGTTCCGGCTTCTTGTGGTGCCGCACGCAGGCCGAGGCCGACTACCGGGCCGGCTCCGCAGGTGGAAATGATCGTCGTCTACTGCACCAGGATCGCTCCGTAATGGGCGCCGAACTCGACCTCATGCACGGAGCCGGTGAGCAAGTCCGTCACGCGTGTCCCGTCCGGGATGCTCAGCCGCCAGACGGGCACGGTACGGTCCGCGCCTCGCTCGAATCGTTGAGGATGACCGCGATCCGATGCCGGGCGTCGAACCAGCCAAAGGCATGGACGTGATGAACGTCGTCCGTGCGCCGAGCAGCGCACCCAGGACAACTGGGCGGGTACGCGCGCGCGTATTTTTGAGATGACTGCAGCATCAGACTCCCTCCCCGGTTGACGATGCACTGCATGGCCCGCGCGGCCGCTGCTTCGGACAACATCGGACTGCGCGAGTCGCCGAGATCCACATCCCCTGCGCGGTGTCGCCTCGCACCTTGGGCACGGCGACAACGCCCGCATGCTAAGCGCGTACCGCAGCGTGCGGCGCATTCTGCATACGTATTCTTTGTGCGGTCGATCGCATCTGGCGCGGCATGGCGTAGGCAACCACGTCCATGTAAGCGGTTTGCAAGACTGCTCCGGTACATGGATGTGTCGCCGCGACGAGCATGCAAGTGCTGGTTGCGGCAAAGGTGACGCGGCTTTGCCGCGCCGTTTGCTGGCATGCAGTCACCTTGAATCAGGCGGCAGGCAGAGGTCTTCTCATCCTTGAGCAGTTCCAGCATCGGTCGCTGCGGCGCGATGCCTGTCTTCTCAAGTGCATCCCGGATCCACCGCACGCAATCGAGGCGCAACGGAACTGCGAGCGGCGGATTGAGACTGAGTCCGATGGGAGTGGACCGCGCATCCCATTGCGCCAGCTACCGCACCATGCCAAGCCTCGCAAACCCAAGCACACACAGCCTACCGTGGTTCTGCAGGGCCGATTGGCGCAGTCGCTCCCTGCTGCGACGACCGTCAGCCCGACCGCACGCCCGGCCTGGATACGGCCGATCGGATCTCGGCGTCGTGCCGAACGAAGAGATCGAGAATGACCGGGTCGTGCTTGATGCCGCGCTCGACTTGCAGGATACCGATCGCGACCGAATGGGCTCGGGCGGCGTGATAGGGACGTCCGGAGGTCAAGGCATCGTAGCTGTCGATGACCGACAGGACGCGCGCGAGCAGCGGGATGTCGGCGCCCTGCAGGCGGTCGGGATAGCCGCTGCCGTCCCAATGCTCGTGATGATGCCGCACGATCCTGGCCACCTCCGCATGGAACGGGATGTCGCGCTGGCTGAGCAGGATGCGTTCGCCGATGGCACTGTGCGTCTGCATCAGGGTCCATTCTTCCGCATCCAGAGGACCTTGTTTCCGCAGCAGCGCATCGGGAAGGCCGATCTTGCCCACGTCGTGCAGGCGCCCGGCCAGCCCGAGCACGGCAAGATCATGGGCGGGCAGGTCCAGCCGCCGGCCCAGCCGCACCGCAAATCTGGCGACACGTTCGCAATGTTCGGCGCCGGGCAGGTCGTGCGCCGCCATGGCGCCTTCGAGAATGGGATCGGCGAGGTAGGACCAGTAATCCACGATGGCGATACGCTCGTTGCGGTAATGACACACGGTGATCCGACGACGAATCTTCCTTGAACCCTAACAGTGCGCGCGGCAACGGGCGGGGATGCCACTCTTAACATGCGCGCCGCGCCACCGTATGGATTCCTTAATGACGATCTGCTGCTCCGCGCAAGCTGCGGGCGCCCGGAACCGGCGGCGTAGCGTACATGCAGGTCCGTGCGGCATGGCCGGTTCGATGCGTTTCTCGCACGGCTGGAAGATGCACCGGCTCGGGCTCTGGTGGCACGAGCCGGGGAAACCTGCCGCGCAGTCGCAGCCCATCGATCGATGCGGGCGCTCTGTGACGAATGGTCATGTTCGGGTGCACTGTGACCGGCGTATCGGCGGTCCGCGGACAGATGCCTATCCTGACCCCCGAAGGACGGGAGGATGACGGCACCGTACAGCGACGAGGGAGGAACATGCGCCGACCGCCCCGAACGTTCCCGTCGCAACAAGGTCCGGCCCCACGGGCAGGACCACGAGCCAGCCAGGAGACCGACCATGAGTGATCCTGTGAACTTCCCGACACCCCATGCCGTCGCCGTCGACTGGGATGCACCGCACCTGCAGAAGTTGTTGCAGCGCGTGGAATCCTGGCAATTGGATCAGCGTGGCGGGCATGCGTCGCAGGCCGTACGCCTGTTCATCGGCTGGACCACGCTGACCAGTCGCCCAGGCTGCCTGGTCTGGCATGACGCGGATGCGCTGGTGCTGCAGACCGATTTCTCGCTGTCTGTGGGCGAGCGCATCCGCGTCGAGCGGCCGCACGTCGCCCAGGGCATCTGGGGCGAGGTGATGCAGAGCCGACCCGGACAACGACCCGGTGACGCCGAGCAGGGCGTCTGGATTCACTGGGTGCGCGTGCACTCGCAACGACACTGACCGGCTCCAACCGAAGCGGAACGCACGCCGCGTTGCGCGCGGATGGCCGGCAGGTGAAGGACATCACGGCTCATCGCGGTCGCTGCGATGGTTTGCATATCGTTGCAGCAGAGCCGTGGCGACGTATCAATCCTTCGCATTGCCGCCGCTCGTCGATGACGAGCTCCTTCATCCAGCGTATCGAGGACAGCCATGAGCACAATCGCCGCGACCATCTCGAGCCCGTTCCACGTCGCGCGAGTGGCCGCCTCACACTTTATGCAAACGCGCGCTGACAGGTCTACGCGGATCGAGTGATCTCAGCGGGTTGCGCGGGCAATGAGCCATCGCATCGGTCGTATCGCCAGCAGTGCGTGACACATTGCTCGTCTTTGCAAAACTTTGCAGCGCGCCAAGCGCTCGAAACCATAGCCTGTGCCTGCAGTGCTTCGGCGCGGCGCGATGTGAGGGCTTGGAGATGTCGAGAGGGGCGCGCGCCTCCAGTTGCGCCTGCGTCCACAGAGATGCGCTATAGGAAAGGAGGATGCGGATCGGACCCGCCATGGATAGCGAAGTAAGTGCATCATGGAGTTACCAACCGCACATTTCCCATGCCGCCATCAACCGCCGATTCCACTGCCATGCCCGGCACGTGCGCACCGCAAGCCGCCTTCGCCGCGGTTCCGGAAGCATTCGACGGCCTAGAGGGGGGCCATGCGCTGGACGCCTTGCTGAACTGGCTGGGCGAGGCAGTCTGTGTCACCGATGGCCAATACCGATATCTGGCCGCCAATGCCGCCATGGCGGCGATCTATGGCTTGCACGATCCGGCGGAGATGCTCGGGAAGACTGCTTTCGACCTGTATCCTGACTTTCGTCAGTCGGTATTCTTCGAGGCTTGCGCCGCAGTCGTGCGCGAGCAGGCGCCGCAGAGTCGTATCGGCTACTCGGGGGTGGCCCGTGGCTGGGTCACCATTCGCGTGGCACCGCTGGGACGAGACCGTTACGCGCTGGTCGTCCAGCGCATCGCTCATCGTACCGATGCCACGATAACCCTGCAGCAGCACGACCGGCTGACCGCGCTGCCCAATCGCTGGCGCTTGGAGGATGATATCGGGCGTCAGGCCGACCCGAATGCCGGCGGCGGCGTTCTGACGCTACTGGACGTCCGGCGCTTCCGGAGCCTGTTGCACGCGTTCGGCGCTGGCGAGGGCGACCGGGCGCTCGTCGAGATCGCTGCACGCATCCAGAACAACCTGCGCCTGCCACAGCAGGCCTATCGCTACGGCGACGATCGTTTCGCGATCTGGGCGCCCGATGGGCAGGAGTCGTTGCGCGCCAGCCTAGCCTGTGTGCGCAACGCACTGGCGGCTCCATTCGTGCTCGACGGTGTGCCAGTGCACATCCAGTTCTGCATCGGCCGCGCATGCCATGAGCCGACCAGCACGGTCCACAAGACCATCATCCAGGCGGAGTGCGCGCTGGCGGCGGCCAAGGCGGGACCCCAGCATGACGTGGAGTTCCATCCGGGGCTGGCCGGACCGGGGCTGGATCCGGTGCTGACGACCCATCTGCGCGCTGCCATCGACGACCACCGCCTGGATGTGCACTTCCAGCCAATCGTCGATGCGCTGGACGGACGCACGGTGTACGCCGAGGCACTGGTGCGCTGGAATCATTCGCAGCATGGCCTGCTGCTCCCGGGCGCATTCCTGCCATTGGCCGAGGACGCCGGCTGGATGACGGCGATTGACCGGTTCGTGCTCGACCGCGCCGTCACATTTGCCGCCCAGGCCGCGCGCGGAGGCACCCCGTTCGGAGTCGCAGTCAACCTTTCCGCGGATTCGGTGGACGACCCAGGTACGGTCGACGCCGTCCACGTCGTGCTGCGCACGCGCGGACTGCCGCCGTCAAGGCTGCTGCTGGAGATCACCGAATCGTCCATGATCCGCCAGCCCGAGCGCAGCCGCGATGTCGTTGCCGCACTTCGCGGACTCGGAGTATCGACGGCAATTGACGACTTCGGCTCCGGGCAGGCCGGCTTCACCTATGTCGCCAGCTATCCGTCCCAGGTGGTGAAGATCGACCGTTCCCTGGTAGCTCCGCTGCCGGACTCGCATACCCACCGGGTGATGGTCAACAACATCATCCGCATGGTCCACGGCCTTGGGTCGCTGGTGGTGGCGGAAGGCGTCGAGACGCCGGGGCAGCGTAACGCCTTGCAGGCGATGCAGTGTGACATGTTGCAGGGCTGGCTGGTGGGTAAGCCTATGGCCCCGGGCGCGTTCATGAACTGGCTGCGCGCACACGGTGGCACCGGGGACATTGCATCCCCGGTGCGCTGACCGCACGGTCAGAACGAAACCATCTCCGGCGAAACCCAGCCGGGACCGAGACGGAAGACGTCTAGGGGTATCTGTTCTCCGTTGACCCTGGTTTCCGTCATTTTGCCGGCTTCCTGGAACCCGCAGCGGCGCAGGATGGTCTGCATCTTCAGATTCTCGCGGTGCGTGCGCGCATAGACCGGCCACGGCGCGGCAGCCTGCCGGATCACTTCCGCGGCGGGCGCCATGAACAGCGGGAACATGCCCTGACCCCAAACATTGGGGTGCAGCGCCAGCCCTAGCTCATGCCCGTCCTCGTAGGGGCGCACCACCACCATGCCGCGCCACTCGCCCGTGTTGCGGTCCACCCCCGATACGGCCACGCGCATGAAACTTCGGTCCTCGCGCAGCAGCTTGTCGATGTGGGCGGCCATGCCGGCGAGGTCTGCGGGCGCATCCCATAGCAGGAACGCGTTGAACGCCGGGTTGCGGGTGGCCGCGAACCACGGAAACGCGTCGCAGCGGGACATCCTGCGGAAGGCGATGGCACTGGAGGCGCTGCGTTCGTAGGCCTGGGCGATGGCGAACAGGTTTTCCGGCTGGAGCGGCGCTACCGTGGATGCTGATGTTGTTACGGTTGACATGACTGTTCCTTGAGTGCGGGCAAGATTGCCCGCTTGCCAGTCTTTCGTTTCCTGCGGCCGCCACAACAGCCCTCCACCCGGGGCCGGCGGCCGTGATCGGCTGCAGCCCTGTGCCGGGGGATGCTGGATGGCGGTAGTTGGGAGGCCAGGATTAGCGGCGGCGCAGCAGGACGAGCTTTGGAGGCGCTGGAAGCGCGGCGAATTTCAGAGCGCGATCGGTCGGGCGCTCGGTCGCCATCGACCAACAGCCGTGAGGTCAATCGCCATGGCGGCCGGAGGCGCTACCGGGCCACATACGCGGATGAGCGTGCATGGGCGCTGGCCCGAGGTCCCGAACTCTGCCGGTAGGCGCGTAATGACGCCCTGCGCAGTCCGGTCGCTGTGACAGGCTTGCACTGGACAGGGCCCGACATCAGTGCGTGTTGGCTGTACCTGTGCGCGGTGATCGACCTGTACTCGGGCAAGGTGGTGGGCTAGTCGATATCACCGGTGCAAGACCGGCACCTGGTGCAGAAGGCGGTGCTGCTGGCTGGCAGTGCACCGCTCGGTGATCCTGCACTCGGACCACGGCGCTAGTTCACCCGTGCCGAGTACCGGCAACTCCTGAAAGATCATCACATCCTCAGCAGCATGAGCGACGTGGACCACTTCAGGCCTTCAGGCGTACCCAACCGTCCTTGGAGACGGGGTAGAACCCCGGGCTCCTGCCAGGGCCGGCGCGCCGGATCCGATCTTGAAGAAGAGACTGGAACCACATCGGTTCGATCCGGCAACTGGAGTCGTCGCCATGTCTGCAGTCCAATCGGCCTCGGCGCTAGAGCACACTTTCGCGGTATACGACCCACAGGGCCGCGCCACCCCCATCGAATACGCGGCTGACTTCTGGCAGCGGCTGCAGCGCCGCTACGGCGATTTTGCCGGCCGTACGCTGGTGTCGAGCTTCGCCTTCGACAGCGACTGGCCGAACTGGGAAATCCACCCGCATGGCGACGAGCTGGTCTGCGCGCTGCGCGGCGATTTCGACCTCGTGCTCGACGAGCCGCAGGGTCTGCGTCGGGTGCGGCTGGCGCAGTCCGGCGATTTCGCCATCGTGCCGCGCGGCACCTGGCACACGGCACGGGTACACGCACCGAGCGCGGCGCTGTTCATCACCCCCGGGCAGGGCACGATGAACCACGCGGTCGATCCGTCGGCCGTTGCCGACCACGGCGGCGATCCGGCATCGCCGCGCGGTGCCGAGGCCGGCGGGCAATCGGCCAGCCTCGATCAGGTGAACATGGTGTGCGCCGACTTCGACGCCACCCTGCGCTTCTACCGCGAACTCGGCCTGTCCGCGCGCGAAGCCCCACCCTCGCCCGACGGCATCCGCCACGCCACCGCGCAGATGCCCGGCGGCATCCAGCTCGAATTCGACAACCGCCCGCTGGCGCAGTTGTACAACGCAGCCTGGCGCAACGAGGTTCCCGACGGTGCCACCCTGGCCACCTTCGTGCTGCCGACGCGCGCCGCCGTGGATGTGATCTATGCGCGTCTGCTGGCGGCCGGCCACAGGGGACGCCAGCGGCCATTCGACGCATTCTGGGGCGCGCGCTATGCCAGCGTCGCCGATCCCGATGGCCGCGACATCGGCTTGACCAGCGCGATCGACGAAACCCATCGCAACTGGCCGCCCAGGCCGTCACCCTGAGATTCTCGCAGCGCTTCCGGTGATCCTGCCCATGCAGCCCGCCGAGACCGATGCCGGGCCGTCGTCTCCGCTCGAACCTTCCGGCTAGCCCGCAGCGCCGGCGCCCGTTCGCCGCCAGCGCTTCGCCACGGCAAACCACGGCGTGCCGCGGTAGGAATCGGCCACCACCCAGGCGCCGGCCGTCAGCGTCCAGGAGATCACGAACTCGCCCCACTGCGCGGCATGCACATGGCCCGACAGCACGACAGGCACCCATACCAGCAGTGTGAGCGGGCCCATCTGCAGCGCCGATAGCGCAGCCGCCAGCCGTGCATACACACCAATCAGCACCGCCATGCCCGCCGCGAGGTAGGCGCAACCGGTGAAAGAGGCCCATGCCGCGGGCAACGGCAGCCAGTCCGGCACGAGCGCCGTGGTCAGTTCGAGATAGGCGAAGTGGGACAGACCGAAGGCAATCAAGGCCAGACTGTAGAGCGCTCTGGCGATACGCACGCCCCGGTCGCCGGTGACGACACCGAGGTGCCGCCGGTCCCAGTCCCCGGCAAACCGCGCATACAGCGCCCAGGCCCCCGCCACGATCACCGCCGTCTCGCCGGCGCTTTCGTAGGAAACCGCCACGGCGGGCGCGCGCACGATGCCCGGCGCCTTGAACGCCAGCAGCCAGAGCAGCAGATAGACGAACAGCACGCGCGCGGAAAGGGCTGCCGTGCGCGGCCAGAGCAGGCCGACGCCGGATCCCAGCGCGACCAAGTCGCAAAGATAGGCCAGCCCTTCGCGGGCAGGCGCACCCTTGGGCACCGGCCGCCAGATCGCAGCGAAATGGCCATGCACCAGCCCCAGGATTCCCAGCGCGATCAGGGTCGCCGCAAAGACCGCATGTCCGACACTTGCGATGCGCATCATTTTGGGCGTTCCTCCGACAGGCGAAGAACGACTTCGGAGCGCAGCATGCCACCCGGGGTGACGCGGGTACATCCGGAGCTTTCGGCCGGCACCGGTCCTTGGCGAAGAACGATCCCCTCGCCTGGCGGGAGCGGGGCTTTGATCTGCTGAACTTCGAAGCGAATAGTTGGGCCGCAACCAATAAAGAGCGGTTTGCAAAACCGCTCCGGCACATGGATGTGCCGCCGCGACGAGCACGCAAGTGCTGGTCGCGACAAAGGTGGCGCGACTTTGCCGCGCCCGTTTGCTTGCATGCAGCCGCTTTGAATCGGGCGGCAGGATGCCCGGTTTTGCAAATTGCTTTAAAGTCTTCCCGCGGCAATCAATGCGGCGGCACCGGCTCGGGCAGCGGCGCACGCAGCACGCCGCGCCGGAACAAGAACACCGTGCCGTGAATCAGCACCGCGAAAAAGATCGCGCCGGTGACGGTCGCGAACAGATCCAGAACCCCGCCGTGCGCATGAGCCAGGCGCGCGGTCCACACCAGCAGCAGCAACAACCAGTCGAAGCCCAGATGCGTCGCGATGCTGGCGCGCAGGCCATGGCGCACGCGCACGTACACCAGCACCGTGCCCGCCATCAGCTGCGGCAGGGTCAACCATAGCAGCCAGGGCTTGAAGCCTTCTCCGAAGTTGAACGAATGCAGCGCCGCGAAAAACAGTGTGGTCAAAACGATGACCGGCGCGGCGCTGCGGCGCAATCCACGCTGCAGCGGCACACGCAGCCACCAGAGCAGACCGCCCAGCGCGGCCGCAATCGGCAGCATGATCGCCAGATTGACGAAATACGTGGCCGCGACATCGTGCAGCGCCGCCGGCCCTCCCATCAAGACATGCAGCAGCAAGCCCGCCAGTAAGGCGCCCAGAAACCCGAAACCGACGACCACATCGCGCGGTACTTGGGAGATGAAGCAGCGGAAGCTCAATTCCTCGACCACCGGCCCCACCGCGAGGGTGGCCGCGAAGCGCCAGGACGGATGTGCGGCGATCCAGTCGATGAAGCGGTCCCTGGGCACCGTGTGACCCAGCAAGTGGATCGCCAACGCCGCGAGGCCCATCGCCAGGAACGACAGCAACAGCATCGCCCCGATCCAGCCCAGCCATGCACGCCAGCGCAGCGGCTGAAAGTGTCCGTCCGCCAGATGCGGATGACGCCAGTACTGCAACAGCGATTCCGTGTGCCCATGCTCCATAAACAGCTCCCGATGCGTCTCGTCCCGATGCTGCGACCATGCGCCGCGTCGCGTGTTCCATTACGGCGCCGTCAGCTCTGCGCGTGCGGCGTCGCGGCACAAACGCCGCTACGGCGTGACTCGGGCCTGCCGCTACAATCGAAGGCCCCATCGCGATCACCCATCCCATGCGTCTGTACCTGCAAACCCAGCCCGAAGGCAGCGCGCCGCCGCGCTACTACCAGCTGGCGCTGGAGCAGGATCTGCTGGGCGGCTGGACGCTGGTGCGCGAATGGGGCGCGCAGGGTGGCAAACCCGGCGGCCGCCGCGAGGTATACCTGGAGCGCGACGCCGCGCTGGCGGCTTTCGAGGCAGCGCGTGATGCGCAACTGCGCCGCGGCTTCCGCGTGATGTTCGCGCAAGGCAGTTGAGCATGACCCTGCCGGTCGCCGCCGACGATCCGCGCCGCACGCGCCTGCTGCGCGCTTTGCGCCGCGAGCCCGTCGATACCACGCCGGTGTGGCTGATGCGCCAGGCCGGGCGCTACCTACCCGAGTACCGCGCCACGCGCGCGCGCGCCGGCAGCTTCATGCGGCTGGCACAGACGCCGGAACTGGCCTGCGAGGTGACGCTGCAACCGCTGCTGCGCTTCGACCTCGACGCCGCCATCCTGTTCTCGGACATCCTCACCATCCCCGATGCCATGGGCCTGGAACTGAGCTTCGCCGAGGGTGAAGGCCCGCGCTTCGCGCACCCGCTGCGCACGGCCGGCGACATCGCGCGCATCGGCGTACCCGATCCCGAGGGCGAACTGCGCTACGTGCTGGACGCGGTGCGCCTGATCCGCCGCGAACTGGACGGCCGCGTGCCGCTGATCGGCTTCGCCGGCAGCCCGTGGACGCTGGCCTGCTACATGGTCGAGGGCGGCGGCTCGCGCGATTTCGCGCGCGCCAAGGCCATGGCCTGGGACGACCCTGCCAGCCTGCACCGCCTGCTGGGCACGCTCGCCCATGCCGTCGCCGACTACCTCGCCGCGCAGGCGGCGGCCGGTGCGCAGGTGCTGATGGTCTTCGACACCTGGGGCGGCCTGCTGACGCCACCGATGTTCGCCGAGTTCTCGCTGCGCTACTTGGCCGAAATCGCGCAGCGCCTGCGCGCGCGCCCGGCAGCCGCCGCGCTGCCGCTGATCCTGTTCGCCAAGGGCGTGCACGGCGCCGGCCAGTTGGAAGCCCTGGCCGACACCGGCTGTGCCGCGCTGGGCGTGGACTGGACCCTCTCCATCGCCGAGGCGCGTCGCCGCGTCGGCGCACGCGTGGCGCTGCAGGGCAATCTCGATCCGGCCGCGCTGCACGCCAAGCCCGAGGCGATCGAGCGCGAGGCGGTGGGCCTGCTGCAGGCCTTCGGCCCGCATCCCGGCCATGTGTTCAACCTCGGCCACGGCATCACGCCCGGAGTCGACCCCGAACGCGTGGCCATGCTGGTGGAGGCAGTGCATCGCCTGGGTAGGCGCACGCAGGTCGAAAGCGGCTGAGCACACCGCGCGGCTCGCGTGCTGGCGTCATGGGTTTGCCTGCTGCGGCGGACAGTTGAGGACGCCCCGGGCGAAGGGTCAGGCGCCACTCTTCTGCGCGGCCTGGTATGCCTCGATGCGCGGAAGAAGTGCCCGGCGTCGGGCGAGACTCACGGACGGCCAATGGCGCTCGCGCTCGTAGTACTCGGCGACTGCCGGCGTGCCCGCGGGCAACACGACCCAGGGCTGCTTGGATGCCGTGAAGATGTGAATGTCCGGGGGCAGGAGGTCCGGGTTATCCAGGGTGCCGACGCGAACGAACCTGATCAGCGGCCCGGCGCCGGCATAGTTGCTCCAGACGGCGACCTTGCACTTCGGGCAGCGGGCGATGAACTGACCACTGCCGCTCTCGGACGGCGTGTGAACCAGTTCTGGCGACTGTCCGAGTTCGGTGACTCGATCGGCCTCGATCAGGGCGTTCAACGCGAACGAAGCGCCAGACTCCCGCTGGCACCAGCGACAATGGCAGCAGTGGACGAACAGCGGCGCAGTTTCCATCCGGTAGCGCACCGTCCGGCAGTCGCAGCCGCCTTCGGCGGGAAACGCATTCGCGTCGACCATGGCGCTCTGTCTCCTGTGATGCTGGCGCTCAACATGAGCGGCAGATTGAAGCACAGCCGGGGCTGCCTGCTCGATGAAGGCTCGGTCCGCAACTCTCGAACGCCAGGTCACAAACTCATCGGCGGGCCTCCCGCCAGATCATCACCGCCAGCACTGCCGAGACCAGGCATGCGACTGCACTCGCCCAGAGCGGAATACCGAAGCCGTTGACGACAACCGGCCATCCCAGGATCAAGCGCAGCACATGCACCAATGCGACCAGTCCGAAGACTAGGGCAGCAATGAGACTGAACGGCTTCATGTTGCTCCTCCTGCACTTTGCGGCCTGACGTGGGTTCAACGTTTGAGGTGAGGCGGGGTTGACGGCAAGGCGCGCGGCCGTTGGGCCTCGCCTCGACCGAGGGTTAGGCCGCCTCATTCGGCGGTGGACTCTTGGGTATGCGTTGCACCGGGTCGTAGAAGAACTGCTCTTCGGCGATTCGGTCATCCTCCCAGCGTTGGTACGCCAACTCTTCCATCTCTGTGACCGTGCCGTCCAGCCACTCAAAACGGAAGATCCATCGAACGACGACCTTGTCGCCATTGACAAAGACCGGGCGTACGCACTTCGAGTACACAGTGGAGGCGCGGGCGAAGACCTTCCGCTCGTTGGCGATGTGCAGATCTCTGCCGATTCGAGGCTGGCCCAGGTTCTCGCGCATGGACGCGGCCTCGGCGTAGAACTCTTCGACGGCCTCAGCGTGCGCGTTTGCTTCGACGCGCGCTATGAAGCGTTCCAGGACTTCTGTGGTGGGCACTGTGCGATGCTCCTGTAGGCGGCGGTGCGTTCCTATGAGATCCAACGCTTGAGCTGAGGCGCGTGCGTCGGTATAGCGCTTGGCCCGCGAGGCGGAGATGGTAGTGAGCACCTCGCAGGCCGAGTGCCATGCCGGCGCGAGTCGGCTGGCTTCAGCAAAGAGTTAGACCACACGTTGGCGAGCCGTGAGCACGGGTTGAAAGAGAATGTCGTTGTGACGCTCCACCTCGACAAACCCTGCTTCGGCTAGCAGGGACTGCAGTCGCTCGATCGAGACGGCGTAGTACCGGCTGCGCAGGACTTTCGTGTTGCACTCGCCAGACGACGACTCGGATGTGAGATACATGCTCAAGTCGTACTGTTCCCCCTCCCACTCCCAGACTTGCACAGCGAGAAACCGGCAGCCGTCGCGGTGCCGGAGACCATATGGCCGTACGTCCGGGGTGACTCGGGGCAACGCTGCATAGTCTCGAACTGAGAAGACGAGCAAGCCGCCAGGACGAAGGCAACGGTGGGCAGCACGGAAGGCTTGCAGGATGTCGCGATCCGACAGGAGATGCGGGATGCTGTTGTCGCAGGCCAAGATCGCAGCCAGGGATGACGACTCCACTCGTGACAGCGTGCGCAAGTCGTCCACGCGCGTGCGGGCGCTAAGACCACGTTGAACAAGCTCCTGTTGCAAGCGCTCGACCGCCATGGGCGATATGTCGGAGGCCGCTATGTTGAATCCGAGACGCGCGAGACCGAGTGTTTGCGTGCCGATACCACAGGCGGCATCGAGAATCGGATCTGCGACTGTGACGCCGAACGCGGAAAGAAGAGAGGCAAGCGCCTCCCCCTGCTCCGCTATGGAGCGCTCCCAGTCAACGTATAGAAGGTGATAGTGCGGCGCGAGTTCGTCGTAGAACGACGCGACCGACGGCACCCTGGTGTTCATGCGGCCCAACGTTCGACGTAAGGAGCGGCTTGCGCCTTGGCGCAGGACGTCCCCCTGACGGGGGGATTAAACGGCCGGGTGGCGATGGCATTCATGCCTGCGGTTCAAATAGCTTGCCCGATGCGCAGAAGATTGCCATCTTCGTCGACGACGGCGAACTCCCTCATGCCCCACGGCTTGTCTTCGAGGATATCCATTCGAGGAATGCCTCTGGTCGGCAGTTTGGCCAAAGAGAATGCCTTGTACAGACGTTCGATGTCTCCAATCCGGATGTAGCAGCCAGATGAAGATTCGGCAGGACGTAGATCGGCATGAAGGAAGAAGTGAAGTTCCAGGTTGCCACGCTTGAGGATGGCGTAGGAGTCTCCCGCGCCAAGCACTTTGCCGTCGAACCCGAGCTTTCCGTAGAACAAAAGCGTGTTGCCCAGGGATCGACTCGGCAGTGTCGGAATGGCAATGTCATTCTGTTCCATAGTGGGCCTGCGAGTGACAGTGTGCGGAGTACCTCAGGCAGTGCTTGCGACGCCTGCCGTCGCGGAGCGGCTCGTACGAGTGGGTTAGGCGTCGCTCCGCGATGTCGCATCGTCGAACTATCCGGTCTTCAAAGGCCCGGCGACCTTGTAAGTACTGAAGATGACGCCGGACGGCAATGCATTCGTGCTGACGAGCTCGAATGAGTGTGCCGGGGTTCCCTCCGCAAAGATGCGCTTCCCCGTGCCCAACAGCACCGGATAGGCGATCAGCACAACTTCATCCGCAAGGCCACGTTCGAGCACCGTCGATGTCAGCGTGGAGCTACCCCAGAGGATTAGGTCCGGGCCGTTTTGCGACTTGATGCGGCGAATGCCCTCGACGATGTCCGGTCCAAGGCTCTCGAACGGGCCCCATTCAAGACTTTTTGGACGGTGGGTAGCGATAAATTTTGTTGCCGCATTGAGGCGGTCCCCCATCGGACTGCTCGGCGCCTTTGGCCAGAAGCCCGACCAGATATCGTAGGTGCGACGGCCAAGCAGCAGATCGAAGCGCTCGCCTTGCGCAGCCATGACCGCGTCCCGGCCAGCCTGGGTCCGATAGGGCGCGGTCCAGTCGCTGTAGGGGAAATCGCCATCATCGGCGGAGTGCTGGATCACGCCGTCCAGCGAGATGTGCTCGATGATTTTCAGCTTTCTCACTTGTGTCTTCGTGCTCTGGGGTTGGTGTTTCTGAGGATACGGTCAGACATGTCGGGTTCCTCGCTCTACCGGAGAACCACCGGTAAGCGCTGCAGCAACCGCCTCTGTTCGATGAGGTGCGGCGACGCGCGGCGAAAAACTACAGCCTGCGCACCGAGCAGGCGTGTGTGGCGTGGGTACGCTGGTTTATTCTGTTCCATGGCAGGCACCATCCTCGCGAGATGGGTGCGACCGAAGTCGAGCAGTTCCTGTCTGACATGGCGGTACGCGGACAGGTGGCGGCCGGCACGCAGAATCAGGAGCTGTCGGCGCCCTACCCCCACGCCGCATCCAGCCAATCCAGCAGCGGCGCCAGCGGCAGCGATTCGGCCCACTGCAGCAGCCAGGGCAGCGCCTCCACGTCGTCCATGCCGACGTTGTGGCCGGGCGGGAAATACGGCGCATAGCGGAAATACTGGTCGCCGCCCAGCATCATGCGGCACTGGTAGTCGGCGATGCCGGAAACGCCGTCCATCATCAATTCGATCAGCCTGGGCGCCCACTGCGCGTAACCCCAGTCCAGCGTGCTGCCGGGCACCACGCGCCGCGCGCTGCCGGTGCCCAGCGACAGCAGGCGGATCGACTCCCAGGGCACCGGCCCGCCCGTGCGCGGATCCTGCGTCTGCGCCAGCGCGCACATTGCCGGATTGTTGGCGTACACGCCGCCGTCCACATAGCCGTCGAAGCTGGGGAAGAACGTCGGCGCGGCACTGGTGGCCATGGCCACCTCCCACACCCGCGCGGCGCCGTCGCTGTCGCTGCCCGGCAGGTTGTGGAATAGCTTGGGCTTCCAGTCGCGGCGCAACGGATCCGCGGTTTCCGGATCCAAGTCGAAACTGGTGATCAGCACCGCGCCGCCGAGTTGGTCGAGCCGGGTGTCGGCCCCCAGCAGG
This sequence comes from Pseudomonadota bacterium, assembly GCA_021794575.1. Taxonomy (GTDB): domain Bacteria; phylum Pseudomonadota; class Gammaproteobacteria; order Xanthomonadales; family Rhodanobacteraceae; genus Metallibacterium. Next base: position 72,733 of record JAJYQO010000093.1, on the reverse strand, counting down.
GACTGCAGCACCGCTGCGCGCGGTTCGGCCGGATAGCGCGCGCCGATGACCTGGCCCAGGCTGCGCAGGCGCCGCCACAGCCCCGCATCGAAGATGGTGGCACCGTGGTCCACGTACAGCGCGCGCAACTGCGCCGGCGCCAGCCCCCTGCGCAGGCCCAGCGCCAGCAGGCCGCCGGTGGAAGTGCCGGCCATCAGCGCGACGTCGGCAAGCAGAGCCGGCCGGGCCTGCTGCAGGCGCTGCAGCAGCACCGCAGCCACCACGCCGCGCAGACCGCCGCCATCGAAGCTGAGGATGCGATACACCGGCATGGCACCACTCCGTGCTGCCCCCTGCGGACACTGTAATCGCACCGGTCACCGGCACCCAGTGCCGCATCCCAGATGGCCGTGCAGCGCCACCGCCGCAACAACCCGGATCGCGGCGACGGGGCCGCAGGCGGCGCCCGCGCGTGGACGGCGCACCGCACCGCCCAGTACGGCCGGTCAGCCTGCGCCGCCGCCGAACCAGCCGCCGAACCGCTGGTCGCTGAAGCCGGTGCCCAGCAGTGCACCCTCACGCAGCACCAGCGGGCGGCGCAGCAGCGCGGGATGCTCGCGGATCAGCAGCGTCCATTCCGGGTCACTCTGCGGATTGCGACGCTGCGGTAACAGATTGCGCCAAGTCGGGCTGGACTTGTTCACCAGCTTGTCCCAGCCGCCGGCCTGGCGCGCCCAGTCGCGCAGGATGTCCGGTTCGGGCCGCTGCGCGCGGTAGTCCACGAAGGCATGGCCGATACCGTGACGATCCAGCCAGTTGCGCGCCTTGCGGCAGGTGTCGCAGTTGGGCAATCCATACAGCGTGATGCTCATGCGCGTAGCAGCTCGTTGATGGCGGTCTTGGCGCGGGTCTTCTCGTCCACGCGCTTGACGATGACGGCGGCGTACAGGCTGTGCGTGCCGTCGCTGGCGGGCAGGCTGCCGGCCACCACCACGCTGCCGGCCGGCACGCGGCCGTAGTGCACCGTGCCGCTGGCGCGGTCGTAGATGCGCGTGCTCTGGCCCAGGAACACGCCCATGCCGATCACGCTGCCGCGTTCGACGATCACGCCCTCGACCACCTCCGAGCGCGCGCCGATGAAGCAATCGTCCTCGATGATGGTAGGCGCGGCCTGCAGGGGCTCCAGCACGCCGCCGATGCCGACCCCGCCGGACAGATGCACGCGCGCGCCGATCTGCGCGCAGGAACCCACCGTGGCCCAGGTGTCGATCATCGTGCCGGCGCCTACGTAAGCGCCGATGTTGAGATAGCTCGGCATCAGCACCGCGTCCTTGCCGATGTGGGCACCGCGGCGCACCAGCGCGCCCGGCACCACGCGCGCGCCCAGCGCGCGCAACTCGCCGTCACCGGCCTGCGCGAAGCGCAGCGGCACCTTGTCCCAGGCGGCCATGGCGCCGCCCTCCATGCGCCGGCTGCCGTGCGCGCGGAAGTACAGCAGCACCGCCTGCTTCAGCCAGGTGTTGACGCGCCAGCCGCCGTGTCCGTCCGGCTCGGCCACGCGCACCGCGCCGCGCTCCAACTGGTCCAGAACCTGCTCCAGCACGGGCAGCAGGCCGGTCTCGATGGCGTGCGCGTCAAGCCGGTCGCGGTCGGCCCAGGCGTTCTCAATGGCGTCTTGCAGTGCGTGCATCAGCGGATACCTGCGGTGGGTTCGGGCGCGCCCAGGCGCTGTTCGAGCATGTGCGCCAGCCGCGCGCGGGCGGCATCGTCCAGGGCGCGGTCGCTGCGGTCGCTCAATTCGAAGTAATCCTCGGCGCGGTCGCCGAAGGTGGCGATACGCGCATCATGCACGCGCACCGCGCATTCGAGAAAGGCTTCGGCGATGTCGGCCAGCAGGCCGGGGCGGTCGCTGGCGCGCAGTGCCAGGCGGGTGCGGGCCGGATTGTCGGCCGCCTCGAAACGGATGCGCGGCGCGCGCTGGAAGTGCCGCAGCCGGCGCGGCAGGCTGCGCTGCGCGCGCGGGCGCCGCGCCGAACGCAGCGCCGCCTCGAGGCGCGCGCACAGATGGGCGGCGCGCTCGGCGCTGCCGGCGCCGCCGTGCGCGTCCAGCAGCACGAAGCTGTCCAGCGCGCGGCCGCTGGGTGTGCCCAGGATGCGCGCTTCCTGCACCGAGTAGCCCTCGCGCTCCAGCGCCGCGGTGACGGTGGCGAACAGACCATCGCGGTCGGCCGCCAGGAAAAACAGCTCCAGCCCGCCGCGCACCGAGTTCGCCTGCGCGGCCACGACCGGCAGTGTCGCGGCGGCGGCCAGCAGCGCGGCGCTCTGCCAGGCCACCTGCTCGGGCTGCTGGCGCACGAAGGCGGCCTCGGGAAAGTCCCGCCACAGCGCCGCCACCGATGTAGCCGGATGCCCCTGCTCGGTCAGCAGCGCCAGCGCCCGCGCGCGGCAGCGCGCGGCCAGGGCGGCGGCGTCGGCGGCGTCGGCATCGCCGCTGAGTACTCGCCGCGCGGCGTGGTAGAGATCGGCCAGCAGGCGGTCCTTGAAACCGTTCCACAGACTGGGGCTGGTGCCGATGATGTCGGCCACGGTCAGCAGGTACAGCATCTCCAGCCGCGCCACGCTGCCCACGCGCGCGGCGAAGCGGGCCACCACCTGTGGATCGCCGATGTCCTGGCGCTGCGCGGTCTGGCTGAGCAGCAAATGCTCGCGCACCAGAAAACACACGTCCTCGATGTCTTCCTGCGGCCAGCCCAGTTGCCGCGCGAAGCCGCGCACCTCGTCCTCGCCCAGCACGCTGTGGTCGCCGCCACGGCCCTTGGCGATGTCGTGAAACAGCGCCGCCAGCAACAGCACCGGCAACGCGCGCTGCCGCGCCCACAAGGCGTGCGCCAGCGCGAACTGCTCGGTGGCGGCGGGCGCCGCGAAGGCGGCCAGTTGCGCCAGCACATGTAAGGTGTGCTCGTCCACGGTATAGATGTGGAACAAGTCGTACTGCATGCGCCCGCTGACCGTGGCGAAGGCCGGGATCAACGCGCCCAGCGCGCCGATACGCGCCAGCGCGGTCAGCGCCGCCGGCGCGGCGGCGCCGCGCCGCAGCAACCGGTCGAATGCGCGCAGGGCATCGGGGTCGCGCGCCAGCGCATCCTCCAGCACGGCTTCATGCAGCACGGCGCGCGCGGCGCGCGCGGTCTCGGCGCTGAAATGCTGGATGCCGGCATCCGCATCCAGCCAGCACGCGCCTTCGAGCAAGGCGGCCGGACGCCGCGCGATCAGGCCGGGATCGCGCGGCTCCAGCGCCGCGCCGCGCCGTTGCCAGCGCGCATCCAGCGGCACGGCGGGCGACGGCGGATGCTGGCGCGCGTCCAGCCGCGCCACCGCCTCGTCGACCAGCGCCGCCACGCTGGCGGCGGCGCGGTAGTAGCCCTGCATGAAGCGCTCCACGGCCAGCGCGTCGGCAGCATCGCGATACCCCAGCTGCCGTGCCAGCGCGCGCTGGTGCTCGAACAGCAGGCGCTCCTCGGCGCGACCGGCCAGCAGGTGCAGGGCGTAGCGGTCGCGTGCCAGCAGCGCCTCGGCGGCATCCAGCTCATGCGCGGCCGCGGCATCGAGCAGACCGGCCCCGACCAGGCCCGCCAGCGTGGCCGGTGCGCCCATGCGCAGGCCCAGCCAGTACAGCATGTCGAGGTGGCGCAGACCGCCGGGGCCGTCCTTGAGATCGGGTTCGAGGCGGTAACTGTCATCGCCGCGGCGCGCGCGACGCTGCGCCTGCTCGGCGCGGCGCGCATCCAGAAACGCGGGCAGCGGCCACAGTTCTTCGTCTTGCGCCAGCCGCGCCGGCGCCGCGACCAATGCCGCGTCGCCGGCCAGCCAGTGCGCCTCCAGCATGGCGGTGAACACGCTGAGATCCTGCGCGGCCAGGGCACGCTGCCCGGCCTGCGTGCGCACCGCCTGAGCAGGCTCCAGGCCCAGATCCCAGAGCACCGCGAACACGCGCTCCAGTCCGCGCGAGGATGGCGCGGAATCGCCCTGCGTCAGCACCAACAGATCGACATCGGAATGCGGAAACAGGCGCCCGCGCCCGAACCCGCCCTGCGCGAACAGGGCCAGGCCGGCGGGCGCTCCCAGATGCAGCGTCCACACCTGCGCCACGACGCGGCCGACCAGTTCGGCGCGCGCCGCTGCCAGCACACGCGCCTCGGCACCGGCGGCGAACGCCAGCGCCAGCGCCCGCGCGTGGTCCTCGAGCAACTGGCGCAGTGCCAAGCGCGCCTCGTCGGACAGGCCGCTGCGCGGCAGCGCGAGCGGCAGCCGCGGCGGCGCGGGAATCGCGGCTTCGGCCCGGGTCACGGCGGCGCGCCGCACACCGCGCGCACGGCGCGGCTCAGAACCTGTGGATGAATCCCCTGCCGTCGCGAAGCTGGCCGCGGGCGGGCCCAGCAAGGCGCGAGGCGCGGAAAACCGCGCGCGTCGCTCAGTCTACGCAAGCGGTTTTCGTGGTCCCCGTGACGTAACGGGGCGCGCTCAGGGGCAGCCGCGGCAGGCAAGGGATTCGCTCACGGGTGCTCAAGCCGCGTCGGGCCAGGGCGTGAGAATCTCGAAGCCGTTCTCGGTCACGGCCACGGTGTGCTCCCACTGCGCCGACAGCGAGTGGTCCTTGGTCACCACCGTCCAGCCATCCGGCAGCAGCCGCGTGTGCGCCTTGCCGGCGTTGACCATCGGCTCGACGGTGAAGGTCATGCCGCGCTCCAGACGCAGCCCGGTGCCGGGCTTGCCGTAATGCAGCACCTGCGGATCCTCGTGGTAGACGCGGCCGATGCCGTGACCGCAGTACTCGCGCACCACCGAGTAGCCCGCCGCCTCGGCCACCTGCTGCACCGCATGGCCGATGTCGCCCAGGGTGGCGCCGGGACGCACCGCGCGGATGCCGGCCATCATCGCCGCGTGGGTGGTCTCCACCAGTCGCCGCGCCAGCACGCCGGGCGTGCCGACGAAGTACATGCGGCTGGTGTCGCCATGCCAGCCGTCCTTGATGACGGTGACATCGATGTTGACGATGTCGCCGTCTTTGAGGGTCTTGGACGGACTGGGTATGCCGTGGCAGATCACGTGGTTGACCGAGGTGCACAGCGTCTTCGGAAAGCCGCGGTAGCCGACATTGGCCGGGATGGCTTTCTGCACGTTGACGATGTGCTCGTAGGCGATGCGGTCCAGTTCCTCGGTACTGACGCCGGGGCGCACGTGCGGCTTGAGGATGGCCAGCACTTCGGCTGCCAGGCGGCCGGCCACGCGCATTTTCTCGATGTCGGCGAGGCTCTTGGGCAGCACCGCCTGGGTTTTGTCGGGGGAACGCATCACTTGCCATCCATGCGGGAGACCCGCTAACATTTCAAGGCTTTGCAGCGCCCGCATGGGGCTGCTACAGCACGAGTGTAGCCGCTCGCGGCGCCGCTCGTCCGGCCGCAAGGCCTAATCCGCACACGCATCGGCACCCGCTCCGGGGTGCCCTGTCGGGTTGCGATCCGCATGCGCCGCGCCCCGTCGCGACGCCGTCCGGAACGCCACCGCCGGGGTCGGACGGGGGATGCGTGGAAGTCCCAACCCTACGGGCCAGACGGCCCACCCGGAGTTCACCATGCCTCAAGTCACCATGCGCCAGATGCTGGAAGCCGGCGTGCATTTCGGCCACCAGACGCGCTACTGGAATCCCAAGATGGGCCCGTACATTTTCGGCGCCCGCGGCAGGATTCACATCATCAATCTCGAGAAGACCCTGCCGCTGTTCGGCGACGCCATGAACTTCCTCTCCGGCGTGGCGCAGAAGCGCGGCACGGTGATGTTCGTGGGCACCAAGCGCTCGGCACGCGAAGCCGTCGAGGCCGAAGCCGCGCGCTGCGGCATGCCCTATGTGGCGCAGCGCTGGCTGGGCGGCACGCTGACCAACTTCCGCACCGTCAAGCAGTCCGTGGCGCGCCTCAAGGAACTGGAGGCCATGGAAACCGACGGCCGCTTCGAGAAGCTGGTCAAGCACGAAGTGCTGCGCCTGCGCCGCGAGCGCGAGAAGCTCGAGAAATCCCTGGGCGGCATCAAGAACATGGGCCGCCTGCCCGATGCGCTGTTCGTGATCGATATTGGCTACGAGAACATCGCCGTGCTGGAGGCCAAGAAGCTGGGCATCCCGGTGGTGGCCGTGATCGACACCAACTACGACCCGGCGCTGGTCGATTACGCCATCCCCGGCAACGACGACGCCATTCGTGCCGTGCAGTTGTACGCGCGCGCCGCTGCCGACGCCATCCTGGAGGGCAAATCCGCCGCGCCGGCCGCCGCACAGGGCGACGAGAACGAATTCGTCGAACTCGACGCCGCCGGCAACCCGGTGGCCAAGGACGAGGACGCACCGCGCCGCAAGGCCCCGCCGCGCCGCAACGCCGGCAAGCCTGGCGAGCGCCGCGACACTCGTGCTCCGCGCGCCGGCCGCGGCCGCGAGCGCGGTGGCGAAGCCGCCCCCGAGTAAGCGCAGCGTCACACCGCTGCCTCTGCCCGCGCGCACACTGGCGCGCGGGCATCCGCAATCAGAGGAAACACGCATGCAGATCACCGCACAGACGGTCAAGGAACTGCGCGAGCGCACCGGCGCCGGCATGATGGAATGCAAGAAGGCGTTGACCGAAAACGCCGGCGACATCGACACCGCCGCCGAGTGGCTGCGCAAGCAGGGCCTGGCCAAGGCCGACAAGAAAGCCAGCCGCGTCGCCGCCGAGGGCCGCATCGCCATGGCTCAGCACGCCGGCAAGGCGGTGCTGGTCGAGATCAACTCCGAGACCGATTTCGTCGCCAAGGACGACAACTTCGTCGCCTTCTGCAACGCCGTGGCACAGGCCGCGCTCAAATCCGGCACCGGCGACATCGAAGCGCTGAAGGCGGTCAGGCTGGGCACCGGCGAGAGCGTCGAGGAAGCCCGCGCCGCGGTCATCGCCAAGGTCGGCGAGAACGTGCAGGTACGGCGCATGGCGCGCAGCGACAGCGCGCACACCGTGGCCGCCTACGTGCACGGCGCGCGCATCGGCGTGCTGGTCGAGTTGAAGGGCGGCAACGAAGAACTGGCGCGCGGCATCGCCATGCACGTGGCCGCCATGAACCCGCCCTACAACAAGGCCAGCGACGTGCCCGCCGCGTTCGTCGCCAAGGAAAAGGAAATCGAACTGGCCAAGATGGCCGAAAAGGACAAGTCCAAGCCCGCCGCGATCCTGGAAAAGATCATCTCCGGCAAGATCGCCAAGATCGTCAACGAGAACACGCTGTACGGCCAGCCCTACGTGCTCAACACCGAGCAGACCGTCGAAGCCGCGCTGAAGGCCGCCGGCGCCGAGGTGCTGCAGTTCCAGCGCCTGGCCGTCGGTGAAGGCATCGAGAAGGTGGTCGAGGACTACGCCGCCGAAGTGATGAAGCAGGCCGGACTGGCCTGAGCCGCATCACCGGGCTGGACAACGATAGGGCCGCGTTGAGCGGCCCTATCGTTTTGCGCTGGAGATGGCGCGCCATGGTCCGGCATCTTGACGTTTGATGTCGCCTGATTCGCGCTGAAGTCCAGCTGGTTTCCCTCACCCCGACCCTCTCCAGGCTGGAGTGGGGCTTTTGGCTGCCGAGCTTCGACGCGGATCGGGATCACGCGTGCAAGGCATGCAGCGCGCGCAACGCATCCAGATCCACGCGCGGCGACGCGCAGAGCCAGTTCGGCGCGGCGTCCAGATCATCCACTACTGCCGCGGCGCCGCTGAAATCGGCATCGGCAAAATACACGCTGCGCGTGATCAGGCAGGCAATGCCGGCGGCGCGCGCGGCGGCGAGACCGGCGGGGGAATCCTCGATGGCGATGGCCGCGGGCGCAGCGATGCCAAGGCGCGCGAGGGCGATTCGGTACACCTGCGGGTCGGGCTTCTTGCGCGGAGCATCTTCGGCGCAAACCAGCGCGGCGAAGCGTTGCGACCAGTCGGCGCCGAACAGGTGCGGGAACAAGGCATCCAGATTGGCGCGGCCGGTGGTGGTGGCCACGGCCAGCAACACCCCCTGCCCCGCGCATGCGTCGATGAGGCGGCGTACGCCGGGACGCGATGCGATACCACCCTGTGCCACCAGCGCGCTGAACTCGGCGTTCTTGCGCTGGTGGATGGCGCGCGCCAACGCTTCGCGTTCGGCCGCGATCGGCGGTGCATCCGATTGCCCCGCTAGAAAGGACAGCAGCCGCTCGTAGCCGCCGGCTACGCGCAGCAGCGCGCCGTAGGTTGCGTCGTCCCATTGCCAAGGCAGGCCCAGCGCAGCGAAGGCCCGGTTGAAGGCTACGCGGTGACCGTCGCGTTCGGTTTCGGCCAGGGTGCCGTCGACATCAAAGATCAGCGCGCGCAGCGCGGGGGCGGCGCTCACGCCGCGCGCCACTTGATCGAACAGCCCATGGCCGGGTATTGCCGCGGAGACGGCAGTTGTCCGCTGGCGATGCGCTGCATGGCCTCGAACAGCTCGCGCGGCGCGTCATCGAGCGGCTGCTTGCGGCCGGCATCCAGGCGGCCGCGGTAGCGCAGGCGCAGCGCGGCGTCGTAGCCGAAAAAATCCGGCGTGCACACGGCGCCATAGGCGCGCGCCACCTGCTGCGTCTCGTCGTGCAGGTAGGGGAAGGGCCAATCGCGCGCCACTTCCACCATGCGCGCGTAGCTGTCCTCGGGATAGGCCTCGGCGTCGTTGGGATTGATGGCGATGACATTGCCGCCCAGCGGCGCCAGCTCGCGCGCGTCGCGCAGCAGGCGCGGCAGCACTGCCTGCACGTAGGGGCAATGGTTGCAGATGAAAGCCACCAGCGTGCCGCGCCTGCCGCGCAACTCGTGCAGGCTGTGCATGCAGCCATCGGTGCCGCGCAGGGTGAACTCCGGCGCGGCTGCGCCCAGGGCAGCGGCGGGGCTTTCGACGGCCACGGCGCGCGCTCAGCGGTAGCGCTTGGCCATGGCCTCCAGCGGCAGCGGCTTGATCTTGCCCGCCTGACCGGCACAGCCAAAGGCCTCGAAGCGCTGCTTGCAGATGCCGCGCGCGGCCTTTTTCGCGGCGAGCATGGCCTTGCGCGGATCGAACTCAGAGGGCTGCGTGGCGAACAACTGGCGCATGGCGCCGGTCATGGCCAGGCGGATGTCGGTGTCGATATTGACCTTGCGCACACCGCTACGGATGCCGCGCACGATCTCCTCGACCGGCACGCCGTAGGTTTCCTTGATGTCGCCGCCATGCTGGCGAATGATGGCCAGCCACTCCTGCGGCACGCTGGAGCTGCCGTGCATCACCAGATGTGTGTCGGGCACTGCGGCGTGGATGGCGGCGATGCGTTCGATGGCGAGGATGTCGCCGGTGGGTTGGCGCGTGAATTTGTAGGCACCATGGCTGGTGCCGATGGCGATGGCCAACGCATCGACGCCGGTTTTGGCGATGAAGTCCTTGGCCTGCGCCGGGTCGGTCAGCAGCATGTCGCGGCCGAGCTTGCCGGCGGCGCCGACGCCGTCTTCCTCGCCGGCCTCGCCGGTTTCCAGCGAGCCCAGACAACCCAGCTCGCCCTCCACCGATACACCCACCCAGTGCGCCAGATCGCACACCGTGCGCGTGACCTCGATGTTGTACGCGTACGACGAGGGCGTCTTGGCGTCCTCACGCAGCGAGCCATCCATCATCACGCTGCTGAAACCGGAGCGTATCGAGGCCTGGCAAACCGCGGGCGTGGCGCCGTGGTCCTGGTGCAACACCACCGGGATGTCGGGGTGCGTTTCCACCGCGGCCAGCACCATGTGGCGCAGATAGGCCTCGCCGGCGTAGCCGCGCGCGCCGGCCGAAGCTTGCAGGATCACCGGCGCCTGCACTTCCTGCGCGGCTTCCATGATCGCCTGGATCTGTTCCATATCGTTGATGTTGAATGCGGGCACGCCATAGCCGTGCTCGGCGGCGTGGTCTAGTACCTGACGTAGCGAAACAAGGGCCATGTTTTTCCTCAGACGGTCTCGGAGGGTGTATCCGGAATCGATCGCTGCCGGGCTCGACGATGCGCCCTTGTTCTGTTCGGTATCGCCGCGTCGGCGATCATCTGGCGGGCCTTGCGACGCGGTTGCCCGGATTCCGGATCGACGCCATGCGCCGTCCGGGGTGATGTTGTCGGGGGCGGGCCAGCATGGGAAACATGCTCTCAGTGAAGGCCGGCAGCGCGACGCGCGGACACCGCGGACGGTGCCAGCACGGCCTCGGCGATGTCGGCAAAGCTGCCGAACAGGCGCGAGGGCCGCGCTTGGACGACCGACACGCCGGCGTTGTAGCCCCACGGTACCGCCCAGTCGGCCACGCCGGCGTTGCGCGCGGCGGCGAGGTCGGTTTCCGAGTCGCCCACGTGCGCGGCGCGCGCGGGCACGCTGCCCAGCGCAGCCACCACGTGCCGCAGCACACGCGCATCGGGTTTCTTGAACGGCAGCGTGTCGCCGCCGACGAGCAGCATGAAGTACGGCGCCAGCGCGCAGGCCTCCAGCACGCGCCGCGCGTGGCGCTGCTCCTTGTTGGTGACGCAGGCCATGCGCACGCCGGCGGCATGCAGCCGCGCCAGCGCATCGGCGCAGCCGGGATAGGGTCGCGCCGCCGTTCCGGCATGCGCGGCGTAGTGCTGCTCGAAGCGGTGCAGCACGGCGGCGGTATCCGGCAACTGCGGCGCCTGCACCCGCGTCAGCAGGCGGCGCATCAGCGCGTGCGCACCGGCGCCGACCAGGGTTTCGATCTCGGCCTGCGCGCGCGGCGCGAGGCCGAAATCGCGCAACGTATCGTTGACTGCGGCGGCGATCTCGCCGCCGGTGTCCACCAGCGTTCCGTCGAGATCGAAGCTCAGTACCTCGATCATGCGCCCAGCACCTCGCGCACCTTGGCCGCGACGTTGGCGGTGGTCAGGCCGAAATAGTCGAACACCTTGGGGCCGGGCGCCGATTCACCGAAGGTGTCCACGCCCAGCGCCGCGACGCAGCCGTACTGCGCCCAGAAGCGGGTGACGCCGGCTTCGATGCCGATACGCGGCAGCGTACCCAGCACCTGCGCGCGGTAGGCGGCGTCCTGGCGGTCGAAGCGCGTCGAACTGGGTAGGGAAACCACGCGCACGGCGATGCCCGCCTCGACCAGCAAGGCCTGCGCGGCGCTTGCCAGACTCACCTCGGAGCCGCTGGCCAGCAGCGTGGCGCGCGCGCCGGGTGGATCGCTGAGCACATAACCGCCGCGCGCGATCAGCGCCTGCTGGTCGGCGGCATGCGGCTGCACCGGCAGGTTCTGGCGCGACAGCAGCAGCGCGCTGGGGCGTTGCGCGTCGGCCACCGCTTCGGTCCAGGCGATGGCGGTTTCCAGCGGATCGCAGGGACGCCATACCTCGAGGTTGGGAATCAGGCGCAGGCTGGCGGCGTGCTCGACCGGCTGGTGCGTGGGGCCGTCCTCGCCGACGCCGATGGAGTCGTGGGTGAATACGTGGATCACGCGCAGTCTCATCAACGCCGCCATGCGGATGGCGTTGCGACTGTAGTCGCTGAAGGTGAGGAAGGTGCCGCCGTAGGGAATCCAGCCACCGTGCGCGGCCATGCCGTTCATCAGCGCGGCCATGCCGAACTCGCGCACGCCGAAGTGCTGATAGCGCGGGCCGGCATCGGGGAAATCGGTGAGGTTGGAGCCGGTGAGATCGGCGCTGCCGCCCGCCAGTTCCGGTAGGCGCAGCGCCAATTGCGCCAGTACCTGCTGCGAGGCCTTGCGCGTGGCCACGCCGTCCTTGGCCTGTACGAACGGCGTCAGCACGGCGGCACGCAACGCCGCCCAGTCGGCCGGCAATGCACCGGCCATGCGCCGCATGAAGGCCCCGGCCAGCTCCGGAAACGCCTTGCGGTAGGCCTCGAAGCGGCGCTGCCAGTCGGCCTGCAGTTCGGCGCCGCGCGCGCGCGCGTCCCACTGCGCGCGGATTTCGGCGGGGATCTCGAACGGCGGATGATTCCAGCCCAGCGCCTGGCGCGCGGCGGCCACCTCGTCGGCGCCCAGCGGCTCGCCGTGCGCCTTGGCGGTGCCGCCGCGATGCGGTGCGCCGGCGCCGATGGTGGTACGGCAGAGGATGAAGGTGGGCTTGCCGTTGCCGCGCTGCGCGGCCGCCAGCGCCGCGTCCAGCGCGTCCGGATCGTGCCCGTCGATCGGGCCGATCACGTTCCAGCCGTAGGCGCGCAAGCGTCCCGGCGTATCGTCGCGGAACCAGCCGGCGACCGCGCCGTCGATACTGATGCCGTTGTCGTCGTACAGCGCGATCAGCTTGTCCAGCCCCAGCACGCCGGCCAGCGACAGCGCCTCGTGGCTGATGCCTTCCATCAGGCAGCCATCGCCCAGAAACACGTAGGTGCGGTGATCGACGATGCCGTGGCCGGGGCGGTTGAATTCGTCGGCCAGCAGCTTTTCGGCCAGCGCCATGCCCACCGCGTTGGTGATGCCCTGCCCCAGCGGCCCGGTAGTGGTTTCCACGCCCGGGGTGAGGCCACGTTCGGGATGGCCGGGCGTCTTGCTGTGCAGCTGGCGGAAGTTCTTGATCTCCTCCAGTGATAGGTCGTAGCCGGTCAGGTGCAGCAGCGCGTACAGCAGCATCGAGGCGTGGCCGTTGCTGAGCACGAAACGGTCGCGGTCGGGCCAGTGCGGGTCGGCGGGGTTGTAGCGCAAGTGCGTGCCCCACAGCGCCACCGCCATCTCGGCCATGCCCATGGGTGCTCCCGGATGCCCGGAGTTGGCCTTCTGCACGGCGTCCATGGCTAATGCGCGCAGGGCGTTCGCGCGCGGGTCATGGGAGGGTGCGCCATTGAGAACGCGATCGTTGGAACTGCTGGCCATCACAAGGCTCCTGATTCATTGTCGAGAAAGTGCCGTCCCGGCATTTTCTCAAATCGCGAGTCCGGCACAGGTCCGTACCCGCTTCTGCCGCAGCGAACGCCGACGCGCCCGATGCGCGCGCGAGACCTTCCTGTCCCGCGCTGCCGGAGCAGTTTGCAAAACCGCTCCGGCACCTGGATGTGCCGCCGCGACGAGCACGCAAGTACCGGTCGCGACCAAGGCGGCACGGCTTTGCCGCGCCCGTTTGCCTGCATGCAGCCGCTTTGAATCAGGCGGCAGGATGCCCGGTTTTGCAAACTGATCGTCAGAAAGCTTCTCAACACCCTTCCAAGGCTCGTTTGCGGCGTTCCATCAGACGCCAGATGAACGGCGTGAGGATCATTTGCATGGCCAGTTCCATCTTGCCGCCGGGCACCACGATGGTGTTGGCGCGCGACATCCACGAGTCATGGATCATGCTCAGCAGGTAAGGGAAGTCGATGCCCTTGGGATTGCGGAAACGGATCACGCAGATGCTCTCGTCCGCCATGGGGATTTCGCGCGCGATGAAGGGATTGGAGGTGTCGACCACCGGCACGCGCTGGAAGTTGATGTCGGTGCGCGAGAACTGCGGACAGATGTAATTCACGTAGTCCGGCATCCGGCGCAGGATTGTATCGGTCACCGCCTCCGCGGTGTATCCGCGCACGTGCTTGTCGCGGTAGAGCTTCTGGATCCATTCCAGGTTGATCACCGGCACCACGCCGATCAACAGGTCCGGATGCCGCGCCACATCGGCCGCCGGCGTGCTGACCGCGCCGTGCAGGCCCTCGTAGTACAGCAGGTCGGTGCCCTGCGGGACATCCTCCCAAGGCGTGAAGGTGCCGGGTTCCTGACCATAGGGCGCGGCCTCGCCGGCATCGTGCAGGTATTTGCGGGTCTTGCCGGTGCCGTTCTGCGCGTAGCTGCTGAACAGTGTCTCGAGTTCGGCAAATAGGTTGTTCTCCGGGCCGAAGTGGCTGAAGTGTTTGTTGCCCGCGGCTTCGGCCTCGGCCTGGCTCAGACGCATTTCCTTGCGGTCGTAGCGGTGGAAGCTATCGCCCTCGATGATGGCGGCGTTGATTTTCTCGCGGCGAAAGATGTTCTGGAACGTGCGCGTCACCGAGGTGGTGCCGGCGCCGGAGGAGCCGGTGATGGCGATGATCGGATGGCGTTCGGACATGGCGGGCGTTTCCTGGCGGCGGGAACGTGCGGGTGCGCGGATCAGTCGCGAAACAGGCCGCGCTCGACAAACAGCGGGTTGGGCAGGTCGCGGGTGCTGCCTTCGCGGTGGTAGCGCTCGATGCGTTCCACCTCGTTCTTCGAGCCGAACACCAGGCCGATGCGCTGATGCAGGCGCTCCGGCCGCACCCCAAGCATCGGCTGGCGTCCAGTGCTGGCGCGCGCGCCGGCCTGCTCCATCACGAAGCCGATCGGATTGGCCTCGTACAGCAGGCACAGGCGGCCGTCCCTGCCCGGATCCCTGCTGTCACGCGGATACAGGAACACGCCGCCGCGCATCAGGATGCGGTGTGCCTCGGCCACCATGCTGGCAATCCAGCGCATGTTGAAATCCTTGCCGCGCGCACCGGTGCGTCCGGCCAGACATTCGTCCACGTAGCGCTTCACCGGCGGCTCCCAGAAGCGGCTGTTGGAGCTGTTGATGGCGAACTCCTGCGCATCCTCGGGCACGCGCAAGTCGGGATGGGTGAGCTTGAACTCGCCCAGATTCGGATCGAGGGTGAAGCCGACTACGCCGTTGCCGACGCTGAGCACGAGCATGGTCGAAGGACCGTACAGCGCGTAGCCGGCGGCCACCTGCCGCGCGCCGGGCTGCAGGAAATCAGCCTCGACCACATCGCGGCCGCTGGTCACGACTTCATCGGGCGCGCGCAGGATCGAAAAGATGCTGCCGACGGTCACGTCCACATCGAGATTGCCGGAACCATCCAGCGGATCGAACACCAGCAGGTATTTGCCGCGCGGGTATTCGCCCGGAATCTGGTAGGGCAGCTCCATTTCCTCCGAAGCCATGCCGGCCAGATGGCCCGACCACTCGGCCTGGCGCACGAACATTTCGTTGCTGACCACATCGAGGCGCTTTTGCACTTCGCCCTGGACGTTGACCGCGCCGCCGCTGGACGCGCTGTCGGCACCCAACTCGCCGAAGGCTACCGCGCGCGCAATCGCCTTGCAGGCGATGGAGACATCGAGGATCAACGCATTCAGATCGCCGCTGGCGCCGGGGAAACGGCGACGCTGGTCGATCAGGTACTGGGTCAGGGTCGGGCGCTTGGACAGGGGCATGGCGTCCTCTCAGAGTTGCGTGTCGGCGAACACGCGACTGGCCAGCAGGTCCACCGGCAGCAGCGTGGTCAGGTCGTCCTGGCCGAGCTCGCGCTCGCGCTCGGCGAACAGCCGGCTGGCCTGACGCAGGCGCGCGCGATCCAGCGCGTTGCGCACGCTGCGCGCGTTGGCGAAATGCGGCTGCCGGATGCGGCGTTCGAGATACTGATGAAACACCGCGGCGGCATCGGCACCGAAGTGGTAATGGCGCTGCTGCAACATGCATTGCGCGATCTGCTGCAGCTCGTCCACCGAGTAGTCGGGAAAGTCCAGGTGATGCGCGATGCGGCTGCTCATGCCGGGGTTGGACTTGAAAAACGTGTCCATGCGGTCCTTGTAGCCGGCCAGGATCACCACCAGGTCGTCGCGCTGGTTCTCCATCACCTGCAACAGGATCTCGATGGCTTCCTGGCCGTAGTCGCGCTCGTTCTCGGGCCGGTACAGGTAATACGCCTCGTCGATGAACAGCACGCCGCCCATGGCTTTCTTCAGCACTTCCCTGGTCTTGGGCGCGGTGTGGCCGATGTACTGGCCGACCAGATCGTCGCGCGTCACCGCCACCAAGTGGCCTTTGCGCACGTAGCCCAGGCGATGCAGGATTTCGGCCATGCGCAGCGCCACCGTGGTCTTGCCGGTGCCGGGGTTGCCGGTGAAGCTCATGTGCAGGCTGGGCGTTTCCGCCTGCAGGCCGAGGTTCATGCGCAACTTGTCGATGACCAGCAGCGCGGCGATGTCGCGGATGCGCTGCTTGACCGGGGCCAGGCCGACCAGGTCGCGTTCGAGTTCATCGAGCACCGCCTCGACCTGGCTCTCGGCCAGCACCGCGGCGACGGTACGCGCCGCGCCGGCCGCGGGCTGCGGCGCAGCGTCGGATACCGCTTCGGATACGGGTCGCGGCGCGACGCTGCCGGGAATGGAGTAATCGGGTGCGCCCATCTCAGGCGTCTCCGATGAGATCAGCGTGCAGCGCGGTGCCGACCTGTGCGTAGTCGCGGCGGCCGAAGATTGTGCCGTCAGCCGCGAACGTATCGACACCCGCCTCCGTGGCGCGGCGGATGTTGTCGGTCCCAACACATCCCGCAACAGCCTCCTCCGCCTCGCCCATGACATCGAAACGCACCCGGTCGGCGCCTGCAGCCGGCACGCTGCGCATCGCATCGCCCAGCCGCGCGAAGTCGGCGGAAAGAATCGATGGCGTGATCACGTTGGACTGCTCCACGATGCGTACCTCCAGCAAGCGCGGCGTGCGGTTTCCCACGCCGGCCCGCGCGGCCGGCGTGCGCGTGATGCGATGACAAGGGCCGAGTGGACTAGTAGCGCTCGCCCTCGGGCCTGGCGGTGGCGTAAGGCGTCAACGTGTAGCGCAGCGTGCGCCCCGGACCTTCCTGGCGCTGCAGGCCGAAGCCCGGCTCGCTGGGCGGACGGTTGACGATGAAGCTCATGGTGATCGACTCGATGCCACGCGTGGAATCGAAAGCCACCAGGCGGATGTAGTGATGCGGAAACGTCTGGCGGCAGTTGCGCAGTTCCAGCATCACGCCGGCGGCATCGCGCAGATCGAACATGGGCATACCGAACATCTCCCAGAACGTGTTGCGCGGATGCGGATCGTCGGTGTACTCGACGCTCCAGGCATAGCCGCGGCGCAGGCCGTACTCGATCTGCAGATTGATCTCGGCATCGGTCAGGTCGGGCAGGAAGCTGAACTGGCCTTGCGTCAGGCGGCCGGTGGGATTGGTCATCATGGCGGGCGCTCCTCTCAGGCCACGCTGGGCGTGGTGGCGTAATCGCTGGTGTCGGTGCTGGCGTAGTTGAAGGACACGTCTTTCCAGGTTTCCAGCGCCTGCTTGAGCGGCGTGCAGGTCTGCGCGGCCTTTTGCAGGATCGCCGGACCTTCGTCCTTGATGTTCTTGCCCTCGTTGCGCGCCTTGACGATGCACTCCAGCGCCACGCGGTTGGCCACGGCGCCGGCCTGGATGCCGGCCGGATGCCCGATGGTGCCGCCGCCGAACTGCAGGATCACGTCGTCGCCGAACAGGTCGACGAGCTGGTGCATCTGTCCGGCGTGAATGCCGCCCGAGGCCACCGGCATCACTTTCCTGGTGTCGGCCCAGTCCTGATCGAAAAACAGGCCGCGCGGCAAATCCTGCCTGGTGTAACTGTCGCGGCAGCAGTTGTAGTAGCCCTGCACGGTCAGCGGATCGCCTTCGAGCTTGCCTACCGCGGTGCCGGCATGCAGGTGGTCGACGCCGGCCAGGCGCAGCCACTTGGCCATCACGCGGAAGCTGACGCCGTGGTTCTTCTGGCGCGTGTAGGTGCCATGCCCGGCGCGATGCATGTGCACGACCATGTCGTGCTTGCGTGCCCAGTTGGCCATGCTCTGGATCGCCGACCAACCGACCACCAGATCTAACATGATCACCACCGAGCCCAGTTCTTTGGCGAACTCGGCGCGCTCGTAGATGTCCTCCATGGTCGCGCCGGTGACGTTGAGGTAACTGCCTTTGACCTCGCCGGTGGCGGCGCTGGCCTTGTTGACGCCGTCCATCACGTATAGAAAGCGGTCGCGCCAGTGCATGAACGGCTGCGAGTTGATGTTTTCGTCGTCCTTCATGAAGTCCAGGCCGCCCTTGAGGCCCTCGTAGATCACGCGCCCGTAGTTGCGGCCGGACAGGCCCAGTTTGGGCTTGGTGGTGGCGCCCAGCAGCGGACGGCCGTACTTGTCCAGGCGTTCGCGTTCGACGACTAACCCGGTGGGCGGACCCTTGAAGGTCTTGACGTAGGCCACCGGGATGCGCATGTCTTCCAGGCGCGCGGCCTTCAGCGGCTTGAACGAGAACACGTTGCCGATCAGGCTGGCGGTCATGTTGGCGATCGAGCCTTCCTCGAACAGGATCAGGTCGTAGGCCACCCAGGCGAAGTACTGTCCGGGCGTGCCCGGCACCGGCTCGACTTTGAAAGCCTTGGCGCGGTAGCTGTCGCAGGCGGTCAGGCGGTCGGTCCACACCACGGTCCAGGTCGCGGTGCTGGATTCGCCGGCCACCGCGGCGGCAGCCTCGACCGGATCGACGCCCTCCTGCGGGGTGATGCGGAACAGGCAGATGGTGTCGGTTTCCGACGGCACGTAATCGGGCTGCCAATAGCCCATCTGACGGTATTTGAGTACGCCCGCCGTGTAGCGTTTTTTGGCGTTGGCGGTGATATCGGTGGCTTCGGCATGGATCTCGGTGACGCCCATCGAGTGCTCCGCGTGGGGGAGAAGACGATCTGCATTCTTGAGGTGTCTCTAAAGTAAGTAAAGTCAGATTTTATTTGCTTGAAGTTCATGTAATACTTAATTCGTGAATTTGAGCTTCCGGCAATTGCGTGTATTCACCGAGGTCGCCCGGCATGGCAGCGTGCTGCGCGCGGCCGAAGCACTGCATATCACCTCGCCGGCGGTGTCGATGCAGATCAAGGAGTTGGAATCTCAGGTCGGCCTGCGCCTGTTCGATCGCGAGAAACGGCGGCTGAGCCTGTCCACTGCCGGCGAATACTTTCTGGTGCACGCGCGCCAGTTGCTGGCCGCGCACAAAGCCGCCGAGGACGGCATGGCGCGTTTTCAGCGCCTGGACCGCGGCCTACTGACGCTGGGTTTCGTCAGCACTGCCCAATACTTCCTGCTGCGATTGCTGGCGCGCTTCCACGACGAGCACCCGGGCATCGAACTGCGCCTGCGCGTGGCGCACAACCGCGAGCATCTGGTCAGCCTGTTGCATGGCGGCGAGATCGACCTCGCGGTGATGGGCCGGCCGCCGCGCGAGATCGACACCCGCGCCGAGGCCTTCGCCGCGCATCCGCTGGTGTTCGTGGCGCCGGCCGGACACCCGCTGACGCATCAGCCGCACCTGCCGGCCACCGCGCTGCTGGGCTATCCGCTACTGGTACGCGAATCCGGCTCCGGCACACGCGCGGCGCTGGAGGATTTCCTGGCCGCACAACACGTGGTGCCGCGCCCGGCCATGGAAATCGCCAGCAACGAAACACTGAAGCAGGCGGTGATCGCCGGCATGGGCCTCGGCCTGTTGTCGCTGCACACCATCGGCCTGGAACTGCGCGGCGGCCTGCTACACGTGCTGGACATCGCCGGCACACCGCTGATGCGTAGTTGGTTCGTTGCGCAGCTTTCAGCACGGCAACTGGCCCCGGCAGCCGAGGCGTTCCGTTATTTCGTCCTCGAACACGGCGAGGTCTGGCTGGCGGCGCACGATGCAGCCCTGCTGCAGCATCCCGGGTCCGCGCAGGCATAGCCGGTCGCGGCCGCCGCCTCGGCGGCTCGTCTACAATGCATCAGTTTGCCCGCCGCCGCGAGAACCGCATGCCCGACGCGCTCAAATACCAACGCATCCTGCTCAAGCTCTCCGGCGAGGCGCTGCTGGGCAAGGCCGACTACGGCATCGATCCCGAGGTGCTGCGCCGCATCGCCGGCGAGATCGCCGAGGCGCATGCCGCCGGCGTGCAGATCGGCGTGGTGATCGGCGGCGGCAACATCTTTCGCGGCGCCGGGCTGGCCGCGGCCGGCATGGATCGCGTCACCGGCGACCACATGGGCATGCTGGCCACGGTGATGAACGCGCTGGCGCTGCAGGATGCGCTGGAAAAACTCGGCGCCCGGGTGCGCGTGATGAGCGCCATCCGCATCAA
Organism: Pseudomonadota bacterium; assembly: GCA_021794575.1. Lineage (GTDB taxonomy): Bacteria > Pseudomonadota > Gammaproteobacteria > Xanthomonadales > Rhodanobacteraceae > Metallibacterium. The sequence goes on along the minus strand of JAJYQO010000093.1, from coordinate 52,807 downwards.
CGACGTGTGCGAGGACTACATCCGCCGCCGTGCCATTCGCCACATCGAGAAAGGCCGCATCGCGATCTTCGCCGCCGGCCTCGGCAATCCGTTCTTCACCACCGATTCGGCCGCCGCGCTGCGCGCGGTGGAGATCGGCGCGCAGTTGCTGCTCAAGGCCACCAAGGTCGACGGCATCTACAGCGCCGATCCGGCGCGCCACGTCGACGCACAACGCTTCGAGACGCTCAGCTACGACGAGGTGATCGAGCGCAAACTGGCAGTGATGGATACCGCCGCTTTCGCCCTGTGCCGCGACCACGACCTGCCGATCCGCATCTACGACATGGGCCGGCCGGGCAACCTGATGCGCATCGTGCGCGGCGAGCCGGTGGGCACGTTGGTGCGGGCCGCCGGCTGAGCGACAACTATACTTTCCGACCCTCCGGCGAGATCACCCATGAGCGACTTGAACGGCATCAAGAACGAGGCGCAAGCGCGTATGACCAAGTGCGTCGAATCGCTGCGCCACGAGTTGCAGCGCCTGCGTACCGGCCGCGCCAGCACGGCGCTGGTCGAGTCGGTGCGGGTCAACTACTACGGCAACGACACGCCGCTGTCGCAAGTGGCTACCGTGGCCGTGGCCGATGCGCGCTCACTGACCATTACGCCCTGGGAGAAGAGCATGGTCGGTCCCATCGAAAAGGCCATCCTGGCTTCCGAATTGGGGATTACTCCGACCACCGCAGGCACGGTGATCCGTATCAATCTTCCGCCGCTGACCGAGGAGCGCCGCAAGGAACTGGCCAAACACGTCGCACACGAGGGCGAAAGCGCCAAGGTGGCGGTGCGCAACGTGCGCCGTGACGCCATGCAGCACGTCAAGGATCTTCTGAAGTCCAAGAAGATCACCGAGGACGAGGAGCGGCGCAGCGAGGATGATGTGCAGAAGCTCACCGACCGTTTCGTCAAGGACATCGACACCGTGGTCAAGACCAAGGAAGACGAGCTGATGGCGCTGTGAGGCGCAGGCGATGACCGCCCCCGCTATGCTGCCGCGCCACGTGGCCATCATCATGGATGGCAACGGCCGCTGGGCCGAACACCGACACCGCCCGCGCGCCATGGGCCACCGCGCCGGCCAGAAAGCCGTGCGCGCCACGGTGCGCGCCTGCCGCGAGCGCGGCATCGTCGTGCTCACGCTATTCGCATTCTCCAGCGAGAATTGGCGGCGGCCGCAAGACGAAGTGGGCGCGCTGATGGAGCTGTTCCTGCGCGCGCTGGACAGCGAAGTGGACGAATTGCACGACAACGGCGTGCGGCTGCGTTTCATCGGCGCGCTCGAGGCATTCGCGCCGGCGTTGCGTGAGCGCATGCGCGCCGCGATGGAACGCACTGCCGGCAACGATGCGCTGCTGCTCAACGTGGCGGTCAACTACGGCGGCCGCTGGGACATCGTTCAGGCCGTGCGCGCGCTGGCCGAACGGGCAGCACGCGGCGCCCTGGACGCAGCCGCCATCGACGAGCAGATGGTCGCCGGACAACTATGCCTGGCCGACCTGCCGCCACCGGACCTGCTGATCCGCACCGGCGGCGAGCACCGCATCAGCAACTTCCTGCTCTGGCAGTTGGCCTACGCCGAGCTGTATTTCACCGACACGCTGTGGCCGGATTTCGACACGGCCGCGCTGGATGACGCGCTGGCCGCCTATGCGGGCCGTGAGCGCCGCTACGGACTCACCGGGGCGCAGTCGCGTGCGCGCGCCTGAACTGCTGGGCCAGCGTACGCTGACCGCAGTGCTGCTGGCGCCCGCGGCGATCCTGCTGATCCTGCTGGCGCCGACCTGGCTGTTCGCACTGGCCATTGGCGTGCTGGTGCTGGCCGCGCTGTGGGAATGGTCGCGATTGGCGGGCTGGCGTCTGCGCCCGCTGCGCGGCCTGCTGCTGGCCGCGATGGCCGGGGCCTGCCTGGCGCTGTGGTTCTGGCGCGGCACGCCGGCGGGCATGGCGGTGATCGCCCTCGGCGTACTGGGCTGGCTGCTGGCCGTGCTGTGGCTGCGCCGGCCCACGCGATGGGCCTCGCCTACGCGTGCGCATGCCTGGATCAAGCTTGGCCTCGCGCTGCCCGCTCTGCTGCCGGCCTGGCTGGCGCTGACGACGCTGCACGCCGGCGGCATGCGCGCGCACGTGTGGACGCTGCTGGCGCTGATGCTGGTGTGGTCCGCAGACACCGGTGCCTACTTCGCCGGCACGCGTTTCGGACGCAACAAGCTGGCGCCGCTGATCAGCCCGGGCAAGACCTGGGAGGGGGTCGCCGGCGGCACGATCCTGGCCGCGCTGCTGGCCGCCGCGTTCGGATGGGGGCTGCGATTGCGCGGCGCGCAGTTGCTGCTGCTGTTGGGCGTGGCGGTGCTGGTGGTGGCGTTCTCGATCATCGGCGATCTGATCGAGAGCCTGCTCAAGCGCCAGGCCGCGGTGAAAGATTCCGGGCGCATGTTCCCCGGACACGGCGGTCTGCTCGACCGCATCGACAGCGTGCTGGCCGCCGCGCCCGTGTTCGTGCTGCTCAAAGTGCTCCTGGGCCTGTGAGCGTGGCGCCACAGCGCATCGCCGTGCTCGGCGCCACCGGCTCGATCGGCGGCAGCGCGCTGGACGTGATCGCGCGTCACCCCGACCGCTACCGCGCCAGTGTGCTGGCCGCGCACCGCAATGCGGATGCGCTGGCCGGGCTGTGTGCGCGCTTCCGCCCGGATCTGGCCATCATCGCCGACCCGGCACTGCAAACCGCGCTGGCGCGCCGGCTCGCCGAACTGGGCGCGCGCTGCGAAATCGCGGCCGGCCCCGAAGCGCTGGAACAGGCCGCCGGCGGCACGCTGTGCGACACCGTGCTGGCCGCCGTGGTCGGCGCCGCCGGGCTGCGTTCCACGCTGGCTGCGGCGCGTGCCGGCAAGCGCCTGCTGCTGGCCAACAAGGAATCCGCCGTGTGCGCCGGGCCGCTGCTGCAAGCCGCGCTGGACGCGGGCGGCGGCGACCTGCTGCCGGTGGATTCCGAGCACAACGCGCTGTTCCAGTGCCTGCCCGGCGGCCGGCCGCCGGCCCTCGCCGCCGCCGGCGTGCGGCGGCTGCTGCTGACTGCGTCCGGTGGGCCGTTCCGCGGCCGCAGCCGCCGCGATCTGGCTGCGGTCACGCCCGCGCAGGCCTGCGCACATCCCAACTGGGTGATGGGCCGCAAGATCTCGGTGGACTCGGCCACGCTGATGAACAAAGGTCTCGAGGTGATCGAGGCCTGCGTGCTGTTCGGCGCCACGCCCGCGCAGATTGAAGTGCTGGTGCATCCGCAGAGCCTGGTGCATGCGCTGGTCGAATACGTCGACGGCGCGGTATTGGCCGAACTGGGTCATCCGGACATGCGCACCGCGCTGGCCTACGCGCTGGCCTGGCCCGAGCGCACCGGCTCCGGGGTGCCGTTCCTGGACCTGGCCGCGCGCGGCCGGCTGGAGTTCGAGGTGCCGGACAGACACACCTTCCGCTGTCTGGATCTGGCCTACCAGGCGCTGCGCGCCGGCGGCGACGCGCCAGCGCTGCTGAACGCGGCCAACGAGGTGGCGGTGGAGGCGTTCCTGGCCGGCAGCCTGCCGTTCCTCGCCATCGCCGACCTGATCGAGACCCTGCTGGCCGCGCTGCCGCCGCAGCCGGTGTGCGACGTGGAGACCTTGATTCACCGCGACTTAACCGCCCGCGCCAAGGCGCGCGCTATGCTGGCACGAATGTGCTGTTGAACCGCCCCGCATGAACGAACTCCTCGGCTCCATCTGGTGGCTGGCCGTCACCCTCGGTCTGTTGATCACCTTCCATGAGTTCGGCCACTACTGGGTGGCGCGGCGGATGGGCGTCAAGGTGTTGCGCTTCTCGATCGGCTTCGGCAAGCCGCTGTGGAAGCGGGTCGGCCGCGACGGCACCGAGTACGTCATCGCCGCCATCCCGCTGGGGGGCTACGTCAAGATGCTCGACGCGCGCGAGGACGATGTGCCGGCCGGCGATCGCGATCGCGAGTTCACCGGCAAACCGGTGCTGGCGCGCATGGCCATCGTCGCCGCGGGACCGGTGTTCAACTTCATCTTCGCGGTGGCCGCGTTCTGGGCCATGCTGGTGGTCGGCAAGCCCGACTACCTGCCGATCGTCGGCACCGCCCAGGGACTTGCCGCGCAGGCAGGACTGCGCGCCGGCGACACCCTGCTGCAGGTCGGCGGCACGCCGGTGCAGTCCTGGAGCAGCGCCGCGCTGGCGCTGGCCGATGCGGTGGCGGCGCGCGCGCCCACGCGCATCCTGGTGCGCGACGCCGACGGCGCACGGCGCACGCTGACGCTGCCGCTGCAGCGCATACCCGCCGCGATGGGTGCACAGCAGGCCGTGCAACGGATCGGCCTGGTGCCGCGGCAGATGCTGGTGCCGCCGGTGCTGGGCGCGATCCTGCCGGACAGCGCCGCGTCCGCGGTCGGGCTGCGTCCGGGCGACCGTATCACCGCCCTCGACGGCAAGCCGGTTGCGGACTGGAATGACGTCGTTACCCTGGTGCATGCCGATGCCGGTCCCGGCCGCACGTTGACGGTGCAGGTGCTGCGCGACGGCAAACGCCTGAGCTTCGCCGCGCAACCGCGCCTCGAAACCGGCGCGGACGGCAAGCCCGCCTGGATGCTGGGCGTCAGCCCGGCGCCCTACGAGGTGCATTACGACACCGTGCAACGCGCCAATCCGCTGCGGGCGGTTCCCGAGGCGTTCGCCGAAACCTGGCGTCTGACCGCGCAGACGGTGTCCATGTTGGGCCGCATGCTGACCGGACAGTCCTCGCTGAAGAACATTTCCGGCCCGATCTCGATCGCCCAGTACGCCAACACCTCGGCCGATCTGGGCCCGGCCTGGTTCCTGTACTTCCTCGGCATCATCTCGCTGAGCCTGGCGGTAATGAATCTGCTGCCGATTCCGATCTTGGACGGCGGCCACCTCGTGTATTACCTTATCGAATTGATCAAGGGCAGCCCAGTCAGCGCGCGGGTCATGGCGGCGGGACAGTACTTGGGCATGGCACTGCTGGTCGCACTGATGGGATTGGCCTTCTACAACGACCTGTTGCGCCTGTTTTCCTGAACCATCCGCTGAGCCGCCCCGCATCCGTGCGGCGATTGCTCGCAGCGCACGATCCACCACCGGAATCTCTATGAAGCGTATCGCCGCCCTGATCCTGCTTGCCTGCTTCGCGGCCAAGGCCCGCGCCTTCGAGCCCTTCGTGGTCTCGGGCATCCGCGTCGACGGACTGCAGCGCATCGCGCCCGGCACGGTGTTCAGTTACCTGCCCGTCGAGAAGGGCGAGACGCTCACGCCGGCGCGCGCCAAGGAAACCATCAAGGCGCTGTTCGCCACCGGCTTTTTCAGCGACGTCGCGCTGGACCGCCAAGGCAACGTGCTGGTGGTGCAGGTGATCGAGCGCCCGACCATCGCCAAGCTGGATATCCGCGGCAACAAGGACATCAAGACCGAAGATCTGCTGAGGGGCCTCAAGCAGATCGGCCTCGCCCAGGGCGATACCTTCGACCGCCTGGCGCTGGAGCGCGTGCAGCAGGAACTGACCCACCAGTACTACAACCGCGGCAAGTACAACGTCAGCATCGAGCCGCACGTCACCCGGCTCGACCGCAACCGCGTCGCCATCGATATCGCCATCCGCGAAGGCAAGGCCGCGCGCATCCAGCAGATCAATCTGGTCGGCGACCGCGCCTATACCGACAAGCAGATCCGCTCGAACTGGGAGCTCAACACGCCCAACTGGACCTCGTGGTATTCCAACGACGACCAGTACTCGCGCGAAAAACTCTCCGGCGATCTCGACCGCCTGCAGAATTTCTACCTGGATCGCGGCTACGCCAACTTCCAGATCAACTCGGCGCAGGTCACCATCAGCCCCAACAAGGAAAACGTGTACCTGACGGCCAACATGACCGAGGGCCACCTGTACAAGATTTCCAAGGTCAAGCTGCTCGGCAAGCTGGTGCTGCCCGAGGACGCGCTGATGCGGCTGGTGCTGCTGAAACCCGGCGACACCTTCTCGCGCGCCAGCGCCGAGTTCACCAGCAAGGCGATCACCGCGATGCTGGCCAACGTCGGCTACGCCTTCGCCAAGGTCACGCCGGTGCCCAAGCTGGACAAGGAGAACCACACCGTCGCACTGACCTTCTTTATCGAGCCCGGCCAGCGCGTGTACGTGCGCCGCATCGTGTTCGTGGGCAACACCACCACCGAGGACCTGGTGCTGCGCCGCGAGATGCGCCAGTTCGAAGGCGGCTGGTACTCGCAGGCCGCCATCGACCGCTCCAAGATCCGCCTGGAGCGCCTGGGCTTTTTCTCCAAGGTCGACATCAAGAGCGAGCGGGTGCCAGGCAGCAACGACCAGGTCGACCTCAAGGTCAAGGTCAAGGAAGAACCCTCCGGCGCGCTGCAGTTCGGCCTGGGCTACGCACAGATCACCGGCGTGATCGGCAGCGTTTCGGTGTCCGAGCGCAACTTCATGGGCACCGGCAAGCAGATCTCGGCACAGGTCCAGCAGAGCAGCTACCTGAAATCCTACGTCTTCAGCTACCTCGACCCTTACTTCACCGAGAACGGCATCAGCCTGGGTTACAACCTCAGCTACACCCTGCTCAACCAGGGCCAGGCCAACCTCGCCTCGTACCTGTACAACACCAAGGCGTTCAGCGCCTACATCGGCATCCCGATCAGCGAAACCGACACCATCAACGTCGGCCTGGGGCTGAGCAGCAACTACATCAACGTTTTTCCCAGCATCACGCCGCAGTCGCTGATCAACTACCAGAACCAGGTCGGCCACAAAACCATCCACTCCTGGACGGCCACGATCTCCTACGCGCACGACACCCGCAACGAGTACTTCACGCCCAGCAGCGGCGGCCTGCAGTACATCGGCGCCGAAATCGCCATGCCCGGCTCCACCGTCGACTACTACAAGCTCTCGGCGCAAAGCAGCAACTACTTTCCGTTGCCCAAGGGTTTCGTACTGGGTTTGAGCGGCAGCCTGGGTTACGGCAACACCTACGGCAAGAGTTCCAACCTCGCGTTTCCGTTCTGGCAGAACTACTACGCCGGCGGCGTGACCGACGTGCGCGGTTTCCAATACAACACACTCGGTCCCAAGGAGATCGTGCCCGGCTACTACAACGCGCAGCCCATCGGCGGCGCCTTCAAGGTGCTGGGCAGCGCCAACCTGTTCCTGCCGTTGCCCTTCCTCAAGGACAGCAACACCGCGCGCGTGGCGCTGTTCTACGACATGGGCAACGTGTTCGCCACCTACCACCAATTCAACTGGGGCAGACTGGCGACCTCCGCGGGCATCGGCCTGCAGTGGCGCGCGCCGATCGGCCCGATCAACATCAGCTATGCCTTCCCGATCCGCTACAGCGCCGCGGATGCGCAGTACATCTCGCATCTGCAGTTCACCTTCGGAACCGCGTTCTGAGGCCGGACGCGCATGCCAGGGGATGCGGACACCGGCTATCGGCTGGATGAACTGGCCGAACGCTTCGGCCTGACGCTGCAGGGCGACCCGGCGCGGCGCGTACATGGCGTGGCCACGCTGGCGCAAGCCGGCCGCGGGCAGATCGCGTTCCTGGCCAATCCCCGCTATGCGGCGCAACTGGCCGCCACCGGCGCGGCAGCGGTGGTGCTCGATGCAGCCAGTGCGGCGAATTGCTCGGTACCGGCACTGATCGCGCGCGATCCCTACCTTGCCTTCGCGCGCATCGCCACGCTGTTCGAGCGTGCGCCGGCGGCGGCGCCAGGCGTTCATGCCAGCTCGGTGATCGAACCTGGTGCGACGATCGACCCGGGCGCCAGCATCGGCGCGCAGTGCTTCGTGGCCGCCGGCGCGCGGGTGGATGCCGGCGCCGTGGTCGGGCCGCAATGCGTGATCGGACCGGACTGCGTGGTCGGCGTGCAGTCGCGCCTGGTGGCGCGCGTCACGCTGCTGCTGCGCGTGCGGCTGGGCGCGCGCGTGCTGGTGCACCCGGGCGCCGTGCTGGGCAGCGACGGTTTCGGTCTGGCCTGGGCCGGCGAGCGCTGGGAAAAAGTGCCGCAACTGGGCGGTGTCCGCGTGGATGACGATTGCGAGATCGGCGCCAACACCACCATCGACCGCGGCGCGCTGGAGGACACCGTGCTCGAGGAGGACGTGCGCCTGGACAACCAGATCCAGATCGCCCACAACGTGCACATCGGCGCCCATACCGCCATGGCGGGCTGCGCCGCGGTTGCCGGCAGCGCGCGCATCGGCCGCCATTGCCTGATCGGTGGCGGCGCCGGCGTGCTCGGCCACCTGCAAGTTTGCGATCGCGTTACGATCACCGCCATGAGCCTGGTGACGCACTCCATCCGCGAGCCCGGTGAGTACTCCTCCGGCGTACCGCTGCAGGACAACCGCCTGTGGCGGCGTAACGCTGTGCGCAGCAAGCAACTCGACGAGATGGCGCGCCGCCTGGCCGCACTCGAAAAAGGAACTCCGAGATGAACCATCCTGCCCTCGCCCTGCCGATCGACATCGAAACCATCCAGAAACTGCTGCCGCACCGCTACCCGTTCCTGCTGGTCGATCGCGTACTGACGCTGCATCCGGACGTCAGCATTCACGCGTACAAGAACGTCACCGCCAACGAGCCGTTCTTCCAGGGCCACTTTCCCGGCCACCCGGTGATGCCGGGCGTGCTGATCATCGAGGCGCTGGCGCAGGCGTCGGGCCTGCTGGTGGGGCTGTCGCGCGGCGACGCCGACGGCGGGCGCGGCGACGACCTCTACTACCTGGTCAAGGTGGATAAGGCGCGTTTCAACCGCATCGTCGGACCCGGCGACCGGCTCGATCTGCACGTGACGATGAGGCGCATGCTGCGCGGCATGGGCCTGTTCGAGGCCCGCGCGCTGGTCGACGGCATCGTTGTCGCCAGTTGCGAACTGATGTGCGCGGGCCGCGCGGCGTGAACATCCACCCGACCGCGCTGGTCGATGCGGGCGCGCGCCTCGCGGCGGATGTCGAAGTCGGCGCATACAGCATCGTCGGCGCCGAGGTCGAGATCGCGGCCGGCACGCACATTGGCCCGCACGTAGTCATTTCCGGTCCGACGCGCATCGGCCGCGACAACCGCATCTGGGCGTTCAGCGCCATCGGCGGCGATCCGCAGGACAAGAAGTACCACGGCGAGCGCAGCGAACTGGTGATCGGCGACCGCAACACCATCCGCGAGTACGTCACCATCAACCGCGGCACCGGCGATGGCGGCGGCATCACCCGCGTCGGCGACGACAATTGGATCATGGCCTACGTGCACATCGCGCACGACTGCACGGTGGGCAATCACATCGTGCTAGCCAACAATGTCACCCTGGCCGGGCATGTCGAGGTGGGCGACCACGTCATCATGGGCGGCTTCGCCGGGCTGCACCAGTTCTGCCGCATCGGCGCGCACGCCTTCGCCGCCATGTACGCCGCCATCAATCGCGACGTGCCGCCGTTCTGCTACGTGGCCGGGCAATTCGCCGAACCGCGTGGGGTCAATATCGAGGGACTCAAACGGCGCGGTTTCGACAGCGAGCGCATCACCGCCATCAAACGCGCCTACCGTACGCTGTACATGTCGGGACACAGCCTGGCCGACGCCCGCGCACACCTGACCGATATGGCGCGTGAGAGCGCGGATGTGGCGCTGATGCTGGGCTTCATCTTAGCCAGCCAGCGCCCACTGGTGCGCTGAGCGCCATGCGCGTGGACGCCGCACGCGCCGATCCCGGCGACGGGCCTCTGATCGCCCTGATCGCGGGCGAAGCATCGGGCGATCTGCTGGGCGGCGCGCTGCTGGCGGCACTGCGTGCGCGTCTGCCGCGGGCACGCTTCGTCGGCATCGGCGGCGCGCGCATGCGCGCGCAGGGCATGGACTGCTGGCATGACATTGGCGAACTGTCGGTGATGGGCATGGCCGAGGTGCTGCGGCATCTGCCGCGCCTGCTGCGGCTGCGGCACCGGCTGGTCGCGCGGCTGCTGGCGGCGCGGCCGGTGCTGACCATCGGCATCGATGCACCCGATTTCAATCTGGGCCTGGAGCGCCAGCTCAAACAGGCTCGCTTGCATACGGCGCATTACGTCAGCCCCTCGGTCTGGGCATGGCGAGAAGGCCGTGCGGAGCGCATCCGAACAAGTGCCGATCGCGTGCTGTGTCTGTTTCCGATGGAACCCGCCATCTATGCTCGGCATGGCGTGGACGCGCGCTTCGTCGGTCATCCGCTGGCCGACCGCTTTGCCGATCGCCCCGATCGCAGCGGCGCGCGCGCGGCGTTGGGCCTGCCGCAGGACGCACCGCTGCTGGCCGTGCTGCCCGGCAGTCGCCGCGGCGAACTGGCGCGGCTGCTGCCGCCCTTCCTGGCGGCGACACGCATACTGCTAAGCGAACGGCAGCGGCTGCTGGCCTTGATTCCCGCCGCGCATGCCGGACTGCGGGCGCCCATCGAGGCCGCGCTGCGCCAGCACGACCTGCCGGCCGCGCGCATACGCGTGCTGGACGGCCAGGCCGATACCGTGCTGATGGCCGCCGACGCGACAGTGCTGGCTTCGGGCACCGCCGCTCTGGAGGCGGCGCTGGCGCGGTGTCCGATGGTGGTGGGCTACCGCATCGCGCCGCTGACCCACCTTCTCGTCAAGCGTCTCGGTCTGCTGCGCAGCACGCGCTACAGCCTGCCCAACATCCTGGCTGGCCGCGATCTGGTCCCGGAGTTGATGCAGCACGAGTGCACCGGCCCGCAGCTTGCTGCGACGCTGGCGCCACTGCTGGATGATGCGGCCTCCGCACAGGCGCAGCGCGCGGCATTTCCTGCGCTGCACGCGGCGCTGCGCGCAGCCGATGGCCGCAGCGCCGCGGACGCGGCGGCCCTTGCGCTGATCGAACTGATCACGCTCGCGCCATGACGCGCCACGCCGACGGCACGGCGAATGCGATGGCGGGCGACCGGGCGGCCACGCGGATCATCGCCGGGATCGACGAGGCCGGCCGCGGCCCGCTGGCCGGTCCGGTGGTGGTGGGCGCGGTCATTCTCGACCCGTCGCGGTCCATCGCCGGCCTGGCGGACTCCAAGGCACTGACGGCCGCGCGCCGCGAAACCCTGTTCGAGACCATCCGCGCGCGGGCGCTGGCATGGCACATCGAGTTCGTGTCCGCCGCCGAGATCGATCGTCTCAACATCCTGCAAGCCACGCTGGCCGGCATGGCGCGCGCGCTGCGCGCACTGTCGCCACCGCCCGAACTGGCGTTGATCGACGGCAATCGGCTGCCCCGCGCGCTGCCCTGCGCCGCGCGCGCCATCGTGCGCGGTGACGTGCTGGAACCGGCGATCAGCGCGGCCTCGATCCTGGCCAAGGTGGCGCGCGACCGCCACATGCTGGCGCTGGAGGCGCGGCATCCCGGCTATGGCTTCGCCGCGCACAAGGGCTATCCGGTTCCGGCGCACCTGCAGGCGTTGCGGCTGCTCGGCCCCTGCGCGGAGCACCGGCGCAGCTTCGCGCCGGTGCGCGCGGTCATGCAGATGGACATCGCGCGCGACTGACACCGACGCGCGATGCAAGGCGACGGTCAGTGGCCGCCGTCGTGGTGGCCGCGCCAGTCGCGGTGGCCACGGTCACCGCCGCGCCAACCGCCGTGCCGGTCGCCACCGCGCCAGCCACCATCGCCCTCGCGACGCCAGCCGCCTTCGCCATCACGGTGCCAACCCTCGCGCGCGCGCCAGCCGTCTTCTTCGCGCCAGCCGCGGTCGTCGCCCTCACGGTCGCCCCAGTAGCGGCCGCGCCAGTCACCTTCCGAGTAATACACCCGCTCGACCGGCCGGCGGTAAATCACACGCGAGTAGTACACCGGTGCTGGCGCGTAATAGGCGGGGGCGTAGTAGGCGGGCGCGTAATATGCCGACTCGTCATCGTCGCCCCAGCCGGAGTTGACATAGGCGCTGACGAAGCCGCGGCCGTCGCACCAGCGTCCGCCGCAGCCCGAATAGCTGACCCCGTAACCCGGTCCGAACAGGCCCAGGCTGAAGCCCAGCGGATCGGCCATCGCCAGTGGCGCGGCCAAGACGGCCAGGGCCGCCACCAGCCCCAGCGTCCAGCGACGTTTGCCTCGCGAAGATGTGTTCATGATGGTTCTCCGGTTGCAGGCACATGCTTCATCGTCGGCCATGAACCCGCTTTGAACCGCTGCTGCTGCGCCGCAAGACATTCAGCGCGCGCGCAGCAGCCAGCAGCCGTGGATGTTGCCGCGGCGCTCGAAATCGAACGGCACGCTGGGTACGGACCAGTCCTCCACCGCCAGGCCCGCGGCGGCCAGGGTTTCGGCATCCAACCGGAAGCGGCGGAAATTGTTGGAAAACACGATCAGACCGCCGGCATCGAGTCGAGCCGCGCAGGCGCACAGCAGTTGTGCGTGCTCGCGCTGCACATCGAAATCCTCGGCGCGCTTGGAATTGGAGAACGTCGGCGGATCGACGTAGATCAGGCCATAGCGACGCGTATCGGCGGCCAGAAACGCGCGCGCGTCGGCCTGTACCAGGCGGTGCGCGGAGCCGCGGAAGCCGTTGCGCAGCAGGTTCCAGCCGGCCCACTCGAGATAAGTTGCGGACAGATCCACGCTGGTGGTGGCGCGCGCGCCGCCCGCCGCCGCGCATACGCTGCCGGTACCGGTGTAGGCGAACAGATTGAGCACCTCGACGCCGCGCGCGCAGTCGCGCAGTCGCGCGCGCACGTTGCGATGATCGAGGAACAGCCCGGTGTCGAGGTAATCGAACAGGTTGACGCGGAAATGCAGGCCGCCCTCACCGACTTCCAGCCACTGATCGCGTTCGGCCATGCGGCCGTAGCGCGCGCCACCGTGGCCGCGGGCGCGGGTCTTCAGCGCAATGCGTGTGCGCGGCACCTCCAGCGCATGGCTTGCGGCGCGCAGCACATCCTGCAAGCGGCGCGCGGCGACCGCTCTGTCGATGGTGGCCGGCGCCTGGTACTCCTGCACGTGCAGCCAGCGCTGCAGCGGCGCCGCCGGGTCGGCGCTGGCGGCAGCGGCGCCGAGTTCGCGCCCGTGGTAGACGTCGATGGCGACCGCGTATTCCGGCAGATCCGCATCGTAAAGGCGGTAGCAATCGATCCCCTCGCGCGCCAGCCGCTTGCGCAGGTGCTGCGCGCGCTTGTGCAGGCGGTTGACCAGCATGCCGACCGTCTCCGGCAGCGGTGCCGCGACCGGCGCGGCGCGTTCGGCATGCACGCTGAACTGCAACAGCGTGCAGGCCAGCGCGCCGTTGTACAGGCGCTGGCTGCGCTCGGGCTTCAGCCCCAGCATGTGGCCGTCCCCTTGCTCGCCGAACAGCAGCGCCACACGCCAGCCGGCGAAGTGGGCGCGCAGGCGCTCGCCCAGCGCGCGGTAGAGAGCAAGCGCTTCCGGCATCCCGCCGAGGCGTTCGCCGTAGGGCGGATTGCCCACCAGCAGGCCGCCCGCCTCCGCGGCCGGCGGCAGCATATGCGCGACGTCGCCGCGTTCCAGTTGGATGAAACCGGCCACGCCCGCCCGCTGCGCGTTGCCGCGCGCGGCGGCCAGCGCGGCAGGATCGCGGTCGCGGCCATGAAACACCGGGCGCAACGCAGCCAGCGCGGTGTGCGCCTGCGCCTCGGCCTGGCCGCGCAGGCGCTGCCACAGAGCCGCGTCGTGGCCGCGCCAGCGTTCGAAGCCGAAACGCGCGCGCGTCAGGCCCGGCGCGGCGCCAGCCGCCATCAGCGCGCCCTCGATCAGCAGCGTGCCGGATCCGCACAGCGGGTCGAACAGCAGCCCGCCCCCGGCGTAGACCTGCGGCCAGCGCGCGCGCAGCAGCAGCGCCGCGGCCACGTTCTCCTTCAGCGGCGCGGCGCCCTGCTGCAGGCGCCAGCCGCGCTGGTGCAGCGGCGCGCCGGAGAGGTCCAGTGAGAGCACCGCCTGGTCCCGGTGCAGATGCAGGTTGATGCGCAGGTCGGGATCGGCGCGGTCCACGTCGGGCCGCTGCCCGTGTGCCGCGCGCAACTGGTCGACGACGGCATCCTTGACCGTCTGCGCCACGAACTGGCTGTGCGCCAGAGCGCTCTGCGCCACGTTGGCATCCACCGCCAGCGAACCGGTCGCCGCCAGATGCGCCGACCAGTCGATCGCCTGCACGCCAGCGTACAGCGCGCGCGCATCGGCAGCGGCGAAACGCGCCAGCGGCCACAGCACGCGGCTGGCCAGGCGCGATTGCAGACAGGTGCGATAGGCCGCCTCGAGATCGCCCTCGGCGTGCACGCCGGCGACGCCGGCGCGCGCCTGCGCGACGCCGAGCGCGGTGATCTCATCGCGCAGCAGCTCTTCCAGCCCCTTGGCGCAGGTGACAAACAGCGCACTCATGCCGCGCTGCGCACGAGGAATCGCTCGAAGTGCGCGGCGATGGGCCGCACCTGCGCGGCGAGGCGATGGTCGTCGTCCAGCAACAGCAGTTCGGCGCGGTGGCCGCGCGCCAGGTCGAACACGGCCTCGACCGGACACAGCGCGTCGCGCCAGCCATGCACCAGGCAGGCCGGCACGTCCGCATGCATGGCGAACGGTTGCGCGAAACCGGGAATCAGCGGCGGCGTGGCCAGCAGGAACAGGCCGCGCGGTACGCACTGCAGCGAGGCCAGACCGGAGACGAACGCACCGAAGCTGGAGCCGGCCAGAATGCAGGGCATGCCGTCCGGGATCAGCGCCAGCAGGCGCGCCAGGCGCGGCGCGGCGGCAGCGGCCAGTCCGCGCGCGTCCAGATCGCGGTAGTCGGGTTTCAGCGTCCGCCAGCCCAGACGCTCGGCCACCTCGGCCAGGGCACTGATCTTGGTCGCCTGCGGACCACTTTCCAGGCCATGCGAAAGCACCACGCAACCGCGCGCGGCGTTCAAGACCGCAGCGGCCACGGACGGCGCGCGGCAAGGCCGGCGAGGATCGGTTTGCGCATGCCGCGATGGTAGCAGCGGGCGCAAGCCGCACCGCGCACGGCCGCGCTGCCGCGTGCGAAACTGCGGCGATGCCGTCCGTTCTCGATTGGTTCCTGCCTTACGTGGAGCGCCTGGCGACGCGCCCGCCCGATGCCATCGATCTGGTGGTGATCCACTGCACCGAACTGCCGGACCTGGCCAGCGCGCGAGAGTTCGGCGAGCGCGCGCACTACGCCAGCGGCACCGGCGACAGCGGCCATTACTACATCGACCGCGACGGACACTGCTACCGCTTCGTGCCGGAAGCGCGCGTGGCGCATCACACGCGCGGCTACAACGAGCGCTCCATCGGCATCGAGCTGGTCAACCGCGGTCGCTGGCCGCACTGGCTGGACTCGCGCCATCAGGCGATGAGCGAGCCGTACACCGCAGCCCAGATCGAGACCCTGCTGGTGCTGCTGCGCGATCTGCAGGCGCGCCTGCCGAATCTGCGCGGCATCGCCGGCCACGAAGATCTGGATCGCACACGCGTGCCGGCCAGCGACGATCCCGCACAGCAGGTCTGGCGCAAGCGCGACCCCGGCCCCCTGTTCCCATGGAACGCGGTACTGGCGGATCGACCCTGGCGGCGCATCGGCACGGCCGACGTGCCGCGCTGACGCGGCAGGCGAAGGATTCTTTCAGGCGGTCATACCGCCGGTTGCGCCTGGCGCAGCCGCGCGATCGCGTCGCGCAGACGCGCCGCCTCCTCGAACTCGAGGTTCTCGGCGTGCAGCAGCATGGCGGATTCCAGACGCTTGATCTCGGCGACCAGTTGCGCGGGCGGCAAGGCCTCGGCCACGCGCGGCAGCGCGGCCTGCGCCATGGCGGCGGCGCGACCGCGCCCACGCGCCCTGGCGGACGTCGACGCCTCGCGCGCGCCTTCCATGATGTCGCGCACCGCCGTCTGCACGCTGCGCGGCGTGATGCCATGCGCGGCGTTGTACTCGGCCTGCTTGCGGCGGCGGCGCCCGGTTTCGTCGATGGTGGCCTGCATCGATGGGGTGACGACATCGCCGTAGAGGATGGCAGTTCCGCGCAGGTTGCGCGCGGCGCGACCGACGGTCTGGATCAGCGCGGTGGTGGAGCGCAGGAAACCCTCCTTGTCGGCGTCCAGCACCGCCACCAGCGAGACCTCGGGCATGTCCAGGCCCTCGCGTAGCAGGTTGATGCCCACCAGCACGTCGAACGCGCCCAGACGCAGGTCGCGGATGATCTCCACGCGCTCCACCGTCTCCACGTCGGAGTGCAGGTAACGCACGCGCACGCCGTACTCGTCGAGGAACTCGGTGAGGTTTTCGGCCATGCGCTTGGTCAGCGTGGTGACCAGCACGCGGTCGCCCATGGCCACGCGTTTGCGGATCTCGCCCAGCAGGTCGTCCACCTGGGTGCGCGCCGGGCGCACCTCGATCTGCGGATCGACCAGGCCGGTGGGCCGCACCACCAGTTCGACCACTTCCCCGCGCGAGTGCTGCAGCTCGTACGGACCCGGCGTGGCGGAGACGAAAATGGTACGCGGTGCGCGACGTTCCCACTCCTCGAACTTCAGCGGGCGGTTGTCCAGTGCCGAGGGCAGGCGGAAGCCGAACTCCACCAGGGTTTCCTTGCGCGAGCGGTCGCCCTTGTACATGGCGCCCAACTGCGGAATGGTGACGTGCGATTCGTCGACTACCAGCAGCGCGTCCGCCGGCAGGTAGTCGTACAGGCAGGGCGGCGGCTCGCCCGGCATGTGGCCGGTGAGGTGCCGCGAGTAGTTCTCGACGCCGTTGCAGTAGCCCACCTCGGCCAGCATCTCCAGGTCGAACTGCGTGCGCTGCTGCAGGCGCTGCGCTTCCACCAGACGACCCTCGGCGTGCAGCTGGGCCAGCCGTTCCCGCAGTTCCTCCTTGATGGTGTCGATGGCCTGCAGCACGGTGCGCCGCGTGCTGACGTAGTGCGAGCCCGGATACACCGTGTAGCGCGGCAGACGGCGGCTGACGGCGCCGGTGAGCGGATCGAACAGGGCCAGGTTCTCGATCTCGCCCTCGAACAGCTCGATACGCAGCGCCTCGCTGTCGTTCTCGGCGGGAAACACGTCCACCACCTCGCCGCGCACGCGGTAGCCGCCGCGCTCCAGCGCCAGCTCGTTGCGCGCGTACTGCATCTCGGTGAGACGGCGGATCAGCTCGCGCCGGTCGATGCGGTCGCCGCGCACCAGGTGCAGCACCATGCGGAAGTACTCGCCGGGATCGCCCAGGCCGTAGATCGAGGACACCGTGGCCACGATCAGCGCATCGCGGCGCTCCAGCAGCGCCTTGGTGGCGGACAGGCGCATCTGCTCGATGTGTTCGTTGCGGCTGGCGTCCTTCTCGATGTAGGTGTCCGAGGCCGGCACGTACGCCTCGGGCTGATAGTAGTCGTAGTAACTGACGAAGTACTCCACGGCGTTGCGCGGGAAAAACGCCTTGAACTCGCCGTACAGCTGCGCCGCCAGCGTCTTGTTGTGCGCCAGCACCAGGGTCGGCTTCTGCACCCGCGCCACCACGTTGGCGATGGTGTAGGTCTTGCCCGAGCCGGTGACGCCCAGCAGCGTCTGGTGCGCCAGGCCCGCATCGAACCCGGCGGTCAGGCGGGCGATGGCCTCGGGCTGGTCGCCGGCGGGCGCGTAGGGGGCGACGAGTTCGAAGCGATCGCTCATGCGCCGCAGTTTACGCGCGCACCGCGCCGGGGCGGTGCAGCGGCTGCCTATAATGCCGGTCACTTCACGGCCCGCCGCCGAAACGCATGAGCACCCAGGCCAACTTCGAACAGATCCCGTTGCGCGAGTATGCCGAGCGCGCCTATCTCGACTACTCGATGTACGTCGTGCTGGACCGCGCGCTGCCGTTCATCGGCGACGGCCTGAAGCCGGTGCAGCGGCGCATCGTCTACGCGATGAGCGAGCTGGGCCTGGATGCGGGCGCCAAGCCCAAAAAATCCGCGCGCACCGTGGGCGACGTGATCGGCAAGTTCCATCCGCACGGTGATGCGGCCTGCTACGAGGCGCTGGTGCTGATGGCGCAGCCGTTCTCGTATCGTTACCCGCTGATCGACGGCCAGGGCAACTTCGGCTCGCCCGACGATCCCAAGAGCTTCGCCGCGATGCGCTACACCGAGTCGCGGCTGACGCCGGTCGCCGAGCTGCTGCTGGCCGAGTTAGGTCAGGGCACGGTGGAATGGACGACCAACTTCGACGGCACACTGCAGGAGCCATCGTGGCTGCCGGCGCGGGTGCCGCACATCCTGCTCAACGGCGCCACCGGCATCGCCGTGGGCATGGCCACCGACATTCCGCCGCACAATCTGCGCGAAGTGGTCAGCGCCTGCATCCGCCTGCTCGAGGATCCCGAGGCCACGCTGGACGACCTGTGCGAACACGTGCGCGGCCCGGATTTTCCCACCGCCGCCGAGATCATCACCCCCGCCGCCGAGCTGCGCGCGCTGTACGCCAGCGGAGCCGGCTCGGTGCGCGCACGCGCCGTGTACACGCGCGAGGACGGCAACATCGTCATCACCGCGCTGCCCTATCAGGTGTCGCCGGCCAAGGTGCTGGAGCAGATCGCCACGCAGATGCGCGCCAAGAAGCTGCCGCTGCTGGAGGATCTGCGCGACGAATCCGACCATGAGAACCCGGTGCGCCTGGTGCTGCTGCCGCGCTCCAGCCGCGTCGATGCCGATGAGCTGATGCAGCACCTGTTCGCCACTACCGACCTGGAGAAGAGCTTCCGCGTCAATCTCAACGTGATCGGCCTGGACGGCAAGCCGCAGGTCAAGAATCTGCGCAGCCTGCTGCTGGAGTGGCTGCGCTTCCGCACCGATACCGTCACCCGCCGCCTGCGTCATCGGCTGCAGCGCATCGAGCATCGCCTGCACCTGCTGGAAGGCCTGCGCATCGCCTACCTCAATCTGGATGAGGTGATCCGCATCGTGCGCGGCGAAGACGAGCCGAGGCCGGTGCTGATGCGGCGCTTCGCCCTCTCCGAGCAGCAGGTCGACTACATCCTGGAGACACGCTTGCGCCAACTGGCGCGGCTGGAGGAGATGAAGCTCAACGCCGAACGCGATCAGCTCGAGGAAGAACGCGCACGCATCAACGTGCTGTTGAAATCGCCGGCCAAGCTGCGCGGACTGATCCGCGACGAGTTGCGCGGCGATGCCGAGAAATACGGCGACGCGCGGCGCAGCCCGCTGGTGGCGCGCCGGGCGGCGCAGGCGCTGGACCAGGCCGCGCTGATCAGCAGCGAACCGGTCACCGTCGTGCTCAGCGAGAAAGGCTGGGTGCGCGCCGCCAAAGGCCACGAGGTGGATGCCGCCGCGTTCGGCTACCGCGAAGGCGATGCCTTTCTCGCCGCCGCGCGCGGACGCAGCACGCAGCAGGCGGTGTTCATCGACAGCAGCGGCCGCGCCTACAGCACTCCCGCGCACACGCTGCCCTCGGCGCGTGGCAACGGCGAGCCGCTGACCGGCCGCTTCACCCTGCCCTCCGGCGCGCAGGTGCAGGCGCTGGCCCTCGGCGAGCCGCAACAGAAACTGGTGCTGGCCAGCAGCAGCGGCTACGGCTTCGTCGTCGTGCTGGAGGCGCTGACCGGCCGCAACAAGGCCGGCAAGCAGGTGCTCAATCTCGATGCCGGCGCACGCGTGCTGGCGCCGGCTGCGGTCAACGACACCGCGCGCGACCGCCTGGTGGCGGTGACCAGCGCCGGCCATCTGCTGATGTTCTCGGTGGCCGAATTGCCCGAACTGGAGCGCGGCAAGGGCCTGAAGCTGATCGACATCCCCAAGGCCCGGCGCGGTGTCGAGGGCGAGTGGGTGGTGGGCATCGCCACAGTGCCCGAAGGCGATGCGGTGACGCTGTACGCCGGTCAGCGCAAACTCACCTTGAAATGGCCGGATCTGGTCGGCTACGGCGGCGCGCGCGCCAGTCGCGGCGGGCTGCTGCCGCGCGGGCTGCGCGGCGTGGATCGCATCGAGTCCAGCTCGTCCTGAGCACCGCCGAGGATCGCGCCCCGCGCAGTGCGGTTCCCGCGTCCGGTTGGCGCATCCCGCCGGTATTGCGGCGCATGCCAGCATGAGCCAGCCGGCGCGCTGAGCCGCAGCGCCGACGCGCGCGGGCATGCCACACTGGCGGCCATGGCAAGGGGAACGCGCATGACCGCAAACCCGGCGCATGCCACGCCACGCGCCGCATGGCGGCGCTGGCTGGGCTGGAGCGGCGCGGCGCTGTTGACGTTGCTGGCAGCGGCCTGCGCCGCCGCCTGGCTGCTGCTGGCCGGCAGCCGCCCGCGCCTGGACGGCCAGCAGGCGCTGTCCGGCTTGGCGGCGCCGGTGACGGTGACTCGCGATGCGCTGGGCGTGGCCGGCATCACCGCGCGCAACCGCATCGACCTGGCCTACGCGCTGGGCTTCGTGCACGCGCAGGAGCGCTTTTTCCAGATGGACTTGCTGCGCCGCGATGCGGCCGGCGAACTGTCCGCGCTGCTTGGCCCCGCCGCGCTGCCGGCGGACGAAGCGCACCGGCCGTACCGTTTCCGCGCGCTGGCCGGGCGCATCGTGGCGGGGCTGCCGCCCGACCAGCGCGATCTGCTGGAGGCCTACGCGCGCGGCGTCAACGCGGGTCTGAATGCTCTGGAAGTGCGGCCCTGGGAATACTTGCTGCTGCGCCAGACGCCGCGGCCGTGGACACCGGCCGACACCATTCTGGCGGTCGATGCCATGTATCTCGACCTGGCCCCCCCGCACTTCAACGCCCCTCAGCGCGCGCGGCTGTATGCCACGCTGCCGAAGCCACTGGTGGATTTTCTGCTGGCGCCCGATCCGCGCTGGGAGGCGCCGCTGCAGGGCTTGTCCGCGACGCCGGCGCCGGCGCCTGCCGCCAGCGTGTTCGACCTGCGCCGCGCGCCGCCCGCGCCCGCGGTGACCACCGCCGCACTGCGCACCGCGCTGCGCCAGGACGCAGTGCTCGGCAGCAACAGCTTCGCGGTGGCCGGAACACTCACGGAATCCGGCGCGGCGATCGTGGCCAACGACATGCACCTGCCGCTGCGCGTGCCCAACATCTGGTTCCGCGCCCAACTGCGCTACCCCGATCCGGCCGACCGCGCGCGCTGGATCACGCTCGATGGCGTCACCCTGCCCGGCGCGCCGGTGCTGGTGGCCGGTACCAATGGCGCCATCGCCTGGGGCTTCACCGACAGCTACGGCAAGTGGCGCGACTGGGTACGCGTGCTGCGCGATCCGGCCGATCCGCATCTGTACCGGGTGCCCGGCGGCTGGGCGCGTCTGCGGACACATAGGGAAATCATCGACGTGGCCGGCGGCAAGCCCGTGGCGATCGACGTGCGCGACACGATCTGGGGTCCGATCATGGCCCACGATGCCGACGGTACGCCGCTGGCCATGGACTGGATCGCGCTGCACCGGCGCGCGGTTAATCTGGACCTGACGCGGCTGGAAACCGCGCGCGGCGCGCCGCAGGCGCTGGCCCTCGCACCCACCCTGGGCATGCCGCCGCAGAACTTCATCGTCGGCGATGCGCGGGGACGCATCGGCTGGACCATCGCCGGCAACGCCATCCCGCTGCGCCGGGGCTTCGACCCCATGCTGCCGGCCGATTTCTCCCGACCCGGCGTGGGCTGGACGGGCTGGCTGGCGCCGCAGGATTATCCGCGCATCCTCGATCCGCCCGGCGGGCGCCTGTGGACCGCCAACAACCGCGTGGTCGGCGGTGCCTGGCTGACGCTGCTGGGCAACGGCGGCTACGACCTGGGCGCGCGCGCGCAGCAGATCCGCGACGATCTGCGATCGCGCCAGCGTTTCGCGCCGCGCGATCTGCTGACCATCCAACTCGATGACCGCGCGCTGTTCATGCGGCACTGGTACCTGCTGCTGCGCGATACCCTGACCGCCGCCGGCGCACGCGGCGGCAACCTGGCCGAACTGACGCGCGCCAGCGACCATTGGAGCGGCCGCGCCGGCATCGACAGCGTGTCCTACTGTGCCGCGCGCGTGTTCCGCGCGGCGGTCATCGAAGCCGCGCTGGCGCCCTTCGTGGCGCGGGTGCAGGCGCGCTATCCCAGCTTCGCATGGCCCAGCGGCGATACCCGCGAATACGCGGTGTGGACGCTGCTGACGCAGCGCCCGGCCTGGCTGCTCGATCCGCGCTATCCGGACTGGAACGCCCTGCTGCTGGATGCCGCGCGCAAGGTCGCGGATGAATTCGCCGCAGCGCCCGGCGGTATCGCCGCGCAGAGCTGGGGGCGACGCAACGCCACCCGCATCGATCAGCCGCTGGCCGCCGCGCTGCCCGCGCCGTTGCGCGCGCTGCTCGACCAGCCGCGTCGTGAACTGCCCGGCGACAGCAACATGCCGCGCGTGCAGGCACCGGCCTTCGGTGCCTCCGAACGCTTCGGCATCATGCCCGGCCACCTGCGCGAGAGTTACCTGCACATGCCCGGAGGCCAGAGCGACAACCCGCTTTCGCCCTACTACCTCGCCGGCTGGCGGGCCTGGGCCGAGGGCAAGCCCACGCCACTGCTGCCCGGACCGGCGCAGCACACACTGCGGCTGCTGCCGGCCGCGCGCCAGCACTAAGCACGTCAAACCGCCGCGCATCCCACTCGGTGCGCGGACGCGACAGCGGTCACGACGCCGACTTGCTCGCTAGCGCGCTCCGACTGCGGGCAGGCGCAGATTGGCCGCTGTCGGTGGCAGGCCGGGTACGGCCCTGATCTGCATGTCGCCCGGCAGCGCGGCGCCACTGCGCAGGTGCGCCCACAGCGCATCCAACGCGGCGTGCACATAGGGCACCAGCGGCACGTAGTGCCGGGCGAAGCCGGGAATGGCGAGGAAGGCATCGAAATGCTGCGCCGGGCTGACGCGCCACTCGCGCACCAGCAGCCCGACCTTGCGCGAAGCGGCCAGATAGGGCGCGCTGCTGAAAACGGCGGGGATCAGACCATCCTCCTCGCCATGCACCAGCAGCACCGGCAGGCCGGCGCGCGGCGGGGCGCTGCGGGTGGCGGCCACGCCGGCGCGCAAGCGCCGCGCGGCGGCGGCGCTGCCGGTCCACAGACCGCGTAGGCACAGCAGACCGGGCGCGTGCAGATCAGGCGGCGTCTGACGCGTATCGACAATGGCCACGCCGTTGCCCGGCGGCACGCCGGCCGCATCCGGACCCCACAGCGCGGCCAGCGCCGCGGGCGCCGGCACGGGATGCCCCAGGCCATCGGTGAACGCGTACTGGTAGCCGCAGGGCATCGGCTCGCTGCCGCTGCGCGTATAGGCGGCGGCATACAACACCGCCAGACTGCGCCAGAGGTCGAACGCGGTGACCGCGGCGGCGCTCTTCAAGGCGCCGTCCTGCCAGCCTTGCGCGCGCAGATGCGTCAGCGCCGCGCGCGCCTGCGCCGGCAAGGTCTCTGCGGGCAACCAGCCCTGCGCCCGCAGCGTGGCGCCGCGCGCCGCAGCCGCGCTGGCCAGCAGCGGATTGCCGCGCGCGCCCGGCGCAGTGTCGAAGAATGGATCGAGCAGTGCGCACGGCATCCACAGCGCGGCCTCGGTGGCGTAGTCGTACAACGGCCGGCCGCCCTCGACGCAGATGTTGGGCTCGCCGGCCACCACGCCGGAGAGCACACGCTGCTGATCCAGCGCTGCCGCCTGCAGTACCGCGCCGCCACCGTTGGAAATGCCGACGGCGATGATGCACGTGTTCTGCGGCGTGAACGGCGCCTGCTCTGGAAACGCGCGATCCAGCATGGCCAGCCCGAAGCGCGCCGCCTGCAGTGTGTGCTGGCCCCAGTCGGCCTCCGGGTTGTCGCCCGAATGCGCGTGCTTGACGCCGATGGCGTCGTGCCCGGCCAGCGGCGCCGCGGGCTCGAACTCCAGCGGCACGCCGCCGGCTGCCGCGCGCGCGCCGTCCAGCGCTACGCCGCTGCGCCCGGCACTATCCCAGTAGCCGCTGCCGGCGGCCTTGTCGGTGTACACCACTGCATAGCCGCGCGGCAGAGCCCAGGCGCCCGCCACGGCAATGGCGCCGTGGATGCCGCGCGAGCCGGACGCCGGCGCCACCAGCAGGCAGCGCGCCGCGCGGTCGAAGGCATCGGGAATCTGCGCCAGTACGCGGTGCGTCGCGCTGGCGCCCGGCACGCGCGCGAACGCGTTGTATTCGCGCCCCGGCACCGGCGTCAGCGCGCCATACGTATCGGCGGCAGCCAACGGTTGCAGCCAGGCGATGCCCTTCCAACTCATCTGGATGGCGCGCCGGCGCAGTTCGGCCGGCGTCGGTCGCCGCGCGTCCGCGAACGCCACCGGCGGTCCCAGCAATCCCGTGCGACCCAGGCCCGCCGTCAGCAAGTCGTCGCCATCGGCATGCCGCGTCTCCAGCACAGCCGCGGCGAGAAAATCCGCGCCGGCCGACACCGGCTTGGCACGCGCGCGGAACAGCCTGGCCAGAAGGGCCTTGATTCCGCGCAGCAGTCGCATTCGCGTGTCCACGCCCTATTGTGTGGGATTTGGCTGCGCCGGACGGACGCGACCGCCTCAGCCGTCGCGCAGGGCGCGCCAGCGCGCCTCCAGTTCCTCGACCAGGCGCGCCGCCAACGCGTCGCGCGCGGCGGCGTCCGGCTGCGGCTCGGTGTTGGCCAGGCGCTCGTCGCCGTACCACAGCACAGCGATAGGTCCGGCCACGGTGTCTTCCGCCTGCAGGTGCAGCCCTTCATGGCCCCACACGAAACTGACTCCGCCGCCGGCCTTGTCGAGCACGGTCACCCAGTCGGCGGCCGCCTTGGGCGCATCGAACGGCACCGATAGCAGCAGATCACTGCCATCGGCACCCAGGAAGCGGAAGTGGAAGCGCCCGTCCCGGCCGCGGAAGGTGACGAAACGGCCATGGCGCGCGCCGCCGGCTGCTGGCTGCGCGCGCGTCGCGGACGCGGCAAGCGGTGTACGCAGCCCGACCGCCTCGCGCAGCCGGTCCAGCAGCGGACCGGCCAACCGCCGCGCCTTGCGCGCGCCGTCCCGCAGCGACGCTTCGATTTGCTCCGGATCGGCCAGCAGCGCGTCGTAGCGCGCGCGCAGCGGCGCAATCTCCTGTTCGATGCACGCAGTCAGGCGCTGCTTGGCCTCGCCCCAGGCCAGCCCGGACCGCAGGTCGGCGGCAAAGGCATCGCCTTCCGCGCGCGTGGCGAAGGCACGGTAAATCGCGCACAGCGCATTGCTGTCCGGATCCTTGGGCTCGCCGGGCTTGCGCGAGTCGGTGACGATGCGCGCGATGGCGTCCTCGAGCGCGCGCGAGCCGCCGGCGAATAGCGGGATGGTGTTGTCGTAGCTCTTGGACATCTTGCGGCCGTCCAGCCCCGGCAGGGTGGCCACATCTTCGTCGACGACCGCATCGGGCAATGCCAGCAGCGCTTTGCCGCCGCCGTAGAGGTGATTGAAGCGCTGCGCGATGTCGCGCGCCATCTCGATGTGCTGCACCTGATCGCGGCCCACCGGCACCTGTTGCGCGCCGAACAGCAAGATGTCCGCGGCCATCAGCACCGGGTAGCTGTACAGGCCCATGCCGATGCCGGCATCGGCGTCCTCGCCCTGCGCGGTGTTGGCGTCCACCGCGGCCTTGTAGGCATGGGCGCGATTCATCAGGCCCTTGGCGGTGACGCAGGTCAGCAGCCAGGCGAGCTCGGGAATCTCGGGGATGTCGGACTGGCGGTAGAAGGTGACACGCGCCGGGTCCAGCCCGCAGGCCAGCCAGGTGGCGGCGATCTCCAGACGCGAACGCGCGATGCGTTCGGGGTCGTCGCACTTGATCAGCGCGTGGTAGTCGGCCAGGAAGAAAAACGCATCGGTATCCGGCTGCGCCGCGAGCCGCAGCGCCGGCCGGATGGCACCCACGTAATTGCCGAGGTGCGGCGTGCCGGTGGTGGTGATGCCGGTGAGGACGCGCGTGCGTGCATTCATGTGCGGGGCTCTGCCGTGTTGCTCGAGCTCCGCAGTGTAACGGGGTGGCACCGCCTGTGATGCCATGCAGCACAAGCACGTGGACGGCACCGGTGCACCGGCCCGCCGCTATGCTCGACGGCTGCCGATCGCCTTGCCGGGAATCCGTCCATGCCGCTGCGTCCTGTCCTCCTCGTGCTGGCCACCGCTCTGGCGAGCCTCGTGTCGCTACCCACCCTCGCGGCAACAGCCGCTCGCGCCAGCGGCACCAATCCGGCAGCCATGCGCGCCACCGTCGATGGCCTGCTGGCGCGCATGACGCTGATGGAGAAGGTCGGCCAGCTCACCATCCTCGGCGCGGACCACAAGGATCTTGCGGCGCTGATCCGCAAAGGCGAGGTCGGCGGCACCAACGGCGTACTGCCAGGCGTGGACGTGGCTGCCTACACACGGCGCATGCAGCATCTGGCGCTGCAGTCGCGACTGCATATCCCGCTGCTGTTCATGGGCGATGTGGTGCACGGCTTCCGCACGATCTTCCCCATGCCCATCGGCCTGGCCGCCACCTGGGATCCGGCGCTGGTGCAGCAGGCCATGCATGCCGCCGCACAGGAAGCCACACGCGCAGGTGTGGACTGGACCTTTGCGCCGATGGTGGATATCGGGCGCGATCCGCGCTGGGGCCGGGTATCCGAGGGCGCCGGCGAAGACCCCTACCTCGACGCAGTGATGACCGGCGCCGCCATCCGCGGCTTCCAGGGCAAAAACCTGGCTGCGCCCGACGCTATGCTGGCCACGGCCAAGCACTTCGCCGGCTACGGCGCCGTGCAGGCGGGCCGCGACTACAACTCGGTGTGGCTGCCGCGCTACCTGTTGGACTCGGTCTACCTGCCACCGTTCAAGGCCGCGGTGGACCAGGGCGTGGGCGCGGTGATGGCCGCCTTTATCGCATTGAATGCCGTACCGACCACGGCCGACGGCGCGTTGATCCACGGAGTATTGCGCCGGCAGTGGGGCTTCGACGGGTTGGTGGTGTCCGACTACGACGCCGTGCCGCAACTGCAGCAGCATGGCATCGCCGCCACGCCGGCCCAAGCGGCGCAGGAGGCCATCGACGCCGGCATCGACATCGACCTGCACAGCGGCACCTACCTGAAGGAACTGCCCATGCTGGTGCGCGAAGGCAAAGTGCCGATGGCGACCGTGGATGCCGCCGTGCGCCGCGTGCTGGAGGCTAAGTACAGGCTGGGCCTGTTCGCCGATCCCTACCGCCACGGCGGGCGCAGCGGCGACTCGCCGATGGCACCACCCTCCGCGGCACACCGCGCACTGGCACGCGAGGTGGCGGCACGATCGATGGTGCTGCTGTGCAACCAGAACCACACCCTGCCGCTGCGCAGCGATCTGCAGCGCCTCGCCGTGATCGGTCCGCTGGCCGACGACCGCCTGGACCTGCTCGGTCCGGTGCATGCCGAAGGTCAGGCCGATGAAGCCGTGAGCGTGCTCGCCGGCATCCGCCAGGCCGTCTCGCCGCACACGCAGGTGCTGTACGCGCCGGGCACCCGCGTACGCGGCCACAGCGAGGCGGGCTTCGCGCAGGCGGTGGCGCTGGCGCGCAGCGCGGACGCAGCAGTGCTGGTGGTGGGCGAAGATGTCGCAATCGTCGGCGAAGGCAACAGCCGCTCGCACCTGGGCCTGCCGGGCAATCAGCTGGCCCTGGTCAAGGCGGTGGTCGCCACCGGCATCCCCGTGGTGGTGGTGCTGATCAACGGCCGCGCACTGGCGTTGCCCTGGCTGGCCAGCCATGTACCGGCGATTCTGGATGCCTGGATGCCGGGCACCGAGGGCGGACCGGCGGTTGCCGACGTGCTGTTCGGCCGCGTCGATCCCTCGGGCAAGTTACCGGTGACCTTCCCGCGCGACCTCGGCCAGGTGCCGCTGTTCTACAGCCAGCTGCGCACCGGGCGGCCGTACAACCCCGACGATCCCTACACCACGCGCTACGTGGACGTGGCCAACACGCCGCTGTTTCCGTTCGGCTACGGCCTCAGCTACACCACGTTCGCGATCGGCGACGTGCACGCCGACCGGGTCCGCATGCCCTGGAACGGCACGCTGACGGTCACCGCGAGCATCCGCAACACCGGCACGCGCAGGGGGACCGATGTGGTGCAGTTGTACGTGCACGACGAGGTGGCCAGCGTCAGCCCGCCGCTGCGGCTGCTGCGCGGCTTCCGCCGCGTGACGCTGGCGCCGGGCGAGCAGCATACGCTGCACTTCCGCCTGACCCGCCGCGACCTGGCCATCGTGCAGAGCGACCTGCGATGGCAGGCCAACCCGGGGAACTACCGCATCTACATCGGCGACAGCTCAACCGCGACGGACCACGTGGACGTCACTCTGGAGGCACCCGCCACGCCGTAGCGAATGCGACCGCACTGCCCGAGCACACCTGCGTGCGGTCCCGGCAACCTGCGGCTGCGGCGACTCCCCACCAGCAGGCCCTCCCCCGCGACAATCAACGCCGAACGTCGCCATGCCGACGGCAACTGCAACCACGCAACTGCAACTACAAGGCGTAGCTCAGATTGAGCGACCCCTGCCAGGGCGCGACCAGCTGATTGCCGTTGACGTGCTGGTACACCGGCACGCCGACGCTGAGGTCGACACGCAGGCGCTGCCAGGCCAGTTCCATCCCGGGCGCAACGACCAGGCGCTGGTAGCCGGAATTGCCTGGATCGGCCTGCACGCCGCTGTCCTTGCCGCGCAACGACAGCAGCGCCTGCAGCACCGGCGTCAGGTGCGTGCCGCCAATGTCCCAACCCTGCGGATAGACGCCGAAGGCAGTGTCCAGCTCCTTGCCGGGCCGGTAACCGACGCGGCTGCCGGCCGGCAGGTCGGCCATGGTCTGCACGAACGCGCCCCACGTGCCATCCGCGCCGAACTTCCACTGGTGGTAGCCGCCCAGCAGCAGGTCGGTGGTGCCGGTGCCGATTTCGGTATCGCGGTCGAAGTTGGCATAGGTCCAGTCGCCGGTGGCCAGCTTGGCGCCAAACATCAGGCCGCTGGAACGGTCGCGCGAGAAGCCGGTGTACAGGCCCAGCACGCGCAGGTCGCCCAGTGCGCCGTGGTCGAAGCTCACCGGCTGTCCGGCATCGTCCAGCGTCGTGAAATGGCGCTGCCAGTACGGCAGTTCGACGCGCAGGCCCCAGTCGCGGTTGAAGAAAGTCTGCACACCGACGGTCTGGAACAGGGTGCGGATGTTCTTGTCGGCGTTGGCCGAGGCCGGCGCGCTGGCGCTGCCGGACCAGTCCCTGGTCTGGTCGAGATAGTCCACGCTCGCGAACAGCTCGGTGCCGTTGCCGAGAGTGGACGGCAGCATGTTGCCGGCGCCCACGCTGAAGATGCCGCAGCCGCAGGCACAAGCATGTGCTGCCTGCGGCAGAGCGAGGATCAAAGCCAGGTTCAGCGCGAGCGCGCCGGTAGACTTGTGCGACATCTGGGAATTTCCATCATTGGCGTCGAAGATTAGATAAAAACTTCGGATGAAATCCAGACTCCAGACCCGCGCCATCTTGCCGCATCACCCACCAATGCGTTTGCCGAGACCACCATGCCCATCCTCGCCACCTTGCCACTGCTGCTCGCCGGCACACACTTGCCTGCGAGTCAAAACGCACCGCCCGCCAACGACCAACCGCTGCTGACCTTGCCCAAGGTCGAGGTCGATCAACGGATCGAGCCATTCTGGAAACCCAAGCTGCAGTACCTGATGCCCGAGGTCGACGGCGCGCTGATCACCGCGACCACCAAGGCCACGGTCACGCACATGGATCAGATCCCGACCGTGGCGCAGGACAACCTCACGCAACTGTTCGTGCGCACGCCCGGCATCATCGTGTCGCAGGAGCAGGATCCGCTGCGCGTCAACCTCACCTACCGCGGGCTGGGCAATCCGCAGGAATCCGAATACGTGCTGGTGCTGCAGGACGGCATCCCCACCGAACTGGACTGGATCGGCTTTCCCACGCTGTACTACCAGCCGCCGCTGCAGGGCGTGCGCGAGATCCAGGTGATCCGCGGCGGCAACAGCCTGCTGTACGGGCCGGAGCCGGCGCCGGTGATCAATTTCGTGTCCAAGGGCGCGGTGGCCGGCCAGCCCTTCGGCGCCAGCACCGAGCAGATGATCGGCAGCCACGGCGGCTGGCAGACCTACAACGTGCTCAAGGGCAGCAGCGGCGACGTCGCCTGGCGCGTGGCCGGATGGCTCAACCGCAGCGACGGGCCGCGCGCCAACAGCGGCTACGAGGTCAAGGGACTGGATGCCGACCTGCTGTGGACGCCCAGCGCGACCTCGCGGTGGGGCCTGGCCCTGCATCTGTACGACGCCGCGTCCAACGACGCCGGACGCCTCACCTACGCGCAATGGGCGGCCAATCCCGACCTCACCACCACGCCGGCCAACCGCGAGTGGGCCGACCGCAACGTCGCCGTGCTGACCCACGAGCAGCGGTTCGGCAATCACTGGCGCTTCTACGGCAAGGCCTGGGTGGGTGATTCCGAGCTGACCCAGCGCGTGGCCAACCCGGCGGTGCCGCCGCAACCGCAGCCCACCGTCACCAACATCCAGGATGCGCGCTTCCGCTACGTCGGCACCGACCTGCGCCTGCGCCATGACTTCGGCCCCGGCGATACCTTCACCTTCGGCACCGTGCTGTATCACTCCGACGCGCCGCTGCGCGGCGCCAACTACACCGACCTGCTGGCGCCGCGCGATGCCACCGGCGGCGTGCCCACGCTGGTGCAGGGGCGCCATTCCGACTACGCCGCGGTATTCGCTGGCGGTCTGTTCCGCTTCGGGCCGCGGCACCGCTGGCACATCGTACCCTCGCTGCGGCTCGATCACGAGAAGGTCAGCGTGTACGAGACCGTGCGCCCGCCCAACCTCTCGCGGCCGCTGCTGAACACCACCGTCTCGCGCACCGTGCCGCTGTTCGGCCTCGGCATCGGCAACGACTTCTTCGACCACGGCCACCTCAACGAGACCTACTTCAACGTCTCCACCGGCTGGCGCCCGGTGCGCTATTTCGACATCGGCTCGCCGCACGCCAACATCGTGCCCGGTACCGCGCCGGCGGTGCAGAAGGTGCTCTCGTACGAGCTGGGCGTGCACGGCACGCCGGCCGATGGCCTGTTCTACGACGCCAGCGTGTTCTGGATGGACTTCCACAACCGCATCGAGACCATCAACCTGAGCCCGATCGTGTCCATCGAGCAGAACAGCGGCGACACGCACAACGAAGGCTTCGAGGGCGAGCTGGCCTACGATTTCCTGCACGGCGCCGCCGGGGGCGAACACCTCGAGGCCTTCGCCAACGTGCAGTTGCTGCACGCGCGCTTCGTGGCCAGCGCGATCCCCAACCAGGTCGGCAAACCGCCGGCGTACTCGCCGCGGCACCTGTACAAGGCCGGCCTCACCTGGCGCCGCGACGGTCACTACCGCGTGGCGTTCACCGGCGTGTTCTCCTCCTCGCAGTACTGGCAGGACAGCGCCCAGGACCAGCCCGGCGTGGGCGGCACCATACTGCTGCCGGCGCTGATCCCGGCCTACTCGGTGTGGGACTTCGCCGCCGACTGGAACCTCACCGCGCGCGTCGAGCTGCTGGGCGGCGTGTCCAACGTTTTCAACCGCAGGTACTACTCGCGCGTGTGGACCTACGGCATCGAGCCCGCCCTGGGTCGGACCTGGTACGCTGGCTTCAAGCTCAGCCTGTAAAAGCAGGCGCGGCACTGAATCCCGGTCCGGCGCTGCGCACCGCCCGGGATGCGGATGTCGCGGCGTGCACTGGTGCCCGCAGTGCCGCTTGACAATGAAAGACTACAGGCGTAGTTGTATCGACTACATCCGTAGCTGATGCGTGCCATGTCGATCACCCCCGCCGAAAGTCGCGTCATGGAAGCATTGTGGGCGCTGGGTCCGAGCAGCGCCGAGCAGGTCATGGCGCATCTCGCCAGTACCAGCAGCTGGAGCCCGACCACGATCAAGACTCTGCTGGCGCGCCTGCGCGAGAAGGGCATGCTGCGCATCGATCGTGACGGCCGGCGCTACATCTACAGCGCGTTGAAGCAGCGCGAGGACTGGATCAGCGAGGAAACCGGCGGGCTGCTGCGGCGCCTATTCGATGGACGCCTGCCGCCGCTGCTGGCGCATTTCAGCCGCAGCCAGGCGCTGAGCCGCCGCGACATCGCCGAGATCCGCACCCTGCTCGACCAGCTCGAATCCGCACCTGCCGGCACCACGCGCAAACGCCCCGGCAAGAGGAAATGATCATGCCGACCCTCGATTTCGGTGCCCTCGCCGCGCCGGCCATCTGCGCCTTGAACGCCCTGTCCGGTTTCAGCATCACGCTGCTGGCGGTACTGCTGCTGCGTCATCCCCTGCGACGTTTCTCGGGGCCGCGCGCTGCTTATTCGCTGTGGCTGCTGCCACCAGGCGCGGTGCTGGTCGCCGCGTGGGCCGCGCTGGCACCGGCGGCATCGCCGCTGCGCTGGCAAGGCATCGACGCCGGCACGCTGGTGGTCGCGCGGGCCGCATCCATCACCGCCACCCACGCGCCGATCAGCATGGGCGCGGCGCTGCTGGGCGTGTGGATCGCCGGCTGCGCGCTGTCGCTGCTGATTCTGATACTGCGTTACGCGAGCCTGCGGCGCGGGTTGCGGCCGGCGCCGCATGAACTGCGCACGGTGCAAATGCTGCATCACGATATCGCGCGCAAGTTGCGCATCCGCGCGCATGCGGCCGGCCCGGCCCTGCTGTGGGCGCCGCGACCCCTGTTGCTGCTGCCCGCCGATTTCACCCGGCGCTACAGCCGCACGCAGCAGACGCACATCTTGCACCACGAACTGTGCCACCACGCGCAGGGCGATCCGTGGTGGAACCTGCTGGCCGCGCTGCTGGGCGCGCTGTTCTGGTTCCACCCGCTGCTGCCGTGGGCACGGCGCTGCTTTCTGCTGGATCAGGAACTGGCCTGCGATGCGCTGCTGCTGCAACGCCACCATGCCGCGCCGCGCGCCTATGCCGACACTTTGCTGCTGGCCGCCACCGGCACCATCCTGCCGCTGACCAGCGGCGTGGCCCACCCGCGTCAACTGCAGGAGCGTATCGCCATGCTTGCGCAAACCCGTCGTTCCGCCACGCGCCGCGCTGCCGGCGCGATTTTGGTGCTGATCCTGCTCAGCGGCGCGGTACTGGCCGCGCCAGGGGGCCGTCCGCTTGCCGTCAAAGCTTCAGTCGATGTGCGGCCGGCTTCCCAGGACATCCGCTACAACCAAGATTTTCCGCCGCACTACCCGACCACCGCGGCGCAGGCCAAGGAGCAAGGCACTGTGTATCTGGCCGTACTGGTAGGCACGCAGGGCTTGCCGCTGGCGATCCGGCAGTTGCACGAACCCGGGCCGCAGCCTGCGCAAAGTCTGGTCAGTGCCGCCCTGCAAGCCGTCGCACAGTGGCACTTCAAGCCCGGCATGCGCGATGGCAAATCGGTTGCGGGCTGGGTGAAAGTGCCGATCCAGTTCAAGATGTGGAAGAGTCAGGAGAAATCCAAGGCCAGCGCACCCACGGCATGAGGCCACACGCTCACGGACGCGCGAGATGGATGGGCGTGACGCTGGTGGGACTGCTTGGCGGCTGCGCCACGCCGCCGCCAAGGCCCATATCCGCGCCGCTGATCGGCGCGGGCAGCTACACGCCGGTGACCGCACCCGGCGCGCAGACGCGTCGCTATCAGCTCGGTGCCGGACAAAGCGCTTCCGGCGCGACGCTGGTCCGCTTCGAGAATCCCGTCTATCCGCCGGCCCTGCTTGCCCGGCAACTGGCGCCGGTGACGCTGGTGATGAAGCTGGTGATCGATGGCGACGGCCGCGTGCTGCGCGTGCAGCCCGATCCGCCCGCGCAGTTGCGGCAGATCGACCACGCCGACGCGTTCGTCGCCGCGATCGAGATTTGTACGCGTCAGTGGCGATTCGCACCGCTGATCATCACCATCACGCGCGCGGAAAATGGGCGCTGGGTGAACCATCCCGAAGCCAAACCCTTCAGCCTGGTCTATGCCTTCAGCTTCGAGCTACGCCGGGGCAAACCGCACACCGTGCTCGTCCACGAGTAACCAAGCCTAATATTGTGCAAAAAGTGCTAAACAACAACGAATTGAGCACCCAACACCAAGCTCTGTTGCACATGGACGCCAGCATCGCTGCTCAACGCCGCCAGGCTCGCACACTTGTTCCGCCTGATCTGCCGCACCGGGTTTCCTTGCACGCAGCCCGAACCGCAAAGCAGCACACCAGCCATGTTTTGCCGGTCTCTGTCAAAACCATACGGTTGCGGGAGATTGATGGGCGAGTAGTGGGTTGGCGCGGATCTCGGCGCAACGCAGCAAGGCGTTACCGGAACGGCCCGGCTTGCGTTGCCGCGCCGCTGCGCTAACCTCGCCACGACGCACGCGAGGCTGACCGATGCACCGAGGGTTGCGACTGAGCCTGCTGGCCGGCGCTGTGTTGCTGCTGGCCGCATGCGCCAGCGCGCCACCGCGCATGGCGCCGCAAAGCACGCAGGCCATGCTGTCCAACGACGTGTTGTTCCGCGCCATCAGCCTGGTCGGCACACCATATCGCTGGGGCGGCAACACGCCTGGCGGCGGCTTCGACTGCAGCGGCCTCGTCGACTACGTGTTTCGCACCGAAGCGGGACTGCTCCTGCCGCGCACCTCGCGCGAGATGAGTCGCCTGCCCGATCCACGCGTCGACCAGGCGCAACTGCTACCCGGTGACCTGGTGTTTTTCCAGACCGAGGGCCACGGCGTCAGCCACGTCGGCATCTATGTAGGCAGGGGCCGCTTTGTGCATGCGCCCGACACTGGCGGCACCGTGCGTCTGGATGCGCTAGACAACCCCTACTGGCGCAGGCACTTCCTGTACGGCAAGCGCGTGCTGCGCTAGCGCGGTCAGTGCGCGTGCGCACCGTCCGGGCCGTGTGCGTGGCCGTGGGCGATTTCCTCGCTGCTGGCCGCGCGCATGGCCAGAATCTCGATCTCGAAATCCAGCGTCTTGCCGGCCATCGGCGGATTGCGGTCCACATCCACCGCAGTCATGCCCACCTTGACCACCGTGACCCATTCCTGCCCGCCGTTCTTCAACGCCAGCGGCACCAGCATGCCCGGACGCAGTTGGCCGGCATGGCTGAAATACTTCTTGGGTACGCGCACGATCATGTCGCCCTGGCGCGGTCCGTAGCCCAGTTCGGGCGGCACGCTGACGTTGAAGCGCTCACCTACTTCGCGGCCCAGCAGCGCCTGTTCGAGGCCACGGATGATGTTGCCGTGGCCGATCAGCACGTGCAGCGGTTGGTTGCGCTCGAACGAACTTTCCACGGGCTGACCGCCTTCAGTGAGGCGGTAATGCAGGCTGACGACCTGATTTTCGGCAATGGGCATGTCGATCGGACTCGGGCAAAAACCGGAAGTTTAGCGGGGTGCCGCGGTTGCCGCTCTAGGGAATCCCACGCGCGCAGCCGCGATAGGTGGCTGCGGGTGTTTCCAGAATCGCGCGCCACGCCAGCGCTGGTGCGCCGGCGTGCGGCCGGCAGGTGCCGGGGCTGAGGGTGAGGGTGACGAACCCGTCGGCGGTCGCATACACCACCACCCCGGAAGCCAGACGCTGACGGCTGACCCCGCGATAGGACTGGTGCAGCGGATCGTGCTCGCCGACCGTCGTGCGCAGGCGGCGCGTCCTGCCGATTCCATAGACTCGCGCCGACCACGACGGCTGGTGTCCATCGGCCATCAGTACCGGCGGCCCCATGGTCGTCGTCGGCATGGACGTCGTGGCGGGCTGGTTCGACGGCCGCCGTCCCGGCATCGCGGCGACACGCACCAGCCACAGGGTCACCGGCGTACCGGCCACCGCCGCATTGACCGGCGCTGGCGCGGCCTGTATCCACAGCGGTCGCCCGGCGGCATCGTCGATGCGCGCGCGCAGCAGGTACATGTGCCCAGTGAGCAGTTGCGCGCGCGGCACGGTCAGCGTGAACGGCATCGGCGGCATATGCACGGGCAGACCGCCGGCTTCGACCACCGTACGCAGACCGCTGGCGGTGCGCTCGTCCAAGCTCACGCTCAGCGCGGCGCCAGGCGGCGGCGCCACGCGCTCGCGATAGACCACCGAACCGTGGAAGCGGACCACCACCGGTGCCGATGGACTACGCGGCGGTGGTCGCGTGGCCACCGGCGCACAGGCTGCCAGCGTGATCACCAGCGCCAGGGCCAGCAGACCGCAAACTGTCCGGGCAGGTGCCGCATGCGCGAAGTGGTGCATGCCGGGCACGATAAACCGACGGCGAACGCTTGCAAAGCCCACGCTGCCGCGCCCAGCGGGCGCTTGACTCGCCGGCCGCCGCCACCATCTGGTTGGGAGCACCCCGCGCCGCCTCGGCCGACGCGCCGCCCAAGGAAACCGACATGTCCAACGACATCCTGGAAATCGCCTGTCCGCACTGCCTGGGTGTCAATCGCGTGCCGGCCGCGCGCCTCGACCAGCATCCACGTTGCGGGCGTTGCGGCAAGGCCCTGTTTGACGGCCATCCGGCGACGCTGACCGACGCCAACTTCAGCACGCTGGCTGGACGAACCCAAGTGCCCGTGGTGATCGATTGCTGGGCGGCGTGGTGCGCGCCGTGCCGCAGCTTCGCGCCGGTATTCGAGCAGGCGGCGGCTCAATTCGAGCCGCACGTGCGCTTCGCCAAGCTGGATACCGACCACAATCCGGCCACCGCGGCGATGCTTGGCATCCGCAGCATCCCCACATCGATCGTCTACCGCAACGGCCGCGAGCTGACGCGGATGTCCGGCGCGATGTCGCTGGCACAGTTCAGCGCCTGGCTGCGTCAGCAGGGCGTGCCCGCCTGAGCGGCGGGCCTACTACTGCGCCTGCGTCGCGGATGCCGAGCAGTACTGCTTGATCTGTGCCTGCGTGGTGGCCTTTTGCACTTCGCGTGCCTTCCCGTCCAGCGCCTTCGGCTTGCCGTCCGGCCCGGCCACGTTCAAAGCCTCGGAGCCGTTCAACAGCGTCAGGTTCTGCTGCAACTGCTTGCACAGCTCGGTGCGGTTGGCCGGCGTATTGGTCATGGGCGGCCGCTGCGCGGGCGCGCCGGTGCCATTGCTGCCGCTGCCGGCCGGCGCGGGCGCGACGCCTGCCGTCGTGCCGGTGTCGCTGGACAGGTGCATGATCTGGTACTTGACGCCGGCGGGAGGCGGCGTCTGTGAAAAATGCACCGTGCCATTGCCGTCCACCCATCTGTAAACCTGGGCCGAGGCCAGCGGCGCCAGCAGCAACGCCATGGCGAACAGGAGTATGCGACGCATCGGGATGCCTCCCCTGAGGTGACCGCGGTCACTCTAGCAGAGCCCCCGCGGCGCGCGCCGCCAGCACCGGCGGGAGCGTGATGGCGTTCGCGCAGCATGCCGGGCGCCCTCACCGGCGGCAGCGCAAGGTACCGCCAACCCTGGTTTAAACTGCCCGCATGAGTGAAGTGCCTCCTGACTTGCGGCGACCACGCCGCGGCATTTACCTGCTGCCCAATCTGTTCACCACGGGCGCGCTGTTCGCGGGGTTTTTCGCGATCATCTCGGCCATGGGCGGACGCTTCGGCGATGCGGTACTGGCGGTGTTCGTGGCCGCCGTGCTCGACGGACTGGACGGACGCGTCGCGCGGCTGACCGGCACGCAGAGCGACTTCGGCGTGCAATACGACTCGCTGTCCGATCTGGTCAGCTTTGGCCTGGCGCCCAGCCTGATCCTGTATGCGTGGTCGCTGTCCAAGTTGTCCGCGTACGGGCCGATCTGGGGCCGCATCGGCTGGACGGCGGCGTTCCTCTACGCCGCCTGCGCGGCATTGCGCCTGGCGCGCTTCAATACCCAGGTCGGCATGGCCGACAAGCGCTATTTCCAGGGCCTGGCCAGTCCGGCCGCTGCCGGCTTCACCATGGTTTATCTGTGGGCGGCACAAAGCCTGGGCTGGAACGGGCGCACGCTGGTATTCGTCACGCCGTTCGTGACCGCCGCCGCCGCGCTGCTGATGGTCAGCCGCTTCCGCTATTTCAGCTTCAAGGCATGGCCCGCAGGCGACCGCGTACCATTCATGGCGCTGTTCGTGGTGGTGCTGGTGTTGGTGGCGCTGACCATCGATCCGCCGCGCGTGGCTTTCGGCGTGATCCTGCTGTACGTGCTCTCCGGTCCGGTGCTGACGCTGCTGGGCCTGGCCGCGCGGCAGCGCCAGCGCCGGCGTGGACGCGGCGGATCATGAACGCCGCTGTATTGCCCACCGCCGAGCATCTGCGCCTGTTGCGCGCGCTCGGCGTGCAGCCGTTGGCACTGCGCCGCGCGCCGCCGGCCGCCTCCGACACGCCGGCCACGCCGGCTGCACCGATCGCTGTCGCGCCCGCTGCACCGGCACCTGCCGCCTCAGCGGCGAGCGCCGCGCCCGCACGGTGCGTGCTGCCCTTGATCGTGCTGCTGCCCGCGGGCGCCGCGGCCGATGCGCGCCAGCAGGCGCTGCTGCGTGCGGCGCTGATGTGCCTGTCGCCCGCCTTGCAGCGCGCGCCTTGCGTGGAGCTCGACGCGCACGTCGAAACGCTGCCCGCGGCCGCGGCCTACCTCGCTCTCGGCGCCGACACGCTGGATGCGCTGGGCAGGCGCCTGCCGCTGGACGTGCAATCGCGCGCCTGTATCGCCTGCAGCGACACGCCCGCCGAAATGTTGGCGCAGCCCGCGCGCAAGCGCGGTCTGTGGCACGCTCTGAAAACCCTGCGCGCGCACCACACGGAGGCGGTGTGATGGCTGCGTTGCCGCAGGCGCTTCCGGCCATCCTGCGTCCGATGCGCGCCGACGACCTTGCGCAAGTGGCCGAAATCGAGATGGCCTCGTACGAGTTTCCGTGGACGCGGGGCATCCTGCGCGACTGCCTCAGCGCGGGCTACAACGCCTGGGTGCTGGCCAGCGGCGCACGCATCATCGGCTACGGCATCTTGTCGGTCGCCGCGCAGGAGGCGCATTTGCTGAACTTGTGCGTGGCGCCTTCCGAACAAGGTCAGGGCTATGGTCAGCGTCTGCTCAAGCGCATGCTCGACCTGGCCCGGTGGCATGAAGTGCAGCGCGTGTTCCTGGAGGTGCGCCCCAGCAATCGGCACGCCATCGCGCTGTACGAACACGCCGGCTTCAACGAGATCGGCCGCCGCCGCGGCTATTACCCCGCGCGCAAAAATCGCGAGGACGCCATCGTGATGGCGCTCGAATTGCTGCCGCCCGAGGACTCGCCACCACCGGTCGCGTAAACTCGGACGTCGCGCGACGGGATCAGCCGAGGCGCGCAGCGTGCTCGCGTAGGGTCGTCAGTTGCAGGCCCCAGTCGGCCAGGCGTTGGCGCTCCTGTTCGACCACCGCCGCCGGCGCGTTGGCGACAAAGGTCGCGCTGCCCAGCTTGGCCTGGCATTTGGCGATTTCAGTTTCCACCCGTTTCAACTCCTTGGCGACGCGCGCGCGCTCGGCGTCGAGGTCGATCAGGCCGGCCAGCGGAATGTGTACCACCGCGCCGAACAGCGGCTTGGCTGCCGAAGCCGGCGGTGTCGTCCCCGCGGGCAAGTACTCGATGCGCTCGACGCGGCACAGCGCTCGCAGCATGGGCGCGATGCTGTCGAACAGCCCTGCGTCGTCGAACTGTCCTTCGATCAGCAACGGCAGCTGCCGCGCCGGCGACACACCCAACTGGCTGCGCAGGCTGCGCACTTCGTTGACGGCAATGATCAGCGTGTCGATCTGCGTCGATTCAAGCGGGAAACGGCGCGTGTGCGCCCGGAAGTCGTCCAACGCAGCGCCCGACAGCCGCTCGGGGTGCGGGTCGACGCACGGATACGGCCGCGCCAGAATGCTGCCTGCATCCAGTCTCAGCCGCGGTGCCACTTCCTGCCAGATCTCCTCGGTGATGAAGGGGACGATCGGGTGCAGGGCGCGCAGCGCGGCCTCCAGCACGACCAGCAGGGTGTGCCGGGTGGAAGCGGCAGCAGCCTGGTCTTCGCCGCCCAGCGCCAGCTTGGCCAGCTCGACGAACCAGTCGCAGTAGTCGTTCCAGACGAACTGGTACAGATCCTGCGCCACCAGGTCGAAGCGGTAGGCGGCGAAGTTTTCCGCGACGCTCTTCATCGTCTCCCAGAAGCGGACATGGATCCACTTCTCCGCCGCCGTGCGCAGCGGCGGCTCGCCGCTGGCGCTGAAGCCCTCGGTGTTCATCAGCACGAAACGCGCGGCGTTCCACAGCTTGTTGCAGAAGTTCTTGTAGCCTTCCGCTCGCTTGAGATCGAAGTTGATGGTGCGTCCGTGCGTGGCCAGCGCGGCGAAGGTGAAGCGCAGGGCGTCGGTGCCGACCGCCTGGATGCCCTCGGGATAATCCTTGCGAATGCGCTTTTCGACCCTGGCACGCACCTGCGGGATCAGCAGGCTGGCGGTGGACTTCCGCACCAGTTCCTCGAGGCCGATGCCGTCGATCAGGTCCAGTGGATCGATGGTATTGCCCTTGGACTTGGACATCTTCTGGCCTTCGGCGTCGCGCACGATGGCGTTGATGTACACGTCGCGGAAGGGCACGCGGTCTTTCAACGCCTGTCGCTCCGGTGTGTAGCTGCCATCCGGATTGCGGCCGACGAAATAGGTGGTCGCCATCACCATGCGCGCTACCCAGAAGAAGATGATGTCGAAGCCGGTGACCAGCACCGCGCTGGGCAGGAAGGCCTGGTCGCTGCGCCAGTCGGCGACGATTTCGCCGCGCTCGTTGCTCACCGGGCCATCCAGGTTCGGCCAGCCCAGTGTGGAGAACGGCCACAGCGCGGAGGAGAACCAGGTGTCGAGGACGTCCTGGTCTTGCCCCAGCATGTCCGGGTGCTGTTTGAAGTATTCGAGCTTGCCGATCTTGTCCTCGTACGCTGCAACGCGTGCCTTATCGATGGCCGAGCCGGCCTTGAGTCGTCCGATCTCCTGCTGCAGTTGTCCGATCTCGAAGTCGATCGCTTCTTCGAGACTCTCCCCAACGAGGATGTCGCCGCTCGGCGTGTACCACGCCGGAATGCGGTGCCCCCACCAGAGCTGGCGGCTGATGCACCAGTCCTGGATGTTCTCCAGCCATTGCGTGTAGGTGGTGCTCCAGTTCTCCGGCACGAACTTGATGGCACCCGAGCGCACGGCCTCGAGCGCGGGTTCGGTGATGGCCTTGCGCCCGCCCGGCCGGCCGTCGGGCAGCACGTCGCGGGTGAGATCGACGAACCACTGGTCGGTCAGCATCGGCTCGATCACCGCGCCCGAGCGCTGGCTGATCGGCACCTGCAGCTTGTGCGGCTTGGTTTCGCGCAGCACGCCTTGGGCTTCCAAATCGGCCACGATCTGCTTGCGCGCTTCGTAGCGGTCGAGGCCCCGATAAACCTGCGGGATCCGCCCGATTGCGACTGTCATGGACAACCGGTTGGTCACGCGCTCCAGTTCGCTCTGTGACGTGCCTGCTTGCGCAGGTTCCGTTTCCGGATCGTCGGCTGCGACGTCCTGTGGTGAAACAATCCGCGCGTCCAGCGTCAGCACGCTGGGCATCGGTAGCCCGTGGCGCTGCCCGATCGCGTAGTCGTTGAAATCGTGCGCGGGAGTGATCTTCACGCAGCCGGTGCCGAACTCGCGGTCCACGTAGTCGTCTGCGATCACCGGGATCTCGCGACCGGTGAGCGGCAGCGTCAGCGTCTTGCCGATGAATTTCTTGTAGCGCTCGTCCTCGGGATGCACCGCCACGGCGACGTCGCCCAGCATGGTCTCCGGGCGCGTGGTGGCGACGATCAGGCCGCGCTCGCCGTTCGGCCCGCGCAGGGTTTCATCCGAAAACGGATACAGGATCGACCACAGGAAGCCATCGCGCTCCTCATTGTCGACCTCCAGATCCGACACCGCCGTCTGCAGCACCGGATCCCAGTGCACCAGACGCTTGCCGCGGTAGATCAGGCCGGCGCGAGCCCACTCGACGAACACCTTGCGCACCGCGGCCGAGAGGCCCGCGTCCATGGTGAAGCGCTCGCGCGACCCGTCGACGCTGGCGCCGAGGCGCTGCATCTGCTTGCCGATGGTCGAGCCGGAGTGTTTCTTCCACTGCCAGACGCGCTCGACGAAGGCTTCACGGCCGAGGTCGTGGCGCGTCTTGTCCTCCGCCGCCAGCTGGTTCTCGACGATCTTCTGGGTGGCGATGCCGGCGTGGTCGGTGCCGCCCTGCCACAGCGTGCGCCGGCCGGACATGCGCGCGTGGCGGATCAGCGCGTCCATGATCGTCTGCTGGAAGGCGTGGCCCATGTGCAGCGTGCCGGTGACGTTGGGCGGCGGCAGCAGGATGCAGTAGGTATCGCCCGGCGCCCCCGGATCGGGCGCGAAATAACCACGATCCTTCCAGTAGTCGTACCACTTGGACTCGATGGAACCGGGCTCGAAACTGGTAGGCAAAGACATGGGCACGCGCCGGGTGATCGCTGGCTGAATCCGCGATTGTAATCAGCCCCCTGTTGCGGCGCAGCGCAGCGCACGAAAAAACGGGGGCATCCATGGCCCCCGTTACCCGCAATCGTCAGCGCCGCATCAGGTATCGCTGGCTGCGACCAGACCGCGCCGCTCCAGCAGCGGCTTGATGTCCGGCGCGGCGCCGTAGAAATCGCGGAACAGCGTCATGGCGTCGACGCTGCCGCCCTTGGAGAGCAACTTGTTGCGGAAGGCATCGCCATTCTCGCGCCTCAGGCCACCATGGCGTCTGAACCAGTCCACGCTGTCGGCGTCCAGCACCTCGCTCCAGATGTAACTGTAGTAGCCGGCTGCGTAACCGCCGCCGAAGATGTGCGCGAAGTAGGTGCTGCGGTAGCGCGGCGGCACCGGATCGAACGCCACCCCGGCCCGCTGCAGCGCGGCGTGCTCGAAAGCCTCGGCCTGCGCGGCCTGCGGTACCTGCGCCGGGCCGATCTGGTGCCAGGCCTGGTCCAGCAGCGCGGCGGCCAGGTACTCGGTGGTGGCGTAGCCCTGGTTGAACTTCTGCGCGGCGAGCACCTTCTCCACCAGCGCCTGCGGCATCGGCGCACCGGTCTGGTAGTGGCGCGCGTAATGCGTCAGCACCTCCGGCCAGGTGGCCCACATTTCGTTGACCTGCGATGGGTACTCGACGAAATCGCGCGGCACGTTGGTACCGGACAACAGCGGGTAGGTCACGTTGGAGAACAGCCCGTGCAGCGCGTGGCCGAACTCGTGGAACGCGGTGTTGACCTCGTCGAAGCTCAGCAGCGTGGGCTGCCCCGCCGGCGGCTTGGGAACGTTGAGGTTGTTGACCACCACCGGCCGCGTGCCCAGCAGGTGCGACTGGTCGACGTAATTGTTCATCCACGCGCCGCCACGCTTGCTGGGCCGGGCGTAGTAATCGGCCATGAACAGGCCCAGCGGACTGCCGTCGGCATCGAATACTTCGTAGACCTGCACATCCGGGTGGTACACGGGCAGGTCGGTGCGGCGTTTGAAGGTGATGCCGTACAGGCGCGTGGCGGCGTAGAACACACCATCCTCGAGCACGTGCCGCATCTCGAAGTAGGGCCGCATCTGGCTTTCGTCGAAAGCGTAACGCTGTGTGCGTACCTTCTCGGCATAGTGCGCCCAGTCGGCGGCGGTCAACTTGAAGCCGCCACCTTCGGCATCGATGGCGCGCTGCAGGACTGCGGCCTCGCGGCGCGCATTGGCCACGGCGGGCGGCGCCAGTTGCGCCAGCATGGCGTTCACCGCCGCCGGCGTCCGGGCAGTGGCATCCTCGAGCACGTAGGCGGCGTGGCTGGAGTAGCCCAGCAGATGCGCGCGCTCGGCGCGCAGCCGAGCGATCTCGGTGATCAGCCCGCGCTCGTCGGTGGCGCCGGCCTGCCAACCGCGCTGCAGAGATGCCGCCAACAGGCGCTGGCGCAGCTCCCGGCGCGTGAGGTCGGTCAGCGCAGGCTGGCCGCTGGTGTTCTGCAGCGCGATCACGTACTTGCCGGACAGCCCGCGCGCCTTCGCGGCTTCCGCCGCGGCGGCGATGGCGCCCGCGTCCATGCCGGCCAGTTGCGCAGGATCGTCCACCACCAGCGCGCCGGCATTGCTGGCTGCCAACAATCGCTGCTCGTACTGCGTTTCCAGCCCGGCAATGCGCGCGTTGAGCTTGCGTAGCCGGTTCTT
This sequence comes from Pseudomonadota bacterium, assembly GCA_021794575.1. Taxonomy (GTDB): domain Bacteria; phylum Pseudomonadota; class Gammaproteobacteria; order Xanthomonadales; family Rhodanobacteraceae; genus Metallibacterium. Next base: position 8,490 of record JAJYQO010000093.1, on the reverse strand, counting down.
CTGTCCCGGCGAAAGGCGCGCGCCGGCGCGCACGAAGCTGATGTGCTGGCGCTCGATCAGGCGCACCTGTTCGGCGTTGAGGCCGAGCTTGTCGCGCTGCCGATACAGCGCATCGACGCGTGCGAACAGCTTCGGATCGAGCAGGATGGCGTCGCGATGCGCGGCCAGTTGCGGCGCCAACTGCTCCTCGAGCTTCTGGATCGCGGGATTGGTGTCGCTGGATGCGAGGTTGAAGAACACCAGGCCGACGCGATCCAGCAGCCGGCCCGAGCGTTCCATCGCCACCAGCGTGTTGTCGAAGGTGGCCGGCGCCGGATTGCCGGCGATGGCGGCCATCTCCGCACGCTGCTGCGCCATGCCGGCGGCGAAGGCCGGCGCGTAATCATCGTTGCCGATACGGTCGAAAGGCGGCAGTTGATACGGCAACGCGCTGGGTGCCGCGAAGGGATTGCCGGCGGGCAGCGCGGCTTCGCCGGCGGCGACATCCTGCAGCGGCGCACCAACCAGCATCAGCAGGCCGCCCAGCAGCCCCATGGACATACGTTTGCACATAATCGCGACTCCATCGGAAACATCCGCACGCTAGCGCAAGCCGCACGCACGCGGATGGGCCGAAAGCCATGGAACTCGCGGCGCACGTCCGCGCAGCGATTGCATGCTGGAGTCAGCGCATCAACAAACGGTCGCGCGGGCCTGCTTGCAAGCTGCGGTCAGGCATGCAACTGCATCGTCGAATCGCCTTGCACGACGAGCGTGGCCGCACAACCCGTGGTCGCCGGCTGCATGAAGGCGCGCGCGGCCCTACACTGCGCGCCATCCCTCGGGGAGTAGCCGGCCGCGGCAACGCGGAGCGCACGTCAACATGCTTGGCCGATGGCCATGGCGCGCGCGGGTTGCGGCAGCAACCATGGCAAGACCGCGGGCGCGTGTAGCCGCCAACCGGGCCGACCACACGCGCCTTGCCGTGTCTGCCCGGATGGAGCAGTAGCCCATGCATACCCTCTGGATCGCGTTCGCCGGCGTGGCGTTGGCCGAATTAGGGGACAAGACGCAATTGCTTGCCCTGGTGCTGGCCGCGCGTTTTCGCAGACCGCGACCGATCGTGCTCGGCATTTTCGTCGCCACGCTGTTCAACCACGCGCTAGCCGCGCTGGCCGGCGAGTGGCTGGGCGCACTGCTGACGCCGCCGGTGCAGCGCTGGGCGGTGGGCGTCTCTCTGCTGCTGGTGGCGGCGTGGACGCTGCGGCCGGACCGCGTCGATGAATCCGACGCCGGCGCGCGCGACGGTCACGGCGTGTTCGTGACCAGCGCCATCGCGTTTTTCCTTGCCGAGATGGGCGACAAGACGCAGGTGGCCACGCTGATCCTGGGCGCGGATTTCACGCCCTACTGGCAAGTGGTGGCCGGCAGCACACTGGGCATGCTGGCGGTAAACGCGCCCACGGTATGGCTGGGTGCGCGCTATGCGCGGCGCATCCCGCTGAAGCTGACGCGCACGTTGGCGGCGCTGCTGTTCGCCGCGCTCGGACTGTGGGTGCTGCTGCGCTGAAGGATTCGGACGCGCATGGACCGAGCCCGGGGATACACGAGTCGGTACCACGCACTCAGCGCGGCGAGCCATCCATGGCTTGCCGCACGGTCCGCACCCCGCGATATCGGCCTACGGATCGGCTCGCAGAACCCGGCATCCTGCCGCCGGATTCGAAGCGACTACATGCAGACAAACGGGCGCGGCAAAGCCGCGCCCGTTTGTCTGTTTTGCACACCGGCCCTTACTTGATATCGGTGATGAAATTGCTGGCTTCGACCGAGCCCCAACCGGTCGGATGATCCCAGTACGGACCCGCCGAGAATGCCCCATTGGAACCGCTGGTGATGTCATGGAAATCGGCGCTGTAGCTGGCGGTATTGGCCAGGTTGTAGATCGCCGAATTGGACTGGCCCAAACGCGAGCCGGCACTGGCATTACGTACCGCGAACAGGGCCGCCATCTGTGGCGCAACGAAGCTGGTGCCGCCATAGACGGACCACTTGCCGCCATAAAGGACGGAGTAACCGGTGTTGGGGTCGGCATCCAGGGAAAAATCCGAGGTCTGGCGATAGCCATCCTCGGGCACGTTGGTCCCGACCTGCCACGTCGGCTCCGCGAAGTAATGGCTCTCGGCACCGCCGCTGCCCGACCACGCCGTTTCCGATGCGATCGCACCGCTGCTGCTGAGGTTCAAGGTGGTACCGCCACAAGCCGCGATATAGGGATCGGACGACGGGTAATCAGCCTCGTCGGTATTGGATGTGCCGTCCGATGAGCCATTGTCGCCGGCGGCGGCAAACACCGAAATTCCCTGCGCGGCAGCCTGCTTGAAGATGTTGTCGTCAGCGTTGAGGGTGGTGGTGGACATGTTGGATTCCGCCGTGCCCCAGCTCGTGGTCATGACACTGGCCGCGTTGGCGGTGACGATCGTGTTGTAGACATCGGTGAATGTCGTCAACTGCGCGTTGGCGCCCTCGTAAACGAGGATCGTCGCTCCGGGCGCCATCGCACCGCTGCGCTCGATGTCGATCGTGGTCTCGACGTTGGTGCGCGTGGTGCTGCCACCCACCGGCACGATGGTGACGGTGTGATTGGGCAACCCGTACTGGTTCCAGAACCCGGTCAGATCACTGCTCTTGAACGAATACGCCGTGGCGATGGCGATGGTCTGGCCCGCGCCGTTGCCGGTGTTGGTGACGGCTGGCCAGTTGTAGGCCGTGGCGATCTGCTGCGGCGAGTAGCCTGCGGGCGTCGTGCCGCCGCCGCCGGGCTTGCCCTTGTTCGGAGTGGCGACGGCAGCGCCGGACGCAGGTATGGACAATGGCCGCATCTGGTTGAAGTCACTGAGCCCGATCACTGCGGTCACCATGCCGGCCAGCGCACTCGGCAACTGGGGATAGCCGACCGGGGCATAGAAACTGCGGCCGTTGAGCGTGTAGTCGCCAATCGCCACGTGGAAAGCCGATTGCAGCGTCGCAACCGAGGCGTGCACATGCAGCAGCTGGCGGTTCGAGCTGACGTCCGTCACCTGTACGCCCTCGCTGGCGAGGTACTGGGTGACGGCCTGCACTTGGCTCTGGGTGGGTCCGAACTCGGCGGTGAATTGCGCGGGCGTGAGAAACGCGTGGTAGCTGGGACTGCGCGGGTTCTGCACGTTGGCCAGCAACTGCTGCAGCTCCGCCTGGTTGCGCAAATTCAGTGCGATGACCACATCCAAGACCGCATTCGGGTCATGCCTGCCGACGTAATGCGCGGCTGCGATACCGCGTGGACGGTTGTGCGCCAATACGGTCAATGGCGCCGGTTGGGCTGCGCATGGCAACGCCATGGCTATCGTCAAAGCCGTGATCCCAGTCAAACCAAGAAGCCTGCCTATCTGCCTGTGCGTGTGCATGACCAGATGACCTCATGAGCGACGGAAGGAAACTGCGCTGAAGGCCGGTTCCATGGCCACGGCGGTGCATCCTCGAATCGCGCGACGCGCCAAGGATCTGCTCCGCACTGCGGATGCGGATGCCCCCACGACACGCAACCACTGCCCGAATCGAAGCAAAGCATGAGAAATGCCGTTGCATTCGTTCACCATTTATACGGTTCGATTACTTCATTTGATCCGCGTCGAAATTCAGCAACCGCAAGTCCCTCACCCGCCGGGAGAGGAGATGGATTGGGGTGGGGGTTCGGCGCAGGGCAATCGCCACCATGAATCCGACAACCTCATGCTGCCGCCGCGAACCCGCATCCGGCCCTTCTCCCCCCGAAGAAGGGCCTGTCCTGAGCCGGCCGAAGGGAAACCCGCCGGACTTCAGCGCGAATCAGGTTGCTTCAAGGTCCGTGACATGCGGGGGAGGCATGCATCGGAAAATCCGGATGGACGGTCCGGCGCAGCGGGGCATTCATTACGCCAGCACACGCAGCGCCAGCGCCAGCACGGCCGCGGCCATCAGGCCCGCGAGCACGTCGTCGGCCATTACGCCCAGGCCGCCGCGCAGGCGGCGGTCGGCCCAGCCTACGGGAAAGGGTTTCCACACATCGAACAGTCGGAACAGCGCGAAGGCCGACAGCACCGCCCACCATGGACCGCGCGCCACGAACAGCAGCGCCGTCCACTGACCGACGAACTCGTCGAACACGAAGGCACCCGGATCGTGCAGCCGCACACGCCGCGCGGCGCGGCCGCAGGCCCACACCCCCAACGCGAACGCCAGCGCCAGCGCCAGTAGATACAGCGGCAGCGGCAGCGTACGCAGCGCCAGCCAGGGCAGCAGCGCCGCCAGCGATCCGGCGGTACCCGGCGCCCACGGCGACAGGCCGCTGCCGAAGCCCAACGCGATCCAGCCATCGGCGTGCGCCAGCAACGCGCGGCGCTGTTCGCGGCTCAGCGCGTCGTTCATGCGAAGTGCTCGTAGCCGCGCCGCGCCGGCGTAACGGGTTCGCCCCGCGCATCGAGGACGCGCACGCCGGCATCGGCGGTGATGCGGCCGATCACGTGCCCGGCGCAACCGGCGGCACGCAGCGCGGCCAGTGCCGCATCCAGCCGCACCGGTGGCACGCTGCAGCACAATTCGTAATCGTCGCCGCCGGCCAGCGCCAATTGCCGCGCGTCCGCCGGCGCCAGTGCAGCCTGCAGCGCCGCGGACAGCGGCAGCGCCTCGAGATCGATCTCGGCGCCCACGCCGCTGCGGGTGCAGACGTGGCCGAGATCCGCCAGCAGACCGTCGGAGAGATCGATGCATGCGCTGGCTATGCCGCGCAGCGCCAGACCGGCGGCCACGCGCGGCTGCGGGTAGTCCAGCCGCCGGCGCAGAACCTGTGCGACCGCTGGCGCCAGAGCGGACAGGCGCCCTTGCACCAGGGCCAGCCCGGCCGCTGCGTCGCCAAGCGTGCCGGTGACCAGCACGGCGTCGCCGGCGCGCGCGCCGCCGCGCAACAGCGCGGCGCCTGCCGGCACCTGCCCCAGTGCGGTGACGGTGAGGGCGAGCGGCCCGCGCGTGGTATCGCCACCCACCAGCGTCACGCCGTGCTGCGTGGCCAGGCGCGCGAAGCCTTCGGCCATGGCCGCGACGAACGCGGCGGCGTCCCGCGGCAGGCTGAGCGCCAGCAGCGCCCAGGCCGGGGTGGCGCCCATCGCGGCGAGATCCGACAGGTTCACCGCGAGCGCCTTCCAGCCGATGGCCTCCGGCGCGGTGCCGCGGGGAAAGTGCACGCCCGCATTGAGCGTGTCCGTGCAGGCCACCAGTTGCATGCCTGGCGCGGGCTCGAGCAGCGCCGCGTCATCGCCGATGCCGAGCGCGACATCCGGCCGCTGCGCGCCGGCGCGCGCGCGGATCGTTCCGATCAGATCGAACTCGGGCACGTCAGCCGCGCGTGGCGCGGTACTCGGGCGCGCGCCACTGCGCGGCCAGGCGATCGAGCACGCCATTGACGTAGCTGTGCCCGTGGTCGGCGCCGAAGCGCTTGGTGACTTCGATGGCCTCGTTGAGCACCACGCGGTAGGGCACATCGGCGCGATGGCGCAGTTCGTACGCGGCCAAGCGCAGCACACCGCGCTCGATCGGATCGACCTGCGCGACCGGACGATCGAGCAGCGGCGCCAGGCCGGCATCGAGTTCCTCGAGATGCGCGGCCACCCCCTTGACCAGATCCTCGAAGTATTCGAGGTCGGCCACTTCCATGTCCTGTTCGTGGCGGAATTGCTCGATCACGCCGCTGATCGGCGTGCCTGAGAGTTGCCACGCATACAACGCCTGCAGCGCGCGCCGCCGCGCGCGACCGCGCGCGACCAGATCCACCCCGACCGGCGCGACGTGATGGCGGCGCGGTCCGCTCATGCGCCCAGCTTGGCGTAGAGATCGATCATCTCGATCGCCGCCAGCGCGGCATCGGCGCCCCTGTTGCCGGCCTTGGTGCCGGCGCGTTCGATGGCCTGCTCGATATTTTCGGTGGTGAGCACGCCGAAGATCACCGGCACCCTGCCCGCCTGCGCCGCCTGCGCGATGCCGTTGGCCGCTGCGCCGGCGACGTATTCGAAGTGCGCGGTGGCGCCGCGGATCACGCAGCCCAGCGCGATCACCGCCGCGTACTTGCCGCTCGCGGCCAGGCGCGCGGCCACCGGTCCCAGTTCGAAGGCGCCGGGCACGCGCAACAGGTCGATGGCGTCGTCGCTGACGCCGTGGCGCACCAGCGTGTCGCGCGCACCGGCGATCAGCGCATCGACGATATGTCCGTTGAAGCGCGCCGCGACCAGCGCGATGCGCCCGCGCGGGGTGGCGAAACCGCCCTCGATCACATGCATGGCAGCGTCCTCGGAAAGCGGGCCAGTTTATCAGGACGCGCCGGCAACGCCTGCCGCAGCGTCGCCCCGACGCACGCGGAAATCCACCGCTGCGGCATCCCCATGGACCACGGATGGCGCACGCGCCGGCGTGGCATGACGACGGACGGACACCATTCCCCCGCGGGCACACCGCGCGACGCGCGACGCGCCCGCTATGCTTGCGCTTTGCCATCCCGCATGCCCATGAACGACGCCATCGACCGCGCCACCGCGCGTCTGCGCTGGGCGCGCCGGACGCTGCGCGAAGACGCGCTCGTCCTGACGCCCGCCTCCAGCGACGCCAGTTTCCGCAGCTATTGGCGCGGCCTGCGCGCCGATGGCCGCAGCGTGATCGTGATGGACGCGCCGCCCGCGCGCGAGGACATCCGCCCCTGGCTGGACGTGGCGCGGCGCCTGCGTGCAGCCGGCCTCGACGCGCCTGAAGTCGAGGCCGCCGATGTCGACCAGGGCTTCATCGCCATGCAGGATCTGGGCAACGCGACCTACCTGCCGCTGCTCGACGCGGCAAGTGTCGAGACGCTGTACGGCGCGGCACTGGACGCGCTGCTGCGCATGCAGCGCGATGCCGACTGCACCGGTCTGCCGCCTTACGACGAGGCGCGCCTGATCGACGAGATGGAACTGCTGCCCACCTGGTTCCTGCAGCGACATCTGGGCGTCGAGCTGTCCTGCGACGACTGGGACACGCTCGAGCTGGCCATGCGCCGGCTGGTGGACAGCGCACTGGCGCAACCGCGCGTGTTCGTGCACCGCGACTACCACAGCCGCAACCTGCTGGCGCTGCCGGACGGCGGCGTAGGCATCATCGACTTCCAGGATGCCGTGTGCGGCGCGCTCACCTACGACCTGGTCTCGCTGCTGAAGGATTGCTATGTCGCATGGCCGCCCAGGCGCGTCGAGGCCTGGGCGCTGGATCATCGCGCGCGCGCGGTGGCCGCGGGCCTGTGGCCGCAATCGCGCGACGCCGCGGATTTCCTGCGCGCCTTCCACCGCATGGGCCTGCAGCGGCACATGAAGGTTCTGGGCATCTTCTGCCGGCTGTACTACCGCGACGGCAAGGCCGGCTATCTGGCCGACCTGCCGCGCGTGCTGGCCTACACGCTCGAGGCCGCGCGCGCCGATACCGCGTTCACCGATCTTGCCGCGCTGCTGGAACGCGCCAGCGCCGGACGCGATCTGACGGTGCCACGCGCGTGAGGGCGCTGCTCCTGGCCGCCGGTCGCGGCGAGCGCATGCGCCCGCTCACCGACACCACACCCAAGCCGCTGCTGCAACTGGCCGGCAAGGCGCTGATCGAATACCACTTCGAACGCCTCGCCGCGGCGGGTGTGCGCTACGTGGTGATCAACACCGCGCACCTGGGTGAGCAGTTTCCCGAAGCGCTGGGCGACGGCGCGCGCTGGGGTCTGCGCATCCGCTACAGCCACGAGGGCGAGGAGCCACTGGAAACCGGTGGCGGCATGCTGCGCGCGCTGCCGCTGCTGGGCAGCGACGAGCCGTTCATCGCCATCAGCGCCGATCTCTACACCGACTTCGACTACGCCGCGCTGCCGGCGCGGCCTGCGGGCCTGGCGCACCTGGTGATGGTGGACAACCCGTCGTACCACACCGCAGGCGATTTCGTCCTGCGCGACGGCCTGCTGCGCGGCGAAGGCGCGCCGCGCCTGACCTTCGGCAACATCGGCGTATACCGCCCTGCCCTGTTCGATCACTGGCGCGAGGTGCTTGGCGACGAGCCCGGCGCTGCCGCAACGCCGCCGCGCTTCAAACTCGCACCGCTACTGCTGGCCGCAATGCGCGCCGGGCGGATCAGCGGCGAACACTACGCCGGCCGTTGGCACAACCTGGGCACACCGCAGGAACTGGCCGCGCTGGATGCGCAATTGCGCGAGCGCTGATCGCGGCCTCGTTTGTATCCCAGGCCGGCACTAAAGATCAGTTTGCAAAACCGGGCCTCCTGCCGCGGTTTGCAAGCACGGCGGCGCAGTGACGCAGCGCGCTCACACGTTGAAACGGAAGTGCAGCACGTCGCCTTCCTGCACGACGTAGTCCTTGCCTTCCAGGCGCAGGCGCCCGGCCTCGCGCGCGCCGGCTTCGCCGCGGTACTTGATGAAGTCATCGA
>JAJYQO010000083.1 GCA_021794575.1 Pseudomonadota bacterium | reverse complement strand
CGGCGCCCAGAAAAACCCGCCGCGGTGTTCCCAGAATTCACGCTTCAACAGCCAGGTCAGATTGTTCATGTGTAGGAGCCCTGCATGGTGGCCACGAAGATGTCGGCCAACGAAGGCCGGCGCACTTCACCCAGCGCCTGCAATTGCTGTCGTTCGACGCCGTCGAACAAATAAACCGTTTTGCCGAATACGCTGCGTTCGCTGAGCGGTTTCAGCGCGCGCGCAGCCTCGGCGTGCTCGGCCGCGACCATGACCTCGGCGTAACGCTCGCCGAGGCTGTCCATATCGGTCTGCAGCGTGATGCGTCCATCGCGGATGAACATCACGTCGCTGAGGATGTTTTCGATTTCCTCGACCTGATGCGTGGTGATCAGGATGGTGCGCTGCTCGTCGAAGTAATCCTCGAGCAGGCTTTGATAAAACTGCTTGCGATACAGCAGATCAAGGCCCAGCGTGGGCTCGTCCAGCACCAGCAGGCGTGCGTCGATGGCCATCACCAGCGCCAGATGCAACTGCACGATCATGCCCTTGGACAGTTCGCGCACACGCGCTGCACGCGGAATCTGCGTACGCGCCAGAAAAGTCTCGCAGCGCGTGCGGTCGAACTTGGGGTGCACGCCGGCGACGAAGTCGACGACTTGCTGCACACGGATCCAGCGCGGCAGCACGGCCACGTCGGCGATGAAGCACACCTCGCGCATCATGTGCTCGCGTCCGATACGCGGGTCGTGGCCGAGCACACGCAGTCGACCCTGGAAATCGGTCAGCCCGAGGATGGCCTTGAGCGCCGTGGTCTTGCCCGCGCCGTTGGGGCCGATCAGTCCGAGTATGCGACCGGGCTCGACACTGAAATCGATGCCGCGCAACGCTTCGGTATTTTTGTAGCTCTTGCGCAGGCCCTGTGCTTCGATCAGCGCAGTCATTGGTCATTCCCCTTGCGGCCGGCGGCCTTGAGCAGGGTTTCGGGTTGCAGCCCCATGCGCGCGATGCGCTCCAGCAGGGCCGGCCATTCGTCGTTCAGAAAACGCTCGCGCTCACTGCCTAGAAGTTTGGCGTGCGCGCCTTCGGTCACGTACATGCCGAGACCGCGGCGTTTCTCGACGAGCGCTTCGTCGACCAACTCCTGGTATGCCTTGGATACAGTCAGCGGATTGATCTGAAAGTCGGCCGCGACCTGGCGCACCGAGGGCAGCGCATCGCCTTCCTTCAGAGCGCCGTCGAGGATCATCGCCACTACGCGATCGCGCAGCTGGCGATAGATCGGGACACTGTCGTTCCAGGTGACGGTCATGTGGCGTTTTCCATCAGAGACGGATGCTGCGGGCGGCAAACGAATAGTAGGGCATGCCCGTTTCCAGACCGGCCCCCGCACGATCGCCCACGGCAACCACCGGCAAATCGCCGCTGATCGCTGTGCGCGACACCTGCAGCATGGGAGCCGGTCGGCTGCGCACATTGCGCACGACGCCGATCTCGCAGCCCGCGCGTGCACCCAGCAGGGCCAGCGACGACAGCATCAGGGCGATTGTGACGGCGCACAGATGTGTCTTGTGGGTCTTGGCGTTCATGCCGGATCTCCGGTTAGACCGCGTGCCTGGCGGATGCGGCGGTGTGCGTGATCAGGGTCGGACCGCTGAAGCCGGCACGGACGCCGGCCAGCAGCAGCAGCGTGATCAGGGTCGCGGCAATGGCGATGGTGAACTTGGAAGCGTTCATGTCGAATTCCTGACTCAGCGGGCAAGTGAATGGGTGTGCGCCACCGGCGATGCATCGAAGCCGGCACGGATGCCGATCAACATGGCGATGGTCATCAACACGGCGGACAGGACACTGAAGGTGCGGCTGGATGCGATACTCATGTCGGACTCCGTTTTGGCGAACCGCTAAAGTGGTGTTGTATGTAACTATAACACCATATCGCGCGATGTCAACGCCGCAGGCGATTCATTCAGCTTTTAGTCATTTTCAGGCTTGACACACGCGCTGGAGGGCGGCCCGCAGCCACGTCGAGACCAAACCGCGCAGTGCAAATTGCGCCAACGCCGATTCGACTATGCTGCCCGCCCGCAAAAAATGACGAGCCCGCGCATGAGTCTTCCGTCTACGGACACCCAGCTCCAAGGAGCAACCTCGCGCGCCATGGCATGGCTGATGGGCGCGGGTCTGCTGCCCTTCGTCGCGGCGCTGGGCTACGCCAGTTCGGGACGTCCCGATGCGCTGGCCGGAGCGATCGTGTTCGAGCTTTACGCGGCGGTCATCCTGAGCTTTCTGGGCGGCATGCGCTGGGGCAGGGCGCTCACGTCGGGCGAGCCTGCCGCGCGGCTGGTCGAGGCTGTCCTGCCCAGCCTGTTGGCGTTCGCAGCCTTGCTGTTGCTGGGTGTTGCGCAGATTCTCGCTGTGGCAGCCACTGGAGCTGGTTTCGCCATCTGGCTGCTGCGCGACGCGCGCGATCCGGCCTGGCCGCACGAATTCAGGCGCCAGCGTGTCGCAGCTTCACTGCTGGTGCTGCTGTTGCACCTCGGCCTGGCGTGGCTGCTGTACGCGCGCCGTGCGGGATGAAAACCCGGGCTACAGAACCGCGCGCAGAATCTTGATACCGGCGACATACTCGCCGATCAGCGCCCCGAGATTCACCAGCAGAAACAGCAGCAGCGTACGCGCCACGCGGTTGCGCCACCAGCCGCGCCACTCGACCAGATCGCGCTTGAGCGCCTCGAAATCAGCCACGCGCGGCCGGCGCAGCATCAGCTCGGTCATGGCGGCAAAGGCACCGGGCGGCAGTATGCGGATCGGTTTGAACGGCGCCACCACCGCGCCGACCAGAACGCTCAGTGGATGACCGCCGGCCAGGATGCCGCCAAGCGCGGCCAGCCCGGCCGTCAACAGGGCCCAATCCAGCAGCGCGGCGCGACCCAGTGCCGGATTCTTGAAGAAGGCGTAGGCGATCACCGCGAACAGTGCCAGTACGGCGCCGATCGCGATCCACTTCGGCCAGCGCGAGGCCGGCGGTATGCGATCAAGTTCAGGCAAATCGCGAGCCGGATTCAACTCGCCCGCATCGAGCAGGCGGCTGATGCCGGCCAGATGCCCGGCACCGATCACAACCAGGACGCGCTTGATCTGTGGGTCACGTTGCACGTGCTGCAGCAGGCTGGCGGCCATGTAGCGATCGCGTTCCTCGATCAGCCCGCGGTAAAGCGCGGCCGAATCGCGCGCGAACTCGCCGAATGCGTCCTCCAACAGATCGCCCTGCTTCAGCGCTTCGATCTCCTGCTCGCTGGCATCCTCGCCACCCAGTACGCCGGCGGCCAGGCTGCCGAGAATGCGCATGCGCTCGCGCAAACCAACGCCGCGCCAGGCGCGTTTCAGCGTGGTGCCTACTTCACGATCGATCAGCCAGCTGGGCAGCCCGCGTTGGTCGGCGCCCTGCATCGCGGCCAGCATCTCGGCGCCGGGCTCGATGCCGAAACGCTCAGCGATGCGGCGCTGGAACGCGCCCAGCGCCAAGCTGGCTGCCACCATGCCGACCTTGCCTTCGCGCACCACGCGGAACAGGTCCATCTGCAGTATCGCTTGGGGATTGCGCAGACCCTCGGCACGGCTGGCGCACAATTCAACGGCCACCGCTTCGAACGGTTCGGCATTCAGCAGCGTGTGCACCGCTTCGACACTCTGCCGGGACACGTGGGCGGTTCCCAGCAACACGAACTCGACGCCATCGCGAACAACGCGAGCAATGGGCTGCTCGGGCAGGGTGCCCGTAACTGCCGGAGCGGCTGCGGGTAGCATCAGTCGCGATACCGGCGCAGGATCTCGCCGTAGGCGTCGATGCGCCGGTCGCGCAGGAACGGCCAGATGCGGCGCACTTGTTCGCTGCGTTGCAGATCTACCTTGACCAGCAGGCGCGCGGGTTGTTCGCTGCCCGCGTGTGCCAGCATCTCGCCTTGTGGACCACAGGCGAAACTGTTGCCCCAGAACTGGATGCCCGCACCGCCTTGTGGCGCGGGCTCCAAGCCGACCCGATTGCACGCCGCGAGCGGCAGGCCGTTGGCGATAGCGTGGCCGCGCTGAACGGTGAGCCAGGCTTCGCGCTGACGCTGCCGCTCGGCCTCGCTGTCGGTGGGATCCCAGCCGATGGCGGTGGGGTAGAGCAGGATGTCGGCGCCGCGCAAGGCCATCAATCGCGCGGCTTCCGGGTACCACTGGTCCCAGCACACCAGAACACCCAGCCGTCCCAGCGAGGTTTCGATGGGCTCGAAGCCCAGGTCGCCCGGCGTGAAATAGAATTTCTCGTAAAAGCCCGGGTCGTCAGGAATGTGCATTTTCCTGTACTTACCGACTATTCCTGAAGTCTTATCGAGTACGACGGCCGTGTTGTGGTAAAGCCCGGCCGCGCGTCGCTCGAACAGCGACGCCACGATCACCAGATTCAATTCTGCGGCCAGCTTGGCGAGAAATTCAGTGCTGGGGCCGGGGATGGATTCGGCACGCTCGAACTCGGCGCTGTCCTCGCATTGGCAGAAGTACGCACCGTTGTGCAGTTCCTGCAGCAGTACGAGCTGCGCGCCGTCCGCAGCCACCGCGCGCAGATCCGCTGCGATCGCATCGAGATTGTCCTGGCGTGATCCGTGATCGCGCTGCTGCAGCAGCGCCAGCGAGAGCGTGGTGCGGGGCATGGTTTGCAAGGGTCAAAACGCGAGTTTAGCCGGCTGCGCCGTTGAGCGCTCCGGCAGGAATCTGCATGGTCACGCAATGCAGACTGCCGTTCTGCCAGATCAGGGATCGGCACGGAACGGGAACGATCTCCCGCCCGGGATGCGCTCGGCCGACGACGCGCGCGGCATCGGCATCGGCCGCATCGCCATAGGCCGGCACCAGCACGGCGCCATTGATGACCAGATAATTCGCATAGGAAGCAGCCAGCCGGCGCCCGCTGTCGAGTATGGGGCGTGCCCAGGGCAGGGCGTGCAGGGGGTAGGGGTGGCCATACCGATCGCGCAGTCGGGAGAGTTCGTCGCGCATCGCTGCCAGTTCGGAATGATGTGTGTCACGCGCGTCGTCGCACGCCTGATAGACGATGCCGCCATCCGGACTGAACCGCGCCAGCGTGTCGATGTGGGCGTCGGTATCGTCGCCTTCCAGGTAGCCGCGCTCCAGCCACAGCACGCGATCCGCGGATAGTGCGCCGCGCAGGACAGCCTCCAGTTCCCTGCGGCTGGACAGGGGATGCCGCTGATGCAGACAGCGCCAGGTCGTCAGCAGCGTGCCGGCGCCATCGCCTTCGATCGCGCCGCCTTCCAAGGCGAATTCATGGCGCTGGTGCACGCCTGTCGCAAAGACACCTCGCTCGAGTAACCCCTGGATCAGGGCATCGTCGGATTGGGCCGCGAACTTGCCGCCCCAGCCGGTGAAGCGGAAGTCGGCATAGGCGAACCCGGTGCGGCCTTCGAGGATCAGCGGCCCCGAGTCGCGCAGCCAGGTGTCGTGATAGGAAACCCGCACGAAGCCGACGTGGGTGCTATCGACGCCCGCGTCAGCCAGCAGGACGCGGACGTGCTGCTCGAGGGCGCTTCCGGAAACGCAGATGACGCAACGCTCGAAGCGTGCGATTGCTGCGGCCAGTGCGACGTAGGTTTCTTCTACCGCGGAAAGGCGCGGCGCCCAGTCGGTTTCAGCGTGCGGCCACGCGATCAGAACGCCGGCCTGCGCTTCCCATTCGGCAGGCCAGCGCCAGGGCGCATCAACCATCAGCGCACCGGCCGCTCGCCATGCGGCGCGTCGGCGACGCTGTGGATCACGATCTTGTGTTCGAAATACACGATATAGCCGGGGTAGACCCATCGGTGGATCGGCGGCTGCCAGCGGCTGCCGCCTCCGCGCACGGGCAACCTCCGCTCGGGCGCGCCGAAACGCTTTTCGACCTGCGCCATGGTCAAACCGCGCCGGGGCATATCCATGCGCGCTTCGCGGCGCACTTGGGTCTGCAACGTATCGGCATGGACGACCGCACTGGCCAGCATGAGTACGCCGCTCACCAGCCCGGCAGATACGACAATCGAGCGATTCATGTGACTCTCCCCACAGCGCAAGCTGCGCTTCGCGCATGATTTTTAGCAGATCACCGCGCTTGCTGCAGCGTCGCAGCCGCGATCCGTGCGCCAGGTCCAAAAACGATCGGGGCCGCGTGAGCGGCCCCGGCGTAAACCTGTTTCGCGCTCAGCGCTGCCGTGCCTTGAAGCGCGGATTGCTCTTGCAGATCACGAAAACCTTGCCGCGACGGCGCACGATCTTGCAGTCGCGATGACGGGATTTGGCGGACTTCAACGAGGACAGGACTTTCATACACAACTCCAACCCGCAACGGGCAACCGCACAATTTTATTGATGAAACACCGCGCTGACAAGCGCCAATCCAACTTCCTGGTACAGGCGATCGCTGTGGCCGATCGGGCGAAGGCCGCCAAAACCGGACGGAAGACTGCCGCCCAGCCTTCCCACCCATCCCGCGCCAAACACTTGCCATCCAGCGTCGAGCCACGTGTGTCACGCCGCCAAACGGGTCACCGGCCATAGCGGCGGTCGCGGCGCTGGAACGAACGGATCGCCCGCAGATAGTCGATGCGCCGGAATGCCGGCCAGTTCGCGTCGCAGAAATGCAACTCGCTGTGCGCACTCTGCCAGAGCAGGAATCCGGACAGCCGGACCTCGCCGCTGGTGCGGATGATCAGATCGGGATCGGGCAGTTCGGGCAGGTACAGATGCCGGTGGATCGCGGCTGGGCTGAGTTCCGAGAGGATCTCGGCGATCGAGGCGCCGCGCGCGGCGCTGTCGGCGAGCAGGGCACGCACCGCGTCGGTGATTTCCTCGCGGCCGCCATAGCCGATGGCCAGGGTTACGGTCATGCGGTCATTGCCGCTGGTCGCCGCCTGCGCCGCGTCGATCGCGTCGAGCAGAGCAGGAGGCAGAATCCCGCGCCGGCCGATCGCTGCCACCCGCACCCCGCGGTGCCGGATATGCGGATCGGCGACCAGGGTGCGGATTTTCGCCTCCACTGCGCCGAGAATGCCGTCGACCTCGGCTTCCGGGCGGCTCAAATTGTCCGGCGAGAACACCCACAGCGTCACCATCGGAATGCCCAGATCGGCACTCCAGGTCAGAATGTCGTCGAGCTTCGCCGCGCCGAGCCGATAGATCGCTTCGGGCTCGTGCAATCCCGCGGCCCGTCCATGCCGGCGATTGCCGTCGAGGATGATCCCGACATGCTGTGGCATCGGCCCGGTGGCGACCTGCCTGGTCAGGCGACGCTCATAGATCCGATAGATCGGCCACCAGGCCCATGCGCGCAGGCGATCAGCAAACCGCACGTTCGTGGTCATCGTGGCATTACCGGAATTCTTGTCGGGTGCTCTTGCCATTACACGTCCTTTTGCCCAGCTCCCGGCCACAACCTTGCGAAATCGAAGCTCAGTTGCCGGTGGTGGCGGATCGACAGCAGGTACACGGTGGCGCTTTTCTTCTTTTCGGCGTACAGGATCAGGCAGCCACCACTGCCGAGCACCCGCAGGCCATCGGCCGCACCGGCCGGCAGCCGGCCCAGTTGTGCGATCGCTTCGGCGGACTGGGGCGGCTGGTCCAAGTAACGCCGGCCCATGCGCGGAAAGCGCCGCAGGTGGGGGATCACCGTGTCCCGCAGCGCCGCCAGCAGCGCGTCGTAGGCCTGCAGCGCGTCGGCTTCCCGCAGGAAGGCTTCGATCGATTCGAGCCGCTCCAGGAAACTCGCGGTCAGCTCGACGCGGTACGCCGGTTCAGCCACGCTTCGCAGCCCGGGCGGGCGACTTCCTCGCTAAGGCGCGGCGCTTCTGCAGCGCGACGATGGCGGCATCCGCCTCTTGCGTGCGGCCCGCCGCGACGTCTGCCAGGCCGCGGCGCGCATCGTCGATCAACAGCAGGTGGATGCGCTCGCGCTCCAGGCGGTGGTAATAGTCGAGGCGGTCGGAATCGATCAGCGCGACGTAACTCTCGCCGTTCTTGGTAATGATCTTCTCGGCACCTGCTTTCACCTGCTCGGCCAGTTCGGACAGGTTGGCGCGGGCCTGCGTGAAGGGCACGATGTCGCTGGCGGTGAAACCCATATCTGGCTCCCGGTGTGAAGTTACAGAATTCTGTGCAGAATACGCCGGATCGGTGCGCGCCGAACAGGCGTTGA
>JAJYQO010000072.1:13513-34734 GCA_021794575.1 Pseudomonadota bacterium | reverse complement strand
TGGATGAAGCCACTAGCCATCTGGATGTCGCACGCGAGCGCGAAGTCAACGCCGCCATCGCGCGATTACGCATCACCCGCATCGTCATCGCCCACCGGCCCGAAACCATCGCCAGCGCCGGGCGGGTGATCGAATTGAAGAATCCAAGAATCACGGAGGGAACACCATAACTACGGTGCGCCTCGTGAAGCTGAAGCTGGGACGGCACATACTCTCAGCATTACTGGAGAAGCAAAATGCGTGATTTAAATTCTGTCGAAGTATGCAATGTTTCTGGCGGCGAAATGACATGTACTGCAGGCACATCTGGAATAAATTGCACTGGCACTGCGAGCGACTGGGGGAATGCCTATAACAGTACTGTTGACTGGGTTAGTCGCAATGTTTTTAGCGCATTATTGAACCCGGCTTCAAAGTGACGTTAGACCTGGGTAGGTAAACATGACGAGTGGGTAGGAATACCCACTCGTTTTTGGGGTTGGGCAACATGAAAAGTAACGCGGTCGACTTCCTCACCGGCATAGGCGCATCACTGGCCGTAGGTTTGATAACTAATTCAGTTACGGAGATTGGCATTGATCATGGCGTCGCAACGCTTCTTGCTATTGCCGCGATTGACGTAATTCTATTAGTGGCATACAATGAACAATTTTATATGCAAGCAAGGACATTGATTTTCCCATTGGTCGGCATGGTCGCGGCAAGCGCATATTTTATTTTATTTTATTTTATTCGTGGTACGCATATTGTTATTTCGGTTCCGGGTGGATTTTTCGACTATGCGACTTATTTTATAAATATTGTGATTTTGATACCATTATTCGAAGAAATTACAGTGCGCCGACTGATGTTTATTGGAGCATCACATTATATTGGTCCGGTGTTTTCGGCGCTTTTTGTATCTGCCTTATTCGCCGCCACGCATAGTGGACTATTTCTATTTGCATTTATTTTCTCCATTATTATGTGCCTGATGACATGGAAGGGTGTAAGCACTTACAGCAGAGCTATTTTGCACGGATCGTATAATGGAACACTTTCAATGCTATGGATTATTTTTGGAATAAATGAAGTGCCGCAATAAAGGCATCCGATAATGAGGAGCATGTGAAGGCCCGAATAAACCGGCATTACCGCTCCCGCTGCCGCCTTCCCAGCAGGCGCGGCGCGGGCTTGCCGCTGCGGCGCAGTTGCGCTTCGAGGGCGGCTTCCTGTTCGTCGCGTTCGGCGCGCAGCTTGCGATAGGCGTTCCAGCGCGCCGGCGCCAGCTCGCCAGAATCCAGCGCGGCGCGCACGGCGCAGCCCGGCTCGTTGCCGTGCGCGCAGTCGCTGAAGCGGCACTGCGCGGCCAGTGCCTCGATGTCGGCGTACTGGGCGAGATCCTCGCTGCCGGTGAGCTTCAGCTCGCGCATGCCCGGCGTGTCGATCAGGCAGGCGCCGCCGGGTAGCGGTAGCAGCGCGCGGTGCGTGGTGGTGTGGCGGCCGCGGCTGTCGCTTGCGCGCACCGCGGCGGTGGCCTGGCGCTCGCTGCCCAGCAGCGTGTTGGTGAGCGTGGACTTGCCGGCGCCGGAGGAGCCCACCAGCGCCAGCGTGGCGCCGGGTTGCAGCCAGGGTGCGAGCAGCGCGCATGCGGCGGCATCTTTGGCATTGAGCGCCAGCACCGCCGTGTCTGCGGGCAGCGCCCGCGCCAACTGCGCGATGTGCGCGGCATGCCCGGGATGCGCGTCGGCCTTGGTCAGCACCACCACCGCCTGCGCGCCGGAGCCTTCGATCAGCGCCAGATAGCGCTGCGCGCGGGCCGGGTTGAAATCGCCGTCCAGGCCCATCAGCACGCACACGGTGTCGACGTTGGCGGCGATGGGCTGGCGCGCGTAGCGCTCGCCGGCGGCGGCGCGCTCGAGCAGGCTGCGCCGCGGCAGGATGGATTCGATTTGCGGCGGCGCGCCTTCGCGCGCGATGACGAAATCGCCAACGGCGGGGCGCTGTGCGGCCGGGAGACTCTTGCGCAGGAACGCCGGTGCCGGCTGCGCGTTGAATGTGGCCGCGCCGTCGTGCAACACATAACCGGCGCGATGCTGCGCGGCCACCCGCGCCACGCGCTGGCCGGATTCCAGCCGCGGCCAGGGCGCATCGAGCCGCCAGCCGATGGCGGCCAGCGCGGCGCGGGAATCGGGTGCCTGCATGGCGCGATTATGCCGGGTGGCTGCAATCCATCGTCATTCCCGCATGCAGCCGAGGTGGCGCGCGCGGGGCACGGCCGGATTTCCGCTTGCGCGGTGAATCACGGCTGCGGGCCGCGCGGCGCCGCACGCTGCTAGCATGGCGCGCCTTACTGCCTGTTGCGTTGCATCACCATGTCCGAACCCCGCCTGCAACCCGCCACGCGCCTCGATCAGGTGCGCTATGACATCCGCGGCCCGCTGAGCCAGCGCGCGCGCGAACTGGAACTCGCCGGTGTCGAGCTGCTGCGCCTGAACATCGGCAATCCGGCGCGTTTCGGGCTGCACGCGCCGGCGGCGCTGCGGGAGGCCATCGCCGCCAACCTGCCCAAGGCCGATCCCTACGGTCACGAGCTGGGCCTGGAGTCCGCGCGCGAGGCGCTGCTGCTGGATGCCGCCGCGCGCGGCATCGCGGTGGCCGATGCCGAGCACGTGTTCATCGGCAACGGCGTCAGCGAGCTGATCGACATGGCGCTGCGCGCGCTGCTGGAACCGGGCGACGAGGTGCTGCTGCCGCGTCCGGACTATCCGCTATGGAGCGCGGCCACGCGCCTCAACGGCGGCGTGCCGCGTTATTACGACTGCCCGGCCGCGCGCGACCACCTGCCCGACGCCGCCGAAATCGAGGCGCTGATCACGCCGCGCACACGCGCGCTGGTGCTGATCAACCCCAACAACCCCACCGGGGCGGTGTACCCGCGCGCGCTGCTGCTGCAACTGGTCGAGGTGGCGCGCCGCCATGGCCTGCTGCTGCTCAGCGACGAGATCTACGAAGGCATCGTGTACGACGGCGCCGGATCGGTGCCGCTGGCCAGCCTCAGCGGCACGGTGCCGTGCCTGAGCTTCGGCGGGCTGTCCAAACTGTGGCGCGCCTGCGGTTACCGCGTGGGCTGGCTGCTGTTGAGCGGCGATGCGCAGGTGCTGCGCCCGCTGCGCGATGCGCTGCAGCTGCTGGCCGCGCTGCGCCTGTGCGCCAACCAGATGGGCCAGTGGGCGATCGCCGCGGCACTGGGTCTGCGCGCCGACATCGAAGCGCTGACCATGCGCGGCGGACGCCTGCACGCCACGCGCGCGGCGCTGATCGAGGGCGTGGCGCAGAGCGCATTCCTGCAAATGGTCGCGCCGCAAGGCGCCATCTACGGCTTCCCCGCCGTGCGCAGCGACGTGCTGCCGGCATTCGACGACCAGGCCTTCGCGATGGATCTGCTGGAGCAGGAGCACGTGCTGCTGACGCCGGGCCGCGGCTTCAACGTGCCGGACAGCCGGCACCTGCGCCTGACCCTGCTGCCGCCACCGGAAACGATGCGCGAAGTGCTGCGCCGCATCGAGAGCGCGCTGGCGCGCCGCGCCGAGACCGCCATTCCGCGCTATGCCCACGGCTGAGCGGCGCCTGCTGGCGCTGGGCGACTCCTACACCATCGGCGAAGGCGTGACCGCGCGCGATGCATGGCCGGCGCAGTTGTGCCGGGCACTGACGGCGGCCGGCTTCGCTTTCGCCGCGCCGACGGTGCTGGCACGCACCGGCTGGACCACCGACGAACTGCTGGCCGCGCTCGACGCCGCGCCACCGGCCCCAGGCCACGATCTGGTGACGCTGCAGATCGGCGTCAACGACCAGTACCGCGGGCGCGGCCTGGCGCAGTTTGGGGCGGGCTTCGGCAGGCTGCTGGCGCGCGCGATCGATCTGGCACGCGGCGCGCCGGCGCGCGTGTTGGCGGTGTCCATCCCCGATTGGGGCGTGACGCCGTTCGCCGCGCAGGATGCGCGCCCGCCGTCGTCCATCGCCGCGGCCATCGATGCCTACAACCACCTTGCACGGCAACAGGCCGTGCATGCCGGCGTGGCTTGGGCCGAGGTGACGTCGATCAGCCGGCAGGCCGGCGCCGGGTCCGACATGCTGGTCGCCGACGCCTTGCATCCCAGCGCCACGCAGTACGCGCGCTGGGTCGAGTCGGCGCTGTTGCCGGCGGCACGCGCGCTGCTGCTCGCACACTGATCGCCGCTGCCATCAAACCGCCACGCCTTCGCCACACTGCGGTGATGTTGCGCAACGAGACTGTGGCCCCGGGCCAGGCCGACCGGGGAGCGCGCCATGACGCGCATCCAATGCCGCAGCGTGTTCATCTCCGACGTGCATCTGGGCCTGCCGGATTGCAAGGCCGATTACCTGCTCGATTTCCTGCAGCGCCTCGACTGCGAGCATCTGTATCTGGTCGGCGACATCGTCGATCTGGAAGCGCTGCAGCGACGCCCGTGGTGGCACGCCAGCCACAGCGCCGTGCTGGCGCGGGTGCTGGCGATGGCCGCGCAGGGTACGCGCATCACCTATATCCCCGGCAACCACGACGCGCCGCTGCGGACGCTGGCGGGGCAGTCCGTCGCCAACATCGAAGTGAAGCTCGCGGCCGAGCACGTGGCTGCCGATGGCCGCCGCTACCGTGTCAGCCACGGTGATGCGTACGATCCCGAGCGGATCGGCCGCACCTGGCAGCGCTTCGGCGATTTCATGCAGAGCCTCGTGTGCCTGCTCAACCGCCATTTCAACCGGCTGCGGCGCGTGCTGCGCCTGCCCTACCTGCCGTTGTCGCTGGCGCTGAAATCGCGCACGCCCAAGGCCATGGCTTACATCCGCGCGTTCGAAAACCGTGTGGCGCGGGACACGCGCGCGGCGGGTTTCGACGGTGCCATCTGCGGCCACATCCATTACGGCCACCTGCGCCGCATCGAGGGCGTGCTGTACCTCAACGATGGCGATTGGGTGGAGCACTGCACCGCTCTGACCGAGGACGCGCTGGGCCGTTTCCAACTGCTGCACTGGAGCGAGCGACCGGTCACCCTCGGTCACGTCACCGCCGCCGGCGTCCAGGCCTCGCCCGAGCGCGTGCCGGCGCTGCGGCCGCTGGCCGCAATGAGGTGGCTCTCCGCTCTGCACTGAGGCCGCCGGCGCCGCTGCGCGCCCGGGTGCCGGCAGGTCGCTTCCTGCGTCCGCCTGCGGCAGACTCGCGGATATGTTCCAGTCCGATCTTCGGGAGCCGCACCGTGTCGATCCCGCATGAACTTTGGCGCCTGGGCCTGGCCGACCTGGCAAGCGCAATCCGCGGCAGGCAGGTGTCCAGCCGCGAAGTCGTGCAGGCGCACATCGACCGCATCGCCGTGATCAACGGCCGGGTGAATGCGGTGTCCGCCGTGCTGCAGGAGCAGGCACTGCGCGCCGCCGCGGCCGCCGATCGCGCATGCGCGCGCGGCGAGACGCTGGGGCCGCTGCACGGCGTGCCGTTCACGGTGAAGGAGAACATCGACATCGTCGGCTCGCCCACCACCTCGGGGGTGCCTGCGCTCAGCGGCGCGATGCCGGCACTGGATGCCCCGCATGTCGCCCAGCTCAAGCGCGCCGGCGGCATTGCGCTGGCGCGCACCAACATGGCGGATTTCGGTTTTCGCTGGCATACCGACAGCTCCCTGCGCGGCGCGAGTCGCAACCCCTGGGATGCAGGCCGCACGCCCGGCGGCTCCAGCGGCGGCGATGCCGTGGCCTTGGCCACCGGCATGACGCCACTGGGGCTGGGCAACGATTTCGGCGGTTCGTTGCGCTATCCGGCGCAGTGCTGCGGCGTCGCCGCGTTGCGGCCCACGCTGGGCCGCGTGGCGCGCGCCTCGGCACTGGCACCCGCCGAGTTCCCGATCAGTTTTCAGCTTTTTTCCGTGCAGGGGCCGATGGCCCGCCATGTGCGCGATCTGCGGCTGGCGCTGGCCGCGATGAGCGGCGCCGATCCGCGCGATCCATGGTGGGTGCCCGCGCCGCTGGCCGGCGCGGAGCCGGCGCGGCCGATCAAGGTGGCGGTGTGCGCGGATCCGGGCAGCGGCGGCGTGCATCGCCAGGTCGCTGCGGGAGTGCGCAAGGCCGCCCGGTGGCTCGCGGCGGCGGGCTACGTCGTCGAGGAGGTCGATGCGCCGATCGTCGCCGAAGCGCTGGATACGTACATGCGGATCGTCGCCGCCGATGTCCGCACGACGATGCTGCCCGCCGTGGCGGCGATGACGTCTGCCGACACGCAGACGTTCGTCGACCATTTTCTGGGATTGCTGCCCGAATCGACGCTGCCGGACTATGTGGCCGCGTTGGCCAGGCGCAACCGCATCGCGCGAACCTGGGCCGAGTTCATGCACGAGTATCCGCTGCTGCTCGGGCCGGTCGCTACCGAGCCGCCGTTTCCGGTCGGATTCGATGTTTCCGGTCAGGACGCCGTGCGTGCGCTGATGCAGACCATGCGCCTGGGCGTCAGCGTCAACTTGCTCGGATTGCCGGCGGTAGCGGTGCCGGTGGGCCTCGAAGAAGGCCTGCCGCAGGGCGTGCAGCTGGTCGGCGCGCGTTATCGCGAAGATCTGTGCCTGGATGCCGCGGAGTGCATCGAACAGCGCGCCGGTGCGCTCACACCGATCGATCCGAAGTTCTGAGGAATCGGCGCCGGCCCGGACGCCGGCGGCGATGAGCGGGAACCGCCGCGGTCGGGCACGGGTACGCGGATGCGCCCGGACTGCACGCTAACAAGGTGCAGTCGGGCGATTGCCCCGCGTCGACCGACGGGCTTATCCGCGATCAGAACCGGTAGCGCGCCGCCATGGTGATCATGCGCGGCGGTCCGTAGTAGCCGGTGATCATGCCCAGCGCGATGATGTTGAAACCGGAGGTGCGGTAGTGCTTGTCGGCGAGGTTGCTGCCCTCGAGGCTGTACGTCCACGCGCCGCCGGTGCGCCAGATCACCCCGGCGTTGACCAGGCCGTAGGCACCCTGCGCGAGGACCGGGCTGAGGTTCTGATCGAAATAAGCCAGCGTCTGGTAGGTGACGTTCAGGCGCGCGGCCACGTCGCCGCCGCCGGCCAGCGGGAAGTGTTTCCACAGCGTCAGGCCGCCGTTCCACTTCGGCGCGTAGGTGAACTTGCTGGTCGCGGCGATGTTCACGCCGCCGCTGATGTATTGCGTGTAGCGCGGATGCAGATACGACAGGTTGCCGCTCAGCGTCCAGCGATCGCCCATCTGCCAGGCGAACTCGTTTTCCATGCCGTCGATGGTGGCCTTGCCGGCATTGGTGAAGTCGCCGAAGAAGCCGCGCTGGCCGTTGGGCTGCACGTACGAGGTGTACACCGAGAGCTGGATGTTGTGATACAGCGCGTGGAACAGCGCGCTGTTGAGCATCAGGCGGCCGCCGAAGAAACTCATCTTCGCGCCCAGCTCGTAGTTGAGCAGGGTTTCGTTCCGGATCGGCCGGCACGACTGCGGAATGGCGGTGCAGTTGGCCTGGATGTTGTAGCCGCCGGAGTGGAAGCCGGTGCTGGCGGTGGCGTACAGATTCACCGCATCGCTGGCCTTCCAGCCCAGGGTCAGCTTTGGCGACAGATTGTTGGCCGCGGTGCTGCCCTCGAAATTGGCCTGCACGCCGTTGGGCGTGGTGAAGGTGGCGTTGGGGTAGGTGTAGTTCTGGATGATCGCGGTCTTGCTTTCGTGCGTGTAACGCGCGCCGGCTTCCAGGCTCCAGCGCGGCGCGAAGCGCCATGTGTAGTCGGCGTAGGCGGCCAGGCTGTGCGTGTCCACGCTGCCGCCGCTGCCCACATACAACGAGTAGCCCAGTTGCTGGTAAGGCGGCAGCGCCAGCAGCGCGTATTTGTTGACGCCCCCGGCGTAGCCGTTGAAGTAGTACACGCCCATCACGCCGTGCAGATCGCTGCCGTTGTCATACAGCGCCTGCAATTCCTGGCTGAACTGGTGGCTGTGGTAGATCAGGTTGTTGTCGGCGATCGACACCGGCAAGGTGTCGACATCGATGTTCATGTTGGTGTTGGAGCTGCGGTATGCGGTGATGGATTTGAATTCCCAGTTGTCCGAGGGCATCCAGCGCAGCGTCAACGCACCGCCGCCGCTGTTGCTCAGGTTCACCGGCGGCTGGTCGCTCTGCGTATTCCAGGGATTGGATAGCTGCGGGGTGTGCGCGGGATCGAAGGGAATGATCGCCAGGCGCTGCCCGCCGGCCGGATTGGAGTGGTCCGAAACGCCGTCCAACTCGACCTGCGCATTGAACGTGCTGCTGGGGAAATAGCCCAGGCTCACGCGCGCCGCATTCACATTCTGATTGCTGTTGGGGCTGCCGGTCAGCAGATCGTGACCATAACCGCCGTGATGCAGGGTGGCGGCGGCGACGCGGAAGCGCCACACGCCATCCTTGCTGGCGTTGCCGTAGTCGACCTTGAGGTCCCTGGTGGCATGCATGCCGAGGGTCGCGGTGACCGATCCGGTCTCATGCGTAGGCAGCGGCTTGGAGATGAAGTTGATCGCGCCGCCGACCGTGTTCTTGCCGTACAGCGTGCCTTGCGGGCCGCGCAGCACTTCGATGCGATCGACATCGAACACATTCAGCAGCGCGCCCTGCGGACGCGCGATGTAGACGCCATCGAGGTACAAGCCCACTTCCGGATCGAAGCCCCACAGCGGGTTGTTCTGGCCGATGCCGCGCAGGTACACGGTCAGCGTCGAGGTGGTGCCCTGGGTCGGGCCGATCTGCAGATTCGGCACCAGGCCCTGCAGGTCGGCGAGATTCTGCACGTTGTTGTCGGTCAGCGCGCGCGCGGTGAGCGCGGTCACGGCGATGGGCACGTCCTGCAGGGTTTCCTCGTAGCGGCGCGCGGTGACCTTGACGGTTTCCAGATTGGTCACCGAACCGAGTGGCGGCGCGTCGGATTTCTGCGCCGAGTGGACGGACTTCGCCGCGGACTGATTGCCGGCCGATGCCGCAGTAGCGGCGTGTGCGCCGGCGACGGCGTAGCCCAGTACGACGGTGACGGCAGCGGACAGATGGTGTCGTTGCATGGTTATCCTTGTTGTGATCCTAATGATTAGCGAATGCCGACCGGGCAGCGATCAGAACATCGACGCCGGACGGCGCGACCGATGCGGCGCCGTGACGCCGCCAGTCCGGCCGGGTTCTTGGCGAGGTTCGCCGTAAACGGTTTGCGGAGCTGCCGAAGAGCACGAATCAGCGGGAGCATCCCGCGCCGAACGACTGCTGCGGTCTGGCTCCGAGGGAATGGAATCCCAGCTCGATCCTTCGTCCACAGCGCAAAACTCCAGTGCAGCGTGCGTCTGACCGCCGACGCTGCAGGCACCGGCAGGCGGGCATTGCCAACATGCCGCCTGCGCTGCATGCTCGACATGAGTACGGCAACGGCCGGACCATGAAGGAAGCGGCGCATGATCACGCTTTGCGTGGTGCAGCATACGGATGGCGAATACCTCGGCCTGCTGGAAGACCATCTCGAGGGCCGCGCAATCCGTTTTGCCTACGCGCGCCCGCACGTGCCGGGCGGCGTCATTCCGGCCACGGCACAGGGTCACGGCGGCCTGGTCCTGCTGGGCGCCGGTCCGCAGGGCATGGCGAGCGGCAATCTGCTGCCCAGCCTGGCCGCCGAGTTGCGGCTGACCACGGCCTTTCTCGATGCGGGTCTTCCGGTGATCGGCATCGGACTGGGCAGCGCCATTCTCGCAGCCGCTGCTGGCGGCGGCTGCGCTGCCGCACCGCTGCGTTTCCGTGTCGGCGAGGCGAGCCGGACCGATCCCGACGCCCTCGCGGGGCATTTGCCGCCAACCTATCCGTACGCACTCTACATGCGCGATCGTGCGGTGCTGCCCGCCGATGCCCGGGTACTCGCGGTGGATGAGGACGGCGCGCCGATGCTGTTCCAGGTTCGTGGCAACTGCCTCGGTTTTGCCGCTCATCCCGGGATCAAGAGCGGCATGATCGAGGATCTGGTGATGGAGTTCGATGCCACGCCCGAGCACGTGCCGGAGGGCCTGGCAATGCTGGCTGCTCGGCAACGCCTGATTGCCCAGGCCTTGAGCGAAATCATGGTCGGCGTGGTCAAGGTCACTGCTCTGATGACTGCCGATACGGGGCGCGGAAGGATCTGAATCGCGCACGCGCTGCGGCAAGCGCAACTCCGGTGCACGGACCATTGTGCCGCCTGGACGGCGGCGCCCGCCGCACCGCCACCCGCAGACGGTGCGGCGCGAAAGAGCGCCGCGCATGACGCGCATCACGCAAGGGCCGCCACCATGCTGCAATGGCAGGCCCCGCCCGGAGTCCAGGCTCAATACCGCCATCCCAGCGAGAAGCCCAGCGTGTCCTCGTACATGTGGATCGCCGTACCCTGACTGGCGCCGCTGCCGGTGACGGTTTGACTGAAGGCGTGCACATAGTCGAAGGACAGGTCGATAGTCCGGCTCAGCGCGTAGGTCGCTCCGAGGGTGAGATGGTCCTCGACCACGCCGGGCGCCAACACGTTGATGAAGGCATCCGCACCCGGAATCGGCTGCCCACTGCGATTCCAGCCAGCGCGCAGCGTCAATCCGGGATTCACCGCATAGGCCACGCCCAGCTTGACCACGGTGATGCTGCGCCAGCCGAAGCCCGTGCCGTTGGGTGTGCCAAGCCCGCAGGTCGCCGGCGTCGCGCAGATCAGGGAATTGATCATCGGGTTGGCGATGGCGGGAACACTGCCATACTCGATGCGCTCGACGTCGCCGGCCACGGTCAGGCCCGGCGCGGCATTCCAGGCCACGCCCAGACCATAGTTGGCAGGGATATCGAAGCGTCCCCCGCCCGCGAACAGCCCGTTGTAGCGCCGGAATCGGCTCATCGTGATCTTCGGCTGATAGGTCGCGCCCACGGTCAGATCGGGTGTCAGCTGGCCGGTCCAGCCGATTCGGAAACCCACGCCGTCGGACTGGGCGTGCTGGTTGTTGGTCACGTTCGGCGGGTTGCTCGACAGCCCCTGGAAGGCCTGGATCCCGGTGACGCCGAAGTTCTGGTGCACGTAATCGATCGACAAGCCGATCGCGTTGTGCTCATTGATCCGGTAGGCGATCGTGGGCGCGATGAATAGTTGCTGCAGGTCGACGCCCACGGAGCCCACGCCGAAAGCACCGAGTTGACCGACCGGCGATCCGAGACAAGCGGAAAGGTTGCCGCCGAACTGCTGCAAGACTTGCGGATTGGCACACTGAGCGCCCCGGGTGGCCGAGTTCAGGTTGCTGTAGCCGGTATTCATGCCACCGTTGCCGTACACGGAGACGCCAAGCGCCAGGCGCGAGTTGACCATGCGATTGAAGCCGAACTCCGGGATGTAGAACTGGCTGGTCTGATTGCCGTTGAACGATGCCACCCCCATCGGCGTGGTCAGGCTCGCGCTGCGCTGCGGCCGGAATACGCTCACTCCGAAATCGAGGCGATTGCCGATCAGGGCCATGCCGGCCGGATTGCTGGCAGCCGCCAGCGCATCCAGAGGCAGGGCGATGCCGACGCCACCCATGCCAACCGATTGCACGCTGTACCCGGGCTGGAAATAACCATCTGTGGCCGATGCCACTCCGGACGCAAGAAGCAGAGAAACAAAAAGCGTTCGCTTGAGATGCTTGGTGACCATGGTGAACCCCTCCTCATGCCACGTGTGATGCATCAACCGATCCGCAAGCTCGGTGCCCGCGGGAATGGTGCCGCACTACTGTGTGTGGACTGCGCATCGCAAAACACCGGTGTCGCAGTCACCCCACGCAAAAACACGAGCCTTGAAGCCGTCTTCCTACCCTGCCCGGGCCCTCTCGTCGACCGGACGGTGGGCGTTATGCAGCGCTGTCGCCAGGTCCTGCGCCGTGACACCTGGCATGTCCAGCGCCAGGGATGTCATCAACGGATCGATCCTGGCCGGCAGATCGCCCCCCAGATCCATACCCATCAAGGCGTCGGTGAGTGCCGCGATCCCCGACACGGGCATGCAGGTGAAGTCGCCGCTGATGTGCAAATCCGCAATACGGTCGTCACGGCTCAGCAGGCGCACACGGAGCAGGCCGCCGGGCGCCTTGTGGATACCCTCGCCAAGGTGCAGGCCGCCGGTGATCTTGATGCCCTCCGGGACGCGGCGGGTGCCCGGTTGCCGCAGCCAGTCGGAAGTCTGCAACTTCTGCTCCCACGCAACGACCGCCGCGCGCTCGTCGGGGCGCAGGTCGTCGCTGCGCAGTTCGGCATCGCAATGACGGGCGACATGCTGGCGAAAAAGAGAGGTCAGAGTGTCGCGGGGCGGCACCGCGCCAAGTTCGCGACGGATGGTGGTGATGTAATCCTGTAGGGTCGAGCGCAGCTTGTCGCGGAACTTCTCCGACGGCACTTTGAGGCATCGCGCCATCGTCACGGTGTCGAAATCGAGCATGAAGCTGCCGACGAAGACCGTCGCGTCACCGATCTGCGCGGCGCCGGTACCGCCGATCTTGCGATCGTCGACATGAATGTCGTTGATCGGCCGCAGCCGCGCCGGTATGCCCAGCGACTGGTAGGTCGCCAGGACCGGCGCCACGTGGAAAGCATAGATGTCGGTCACCCGCCTGGGCGCCTTTTCGCGCGGCGAGATGAAGTGAAAGAAAAGCTGGTTTTGATCGAGATAGACCGCGCCACCGCCGACCTGTCGGCGCAGGATCGGAAGGCCCGCCTCCCGGCAGTAATCCTCGTCCACCTCGGCCGCGACATCCTGGTGCATGCCGATGCATACGTAGGGTGCATCGGGGCTGACCAAGCTGAGCACGGGATCGTCATCCGCACGCATGGCCTCGGCGATGCCGTGATACACGGCCTGGGAGCGCGCGACCGAGACGGTGCCGAGATCGAGTACCCGCAGCACCGTACTCATGACACAACCCGCGAACACACCGAGCCCGACCAGCGGCGATCACAACCGTCGTCGGCACCCGCGCCGCATCGGCGCGCAATCGTCTTGTCGTGCAACGACGGAGGGCTTCCGGCACGGACACGCCGCATGCGCCAGTCGCTCGACGACAGTGACCTCGTCAGCCGAACATCGCGACGAGCCGGTACGCACGGTTCGACGGTGAGATGAAAGGTCGGCCCAGTCGCACCATGATTCGACAGCCGTAGCCGAGTCATTTCCCGCGGCGTATGCGGAAGTGGAACTCGCCCTGATCCGTCTTCGAATCCACCAGTTCGTTGCCGGTCGAGCGGCAGAACGCCTCAAAATCCTTGACCGCGCCCGGATCGGTGGCCTGGATTGCCAGAACCTCGCCGACGGGAATGTCCTTCAGCGCCTTTTTCGCGCGCAGGATGGGCAGCGGGCAATTCAAGCCTCGGGCGTCGAGAAGATGATCAGCCATGTCGTTCTCCAGTTGCTTCAAATGAACAGATTGATGTCCGATTTTGTCGCGGTCTCGATATAGGTAGCGGCGCCGCCCAGCACCGGACCGTCGATCATGTCCTCGCGCTTGAACTCGAACAGATCCATGGTCATCTGGCAGGCGATCATCTGCACGTCGGCTTCGACGGCCGCCTGGCGCAGATCCTCGATCGAGGCGACGCCCTTCTTTTTGATGAGATTCTTCATCATCGACGTCGCCATGGCATCGACGCCGGGCAGAGCGCCGAGCAGATTGGGCATCAGCAGATGCGCCCCCATCATCGGCATTTCCATGCCCGGATTGCCCAATGTGGTGATCGACAGGTCCAGCTTCTTCTTGAGCAGGGCCAGGCCGTAGAACGTGAAGAACATGGTGACTTCCAGCCCCATGGCGGCGGCCGTTGTCGCGAGGATGAACGGCGGATAGGCCCAATCGAGCGAACCCTTGGTCACGATCATCGACATCCGCTTGGTATTGGAACCGCTCGTTTCCATTTCAGTCTCCCCGGCCATGCCGTCAGTTTGGGTCAGTGCAGCGCTCAGGTGTCACAAGCGCAGCCTGCAAATCCGTCCGCGGCCATCTTGGCCTCGTATGGCGCCGCAACCTGATCGCCTGGAATCAGCGCTTTCTTGGCCTCGTCCCAGGCGACCGGTTTGATGCGCATCAGCCAGCCGGACTGGTAAGGGTCGGTATTGGCGAGTTTGGGTTCGGCGACCAGCGAGTCGTTGACCGCGACGACCTCGCCGTCGAAGGCGATTTTCGCCGGGCCCACCCACTTGCCCGATTCGATGGTGGCGCAGGACTTGCCCGCCTGGACCGGGCGCCCGGCCTTTTTCGGCGTCACGGCCACCAGTTGTCCGGCGAGTGCCACCGCGACCATGGTCATGCCCGCGACCACCGTGCCCTCGGATTCCTCGCGGTACCACATGTTGTTGGGTACGTCATAGAAAAGCTCATCCGGAAAAACACAACCTCGTGCCGTCGCCATGGTCATCTCCCCGCGCTTGCCGGTGACTGGGTTTCCGCGCTGGCGCCTGCCGCGTCCTGCGAACGCAGCGGACGCGACGAGCAGCAAAACTCGCCCAGTTTTTCGTTTTCGAGTTTGCCATCGATGAAAAGGAACAGGTGTGTGGCGACCGCTGCGGCGAGCCGGAAATGCCGCGCCCGCGCGCCGCTGTCGCTCTGCGCCTCGGCGACATTGCACTGGTAGACCAGCTCGCGGCAACTTTCGCGACAGGCGTTGAAGGTCGGGTCGCGGCGCGCCGCCTGCCGATGCAGGGCCAGCAGCCGGAAGCCCTCGAACCGGTCTTCGGTCGGTTCGGAACCATGCGCGACGATCCAGCGGACCAGCACCGACTCGCCGGCGTCGAGCAGCCGACGCTTGATCTCGGCCGGCGAGCGCGCCAACTCGTCGTCAGGCATCGACGCGACGGTGTCGGTGATCGCGAACGGCGAGTCCATCAACCCAGTCCCCGTGCCTTGAGCAGATCGCGCGAGTCGGAGAAGTTCTCGTGCACGCCGACCCGGCGCGCCGAGAGCCCCAGCGCCATGCCGAGCAACTGCGTGAAGTAGAGAATCTTGACGCGGGTCTTTTTCCCGAACACCTTTTCGGCGCGCATCTGATGCATCTCGAGACCGGAGTGGCAGGTCGGGCATTCGGTGGCGATGACATCGGCGCCGCAGTCCTCCGCCGTGGTCAGCAGGTTGAGCACGAGCCGTGTCGAGGTGTCGCTGTCCGACAGGGTGTGCGCGCCGCCGCAGCAGGCGGTCTTGAGCGGATATTCGACGTTCTCGGCGCCGGCGGCGGCCAGGATGTCGTCCATGAAGTGCGGCTTGCTCGTCGACTCCGAACCCGGCCCCTTGTCTTTCTCGGGGAAGATGTGGCGCGGACGGACGTACATGCAGCCGTAGTAGTTGGCCACCTTGAGACCGTTGAGCGAATTCTTGACGCGTTTACGCAGCTCTTCGATGCCCACGGCATCCTTGATCCAGTCCAGAGCGTGGATGGTTTCGACGTTGCCGGCCTGGTAGGGCTGCTCGCCGGATTTGGCCGACAGTTTCGCGACGGTCTCGCGCGAGGACTGGTCGTGGGCGAGGTCGTACTCGGCCTTCTTCAGGTTGTGATAGCACCCGTTGCAGGGCGCCATGACGGTCTTGAAGCCCATTTCTTCGGCGATCTTCAGATTGCGCGCGGAAAGGAAGGTCTGCAGCTTGGGGTCGACGTTCTTGACCTCCATGGCACCGCAGCAGTTCCAGTTTTCGAGCTCGACCAAATCCAGACCGAGCGCCTTGCCGACCTCCTTGGTGGAACGGTTGTAACCATGACCGGTGCCTTCCAACGCGCATCCGGGGTAGTAGGCGACCTTCTGGTACTTGTCGGTCATGTACGCGACTCCGTGGGTTGCGCGTTCAAGCCCAGCGCACGCCGGTGTTTGGCGTTCTGCTCGGCGACGTATTCGTTGATGGCATCGCGCTTGCCGCTCCAGCCGCGGGTTCTGGGATGGATCAGACCGGCCAGGCCCAACCGCATCATCAGGGTGACCGGCAGACGCGCCACCATGCCCTTGACCATGGCCACGAGCCAGGGCTGCGCCAGCTTCTGACCGGTACGCGCGAAGAATTTGCGCATCAGCCGCCCTTCCTCGATCTTGCCTTTGGCGAAGACCTGGCCGGAAAACGCGTCATCGAAGATCACCGAAGGCTTCTGCGGCACGTAACCCTTCAGCTCCAGCCAATGCGCGGTAGCGTGCACCACTGCCTCGGGAACCACGTCGCGCGGGCAGGCATAGGTGCATTTGTTGCACGAGACGCACTGCCAGATGATGTCCTTGTCGCGTACCAGTTCGCTCTCCAGCCCGATGCGGATCAGATAGATCCAGTAGCGCGGATTGAAGTCGGGATTGATCGCATTGACCGTGCAGGCGTTGGTGCACGAGCCGCATTGCCAGCAGCGGTGGATGTTCTCGCCGCCGGGCAGGGCCGCGATTTCATCCTGCAGGCTCTCGTTGTAGTCGGTGATCACGCGCGTCTGGATGAAAGTGCTCCAGTCGCCCGAAACGTCGACACCCTCGACTTCCAGCTTGTCCTTGCGGAGCAGGTTTTCCGGTCGGATCAGATGTTTCTCATGAATCGGCATGCGGCGTCCTCATGCGTTCAGTTGCAGCGGCGCCGCCGGTTGCGCGGCCATGGACTCGGGAAGCTTCACTTTCATGCGGATACCGTCGCGCTCGTAGCAATCGAGTCCGAGTAGGCGGCGCGTATGCGCCATGGCGTCCTCGCCGCCGGCGAAATCGCCCTTCAGGAAGGTGCTGCCGCGATCATTGATGTAACGCGCGTAGATATGCGCGCAGAGCAGATCCTGCATCAGCGCAAAATCACGGTATATGCCGTTGTCGCGCAGAAATCCGGACAACTCGTTCTGCAAGGCGAGGAATGTGCCCAACCCATCGCCGATGACAGACGAGTCGATCTCCGAGCCTTCCTCGTACCAGATCTCGCGCAGCACGCCACTGCCGGTCCGCGCGTCCCACATCCAGCGGGTCATCAGTGGCACTTCGTCAGGCGTGCTGAAGTGCAGCACCTCGGCAGCGAGATCGCGCACCCAGCGCATGCCGCGGTCACCGGGAAACGCCGCGGTGAAGGTGTCGATGCGAGCCTGCACCGCGCTGTCGGGACGAGTCAACAGCAATAGTTGGCGATGCAGGTCGGCAAAGTCGTGCTCGGCAAGCCACGAGCCGATACGACGCCGCACCGTGGGCATGAAAGTGCACAGGCCAAGGAAGCGCGGCAAATCCAACGCCGTGCTCTGCTTGCCGTTGAACCACTCAGCGAACAGCTTGGCCTTGAACTGCAACGCCATCATGTAGGCATCGATACCGCCGCCGGGCTCGGCGGCCTTGACCAACTCCTCGAAACCGCTGCGCAGCGCCGCGCCACTGAGTTCCAGCGTCGGCAGCAGTGCCCGGGACGCGGAGGCTTGTCTGGTCATGGCGCCGACCATCCTCAACCCGCGAGCGCCCTAGGCCGCAGTGAGGCCAGCGCCGCCATTGCCGCGGACTGGCCCTGGGCGATGGAATCGTCGATGGTCTCGGGGCCCAGTGCCGAACCAGCCACATACACCCCGGGACGCGAGCTGCCGCCCATCGCGCGGTAGGTGGCCGCGCGCTGCAGATAACCGTGCCTTTCCAACTCGACGCCGAACACCGCAGCGATCTCGGGATTGTCCACGTTGGGGTCCATGCCGATGGCATGCACCACCATGTCGAAGGGGATGGTGATGGGGCGCTTGACCAGGGTGTCCTCGCCCTTGACGAGCAGGCGCTTGCCGTCGGAGGTGACCTCGGCGATGCGCGCCTTGATGTACTTGACGCGGAATTCCTCCTGGCTCTGCCAGTAGTACTTGTCCTCGTAGAGCCCGAAGGTACGAATGTCCATGTAGTAGATGTAGACGCTGCATTTCGGCAGGGCCTCGCGGATTTCCATGGCGAGGTTGGACGAGACCGTGCAGCAGATCTTGGAGCACCATTCGCGGCCGATCTGGCGGTCGCGCGAGCCGACACAGAGCAGGATCGCCACGCGCTCAGGTGCGCGCCCGTCCGAAGGACAGCGCACGCCCTTGCCCGAGGAGATCATCTGCTCGACCTGCGTGGTGGTGACCACGTCGGGATAGGTGCCGAAACCCCATTCCGGCTTGTTGACCGAGTCGAAATGGGTGAAGCCGGTGCAGAGAATGCCGGCGCCGACTGTGCGCCGCTGGCCATTGGAAAGTGTCACCGCGAACGCGCCGGGCTCACCTTGGAACTGCGTCACCCGGGTGTCGGTGAACACTTCGATGTCGGGCTTGCCGCTGACACGCTCGACCATGCCGCCGATGGCATCCCGGGCCCATTCGCCGGAAGGCACCAGCTTGGCGTATCCGGACAGGATGGGGGCACCGCCCAGGCGGTCGGCCTTGTCCACCAGGATGGTCTTCTGCCCCGCGCTGGCCAGCGCATGCGCAGCGCTCAAGCCAGCGGGCCCACCGCCGACGACCAGAATCGGATTGCTCATGCCTTTGCCTCGATCGCTGCGTGCTTGACGTAGCCCGGACCCGAGGTGATGGCGCGCTTGGGGTCGTACAGCGTTTCGATATGACCCTTGGCCACGTCCTTGAGATAGACCTCGAACTCGGCCTTGGCTTTTTCCCAGTCGATGCCAAGCTTCTCCAGCAGGCCCTCGAAGGGTGAGGCGTGCCAGTGCAACTGCGCGAGCTTGTAAGGGTGCGCGCCGCATACCAGGGCGGCGAACTGGCAGTCGGCCACCACCGCGACCGGGTACACCTTGTCCACGGCCTTGCCGATCCACTGGCTTTTGTCCAGCGTGGTGATGCATCCGGTGTCGTGGCCGACCATCACGTCGGCACGCGCCTCCTCGGTCACCACCTTGAGCTTGCGGTCGATGGCGAAGGAACGCGTGAACTCGCGCTCGCCGATGATGTGGCGGAAACCGAAACCGCAGCAGTCGTACCAGGTCGAGTAGTCGATGACGTTGGCGCCCAACGTCTGCAAAAGGCCCGTGGACACGGCCACGCGGTTGCCGTCCAACACAGTGTCGTCGTACAGCACATCCTCGGGCACCATCTTGTGCACGTGGCAGGCCGGATGCACGGTGGCGCGGATGTTGCTGCAGTCGATGACCTGGTGTTCCTTGATGCGATTGCGCATCACGTGCAGCCATTCGGAGTAATGCACGATCTCTTCGGGGATCAGCAGCTTGCCGTCCACCAGACGGCCCAGCTTGCCGAGGATTTTCTTCACCTGCTCGCGCAACTCGGCCGAATGCAGCAAGTAGGCGCGCACTTCCTTGTAATTGCCGAACGAGGTGCCGCAATGGACGAGCGGGTAGTAGTAGCCCTCCGGCAACCCCTCGGCCTTTGCGGACACATAAGCCTGGTGGAAGTTGCGCAGGAACACCGCAGCCAGGCTGACGATGTTGCCAATGCCCGAACCGTGATAATTCCAGGCCGTACACGAGGTCTGATCGGTCTCATCCAGATAGCGGATGCCCATTTTGTTCTGCAGCCAGAGCAGCGAGCTCGGGTAGCCGGGAATGTTGCCGCACTGGCCGCAGGACTTGTGGTGCCAGAGCTGGTTGGTCGGGATGCGCTTATCCCAGCCGTACAGCGTCTTGCCGGTGACCGGATCGTGCTGTTCGCTGATGCGGTGCACGACGATCTCGCCATCCTTCTCGAGCTGCCACATGATGTCGCGCACATCCTCGACACGATCCTTGCGCGTCAGCATTTCGCGCCGGTCGATGCGCGTTTCGACCCATGAGGTCGCCTTCCGCGCATCTTCCGCGCTCAATTTGACCGGACGCCACTCGGATCCGAAACCGGTGTAACCGGAGTCCTGCTTTTCGTCTTGGCTGGCCATGGAAACCTCGCTAACTGGCTGATGTCGCCTTCATAAGTAGCCCCTGTCAGGCCGCGTCTTCCTGTTCGTCGAGCCATTCCTGGTATTCGTCTCGCTTCTCGTCCATCAGATCACCCACCACGTCGAACAGGTTGGGATCGATGGTCTCGAGCTGCTCGAGTACACCCGATGCTTCCCAGATCGTGTAGAGCTCGATGGAGGTCTTGATGTTGACCTCCCATGCCGTGTCCAACGTGTGCATGGTCGGCATGGGAATGGCTTTGCGCAGGATGTTCAGCGGTGCCTTGATGCGCGCCACGTTGGGCCCCCAATCGGCGAAGGCATCCGGAGTGATCATGTTGGGCGCCAGCTGATTGCCGGTGGTGATCAGCTTCATCAGCACGCGCGTGAACGGTTTCAGCACGTCCTTGGCGGACTGCATGCCGTGCTTGATGGCGGTTTCGCGCATGAGCATGATCAGGCCGCCCGGCGAGTTGTGGAACGGGCAGCGCGCGGCGCAGGTGTAGCACTGGGCGCAGGCCCAGATCTTCTCCTGCATGGCATCGTAGATGCCTTCCAGATTCTCGGTGAGCAGCAGTTGCACGATCTCGCGCGGCGAAAAATCGTAGTAGTGCGCGGCCGGACAGGTCGCAGTGCAGATGCCGCAGTTGAGACAGCCGTAGATTTCGTGGTCGTACAGCGGATGCGACTTGATGTCGCTGAAGATTTCCTCGAGCTTCTCGCGCGTGGCGACTTCGGAGGTCGCGAAAGGATCACCGACCGATCCGTCGACGGCTGTCGTTGCATGAGCCATGAAACAACCCTCCAGGTGCGCTTGCGCGCAGCGTGGATCAGTAACTCAGAACTCTTGTGTCATCGCTTTCCATGACGGCCTCGATGACATAGGCGC
Source organism: Pseudomonadota bacterium (assembly GCA_021794575.1). Taxonomy (GTDB): domain Bacteria; phylum Pseudomonadota; class Gammaproteobacteria; order Xanthomonadales; family Rhodanobacteraceae; genus Metallibacterium. The sequence goes on along the minus strand of JAJYQO010000072.1, from coordinate 13,989 downwards.
CGCCGACGACGCCCGCACATTCGGGGATCAGGTCTTCCTTGGTCATGTCGAACAGATCGAGGTTGGGCGAGCAACAAAGGAACTTGACGCCTGCCTCGTGCGCTTCCTTGATGAAGTCATAGACAGTCTTCGGCGAGCCTGGCTTGACCACCAGCGATTCGGCAACGCCCTTTTTCATCAGGCGTCCGGCGGTAGCGGTGCATACCATCTCGACCTCGTAATCCATCGCCGCAGCCACCGACGCCTGGAAAAATGGCGCACCGAGTTCTTCGCCGTTGCGGGGATCGGTGTTGACCAACATGATGAGAAGTTTGCGTGCCAACTGAGCTGTCTCCAGGCAGGCCCTCTATCTCCAGGCAGGCCCTCTATGTACTACCACTATTGCGACTGCGACTGAATGTCGCACCCAGTGTCGGATGAACATATTAGACATTTCGGATGGAAGCACGTTGCCTTGCAGCATCGACGTGACCCCA
>JAJYQO010000072.1:0-13413 GCA_021794575.1 Pseudomonadota bacterium | reverse complement strand
TCTCCAGGCAGGCCCTCTATGTACTACCACTATTGCGACTGCGACTGAATGTCGCACCCAGTGTCGGATGAACATATTAGACATTTCGGATGGAAGCACGTTGCCTTGCAGCATCGACGTGACCCCAGATAGAGGCCGGCCGATCCGCGCGTCCGGAAATAGGTGATCGACCCGACCTTCGAACGACCGGGCAACTGCCGCGCGCCGAGCGGTATGCCTGTGCGCCAGCACTGTAGTCCACCTGCCGATTCGAACGCATGCTGCAACCCGCCGACGCCATGAACTGCATTCGGCATTGCGATCCATTATCATTTGTGGATTGCCTCCCGGGATCGCCCAATGACTTCTCCTGCTGCATCCAGGCCCGGCTGGCGCACCATCCGCTGGGCGGCGTTTTTTGCGGTGCTGGGCCCGGGGCTGGTGGTGATGCTGGCCGACACCGACGTCGGCAGCGTGATCACCGCCGCGCAAAGCGGCGCGCAGTGGGGCTACCGGCTGCTGATCTGGCAACTGCTGCTGGTGCCGGTGCTGTACGTGGTCCAGGAATTGACCGTGCGCTTGGGCGTGTTCACGGGTCGCGGCCACGGCGAGCTGATCCGCGAACACTTCGGTACTGGCTGGGCGTGGCTGTCGGCGGGCGGCCTTGCGGTGGCCTCGCTGGGCGCCGTCGTTACCGAGTTCTCCGGCGTGGCCGGCGTGGGCGAGCTGTTCGGCGTGCCGCGCGCGGCCAGCCTGGCCCTGGTCGCGGGCTTTCTGCTAGTTGTGGTGTGGACCGGCAGCTACCGGCGCGTGGAGCGCGTAGCCATCCTGCTGGGTCTGTTCGAACTGGCCTTCGTGTGGGTGGCACTGCGCGCGCCGTTGAACGGCGCGCAGGTGGGACACGAGATGTTCGCCCTGCCGCTGCATCGCGGCGATTACTGGTATTTGGTGGCGGCCAACATCGGCGCGGTGATCATGCCGTGGATGGTGTTCTACCAGCAGTCGGCGGTGGCCGATAAAAAACTCACGCCGGCCGATTACAACTATGCGCGCTGGGACACTGCGCTGGGCGCGCTGCTGACCCAGGTCATCATGGCCGCGGTGCTGATGGCGGCGGCGGCGACACTGGCGCGCCAGCACAGCAACGAGCCACTGGGCAGCGTCGGCCAGATCGCCGATGCGCTGACGCCGGTGCTGGGACATGAACTCGGCACCACGGCGTTCGGGCTCGGCATGCTGGGCGCGGCCATGGTGGCGACCATCGTGGTGGCGCTGGCCGCGGCCTGGGGCTTCGGCGAGGTCACCGGTTACAAACATTCGCTCGAGCACCATCCGCTGGAGGCGCCCTGGTTCTATATCGTTTTCAGCCTCGGGGTGATCGGCGGCGCGCTGCTGGTGGCGCTGGCGCCCAATCTGGTGGCGCTCGCGGTGGGCGTCGAGGTGATGAATGCGCTGATGCTGCCGCTGGTGCTGGGCTTGCTGGTGGCGCTGGCCATGCACGCCTTGCCCGAGCCGCACCGCCTGCGTGGCGGTTATGCGTGGCTGGTGATCGGCGTCGTGGTGCTGACCTCGGCGCTGGGCGCATACGGTGGAATCTCGGCGCTGTTCTGAGCGCTGCCGCGCCAGAGCATCGGGTCCGCGAAGAACGCCAAGAGCGCAAAATCGTCGTGGGAATGCTCCGAGTTCATCACCGCGTGATGCGCCGCCCATCCCCGTTCTGGAATTCTTCGCGGTCCTGGCGCCTTTCGCGGGCAAACAGGCTCTTCATGCCAGGGCCTCGATCAGCGCATCGACGTCGGCCAGATGCTCGTCCCACCAGCGCGGCTCGGCGGCGAACGGAAATGCGTGCGGAAAAGCCGGATCGTGCCAGCGCGCGGCGATCCAGCCGGCGTGATGCACCTGGCGCAGCGCGCGCAGTGCAGGAACCAGCGCCAGCTCGCGGCGGTCGAATGGCCGCATCTGCTCATAGCCTTCCAGCAGGGCGTGCAATGCGGCATCGTCGCTCGCCAGCATCCACAAGTCCTGCACCGCCGGACCCATGCGCGCATCGTCGAAGTCCACCAGCGCCGGGCCGTCGCTCCACAGCACGTTGCCGGGATGCGCATCGCCGTGCAGGCGGATGCCGCGCGCGCCGACAGCCGCGAAGCGCGCCTCGATGCAGCCGGCCAGCGCGCTGACCGCCTCGCGGTACGGCGCGTGCAGGTGCGCCGGCAATAGCGGCGAGCCCAGCACCGCGCGCAGTGGGCGCCGCAGGAAGCTGTCCACATCCAGCGTTCCGCGCGCGCGGAACGCGGTGCGCGCGCCGACCTCGTGCAGACGCGCCAGCAGGCGGCCCAGCCAAGCCAGGGTGTCGGCCGATTCGAGCACCGGTGCGTGACCGCCGCGGCGCGGATAGAGCGCGTAACGCCAGCCCGCGTGCGCCAGCAGCGTGCGGCCCGCGCAAGGTAGCGGCGCCACCACCGGCAGCTCGGCCGCCGCCAGCTCGGCGACAAACGCGTGTTCCTCGGCGATGGCGGCGTCGCTCCAGCGCGCCGGCCGGTAGAACTTGGCCACGATGAAGCCGCCGTCCTCCAGACCGATCTGGAACACGCGGTTCTCGTAACTGGGCAGGGCCAGCAGGCGACCGTCGCTGCGATAACCCACGGCCTCGACCGCATCCAGCACGCACGCGGGAACCAGCCCCGCGTAAGGTGTGCCCGCGCTCACCCGGCTGCGGCGGGCTGGCGCTCCGGCACCACGGCGCAGGTCAGCCGCGCCGCGCAGCTCAGGCGCCCCTGCGCATCATGGATGCGGATGTCCCACACCTGCGTGGCGCGGCCGATATGCAGCGGCCGCGCAGTGCCGGTGACCCGGCCTTCGCGCACCGCGCGCAGATGGTTGGCGTTGAGCTCCAGCCCCACCGCGCGCGTGCCCGGCGCGCAGCACAGGTTGGCGGCCACGCTGCCCAGCGTCTCGGCCAGCGCCGCCGAAGCGCCGCCGTGCAGCAGGCCGAACGGCTGGAACGTGCGCGCATCCACCGGCAGCGTGCCGCTGATGAAATCCTCACCGGCTTCCGTGAGCCGCATGCCCAGTGTCTCGACGAGCGTGCCGCGCGCGTCGGCGTTGAGCGCAGCGAGGTCGGGCGGGTGACGCCAGATGGCCATGCTCAGGCTTTGCCCTTGACCACCGGCAGGTCGGCCTGGCGCCACGCCGCCAAACCGCCGGCCAGGCTATGTACGTTCTTGAAGCCGGCCTTGACCAGTTTTTGTGCGGCGCGCTGCGAGGTTATGCCGCTGCGGCAGCAGACGATGACCGGCATGTCCTTCACCTTGGCCAGATCCTTGTGCTCGGGATCGAACTGCTCCATGGCCACGTTGCGCGCGCCCGGGATGTGGCCTTTCTCGAAATCGGCGCGCGGCGAGAGGTCGATCAGCAGCGCATTGTCGCGGTTGAGCAGGCGCGTGACGGTGGCCGGGGTGGCTTCGTTCCAACCACGACGCAGTTGCATCACCTCGGTGACGAGCAGCGCCAGCAGCAGGCCGGCGAAGGCCAGCACCAGCAGCGCATGCTGGTCGAAGAACAGGGGCAGACGGTGCAGAAACACATCCATCGAACACACTCGCAAAGCGGGAGCCGGGCATTATCGGCGCGCAGCGGCGCCACTGCACGCGCGGCCAGTGATCACGTCGGCGCGACCACGCCCCGTCCGAAGCCCGGCGCCGTGCGCGGAGCTTGCAGCAGATTTACTATATGAACTAGCATTTTGCATGTTTAAAACATGAGTATTGATACTTGATAACGTCTCCGCAACTACGCGCCGCACGTGCTCTGCTCGGCCTCGACCAGCGCGAACTGGCCGAACGCTGCGGGTTGTCGGTCCCCACTATCCAGCGCATGGAGGCCAGCGCGGGCACGATCCGCGGCACGGTGGATTCGCTGACCAAGCTGATCGCGGCACTGAATGAAGCCGGCGTGGTATTGCTCGACGAGGGCGAGATCAGCAGCGCCGGCGGGCGCGGCGTGCGCCTGAAACAGGCGGATGTACGCGAGATGCAGCCATGAATCCCGCCGCGCTGTCGCTGCCGCTGGCCGAGGCCGCCGTGCTGGCGGCGCTGGCTTCGGCCGCCGCCGGTCTGGTGGCGGCGCGCTGGCCACGCGCGCTGTCATGGCTGGCGTTTCCGCTGCTGGGCCTGGCCGGCGCCTGTGCGCTGGCCGCCGGCATCGATGCGCTGTGGTGCGGCGCGGCGCAGACGGCCACGCTGCCGCTGGGCCTGCCCTGGCTGCCCTGGCAGATCGCGGTCGATCCGCTGTCCGGCGTGTTCCTGCTGATCCTCGGCGCGGTGCTGCTGCCGGTGGCGGTGTACGGCCCCGGCTACGCGCGCGAATTCCGCAACGGGCGCGATTCACTGGCCCATCTCGGCGTATTCACCGGCCTGTTCGTGGCCGGCATGCTGGGCGTGCTGCTGGCCGCCGATGCATTCCTGTTCATGGTGGCCTGGGAGCTGATGTCGCTGGCCTCGTACTTTCTAGTGTGCTTCCAGCACGAGCACGCCGACAATCGCCGCGCGGCATTCCTGTATCTGCTGCTGGCGCACGTGGCGGGCCTGCTGATCCTGCTGTCTTTCGGCGTACTGGCCGCAGCCGGTGGCGGGTTCTCGTTCGCGGCCATGCGCGCGGCACATCCGGATGCGCTGTGGGCGGCGATCGCCTTCGCCCTGGCGCTGGCCGGCTTCGGCGCCAAGGCGGGGCTGGCGCCGCTGCACGTGTGGCTGCCCGAGGCACACCCGGCCGCGCCTTCGCATATCTCGGCTCTGCTGTCGGCGGTGATGCTGAAAGTGGCGCTGTACGGATTCCTGCGCGTGGTGTTCGATCTCATCGGCGCGCCGCAGTGGGGCTTCGGCGTGACGCTGGTGATCGTCGGCGCGGCCAGTGCCGTCCTGGGCGTGCTGCTGGCGCTGCAGCAGAGCGATCTCAAGCGCCTGCTGGCGTATTCGTCGATCGAGAACATGGGCATCATCTTTCTGGCGCTGGGACTGGCGCAGATCTTCCAGGCTGCCGGTCATCCGACGCTGGCCGCACTGGCGCTGCTGGCGGCGCTGTACCAGGCGCTCAATCACGCACTGCTGAAAGGCCTGCTGTTTCTGGGCGCCGGCGCGGTGCTGCACGGCGCACACGTGCGCAGCCTCGACCGCCTGGGTGGATTGCTGCGGCGCATGCCGCGCACCGGCTGGATGTTCCTGATCGGCTGCCTGGGCATGGCGGCGGTGCCGCCGCTGAACGGCTTCGTGTCGGAGTGGCTGACCTTCCAGGCGGCGCTGCAGGCGTGGCAATTGCACGACAGCCTGCTGCGTATCCTGGTGCCGCTGGCGGCAGCCGCGCTGGCGTTGACCGCGGCGTTGGCGGCGACGGTGTTCGTGCGCGCCTTCGGCGTCGGCTTCCTGGGTCGCGCACGCAGCCGCAGCGCACGCCACGCGCACGAGGTGAGCGGCGGCATGCTGGCCGGGCAGGCATTGCTGGTGGTCGGCATCGCCGTCGCCGCGCTGCTGCCGGGTTCCGTGCTGGGCCTGCTGGCGCGCGCCGCCGTGCAATTGACCGGGCACGCGCCGGCCGCGAGCGGCTGGCTGTGGCTGACGCCGCTGGATCCGGCCAGCGCCAGCTACGCGCCGTTGCCGATCCTGGCGGTGCTGCTGGTCGTCGGCGCGCTGGGCGTGACGCTGCTGCGTCCGCACCGCGGCGCGCCGGTGCGCCGCGCCGACCCCTGGGACTGCGGGTTCGCGCCACCGACGCCGCAGATGCAATACAGCGCCGCCGGTTTCGCGCAGCCGCAGCGGCGCGTGTTCGCACCCGCCTACGCGCTGCACGAAGAGGCCGGCGTGGATCGCTACGAGCTGACCGCCAGTGACCGCACCTGGGGTCGGCTGTACCGGCCGCTGGGCGCGCTGACCGACCGCGCCGCCGATCTGGCGCGTCGCGCACAGGCTGGACACGTGCGGCGCTATCTGGCCTGGTCGCTGATCACTCTGCTGGTGCTGCTGTGGATCGTTTCCTGAACCTCGGCGCCGCGCTGCTGCAGCCGCTGCTGCTGCTGGCGGCGGCGCCGCTGCTGACCGGCGTGATCCGCCGCATCAAGGCGCGCCTGCAGAACCGTCGCGGCGCGCCGCTGCTGACGCCCTACCGCGACCTACGCAAGCTGATCGCCAAGGAAGCCATCGTCGCGCGTACCGCATCGCCGCTGTTCCGCGCCGCGCCCTACGTGGTGTTCGCCGCGACGCTGCTGGCCGCCGCGGCATTGCCGGTGTTCAGCACCGTGCTGCCCGGCGCCCGTATTGCCGATGCCATCGCGCTGATCGGCCTGCTGGGTCTGGCGCGCTTCGTACTGGTGCTGGCCGGCCTGGATGCCGGCACGCCATTCGGCGGCATGGGCGCTTCGCGCGAAATGCTGGTGACCACTTTCGCCGAGCCGGCGCTGCTGCTGGTGATCTTCACCCTGGCGATGACCACGCACACCACCAACCTGGCCGGCATGGCCGACGCCACGCTGACCGGCGCCACCGTGCTGCGGCCTTCGTACCTGTTCGCGCTGGCGGCACTGCTGCTGCTGGGCGTGGCCGAGTGCGGGCGCATCCCGGTGGACAACCCCAGCACGCACCTGGAACTGACGATGATCCACGAGGGCATGCTGCTGGAATACAGCGGCCGCCATCTGGCGTTGATGGAATGGGCGGCGCAATTGAAGCTGACGCTGTTCGCGGTGCTGACGGTGGACTTGTTTCTGCCCTGGGGCCTGGCCACGCGGCTGACAACGCCGGCCGTCCTGGCGGCACCGCCGCTGCTGGCGCTGAAGCTGCTGCTGCTGGCTGCGCTGTTGGCGCTCAGCGAGACGGTGCTGGCCAAGATGCGCCTGTTCCGCGTCCCGGGCTATCTGACACTGGCTTTCCTGCTGGCGCTGCTGGGCCTGCTCAGCCACGTGATCCTGGAGGCCGCGGCATGAATCTCGGCGCACTGTCGCTGCTCGATCAGGCCGTGCTGGTGCTGGCGGCGATGGCGCTGTTCAGCGCGTTCGCGCTGCTGGCGCAATCGCGCTTGCTGGCCGCGATCCACGTGTTCGCCTGGCAGGGCGCGCTGGTCGCCGCGGTGGCGGCACTGACCGGCGCCGCCAGCGGCGATGTAAATCTGTACATCTCGGCGGCGATCACTTTCGTACTCAAGGTGCTGCTGATTCCATGGATGCTGCACCGCCTGGTGCGGCGCCTGGCGCTGGAACGCCAGTCCGACCCGCTGCCGTACCCGGCGCTGACCCTGCTGGCGGGCGCAGCGATCGTGGTGTTCGCCGACTGGGTGGCCGCGCCGGTGGCGCAGTTCGAGCACTCGGCCACGCGCAACGTGATCGCGATCAGCCTGGCCATCGTGCTGCTGGGCATGCTGACCATGGTGGTGCGCCGGCAAGCGCTGGCGCAGGTGCTGGGCTTCATGGCCATCGAGAACGGCCTGTTCCTGGCCGCGGTGGCCAGCACCCACGGCATGCCGCTGGTGGTGGAGCTGGGCGTGGCTTTCGACGTACTGGTGGCGATGGTGCTGTTCGGCGTGTTCTTCCTGCAGATCAAGGACAGCATCGACACCCTGGATATCGACCGACTCAGTCAGCTCTCCGCCAGCGTCGAACAGGACGAAGCCACGGAGGCGCAGCGATGATCTGGCTGCTGCTGGCCGTATTCACCCCGCTGGCCGGCGTGCTGCTGCTGGCGCTGCTGCCGCGCGCGGGGGCGGCCGGATGGGCCAACCTCGGGTTCTCGGCGCTGAGTCTGGCCGGTGCGCTGGGGCTGGCCACGCGCGTGCTGAGGCACGGCGTGCTGGACGCGCACGGCTTCCGCGTGGATGCCTTCAATGTCTACCTGGTGGTGCTGACCACTTTCGTCGGACTGACCACGGCGGTGTTCTCGCGCCCGTACATGTACTACGTGCACACCGATGAAAAGCGCGTCAGCGCACGCGGCATGCGCCTGTACCACAGCATGTACCAGGGCTTCCTGTTCACCATGCTGCTGGCGCTGACCACCGACAATCTGGGCATCCTGTGGGTGGCGGTGGAAGGCGCCACGCTGGCCACGGTGCTGCTGGTGTCGCTGTACCGCACACCGGCGGCCATCGAGGCGGCCTGGAAGTATTTCATCCTCTGCGGCGTGGGCATCGCGCAGGCGCTGTTCGGCACGGTGGCGCTGTATTTCGCCGCGCAGCACGTGCTGCCGGCCGGCGCCAACGGCCTGAGCTGGAGCACGCTGTACGCCATCGCGCCGCAGCTCGAACCGCGGGTGATGGTGGTGGCCTTCGTGTTTCTACTGGTCGGCTATGGCACCAAGGTCGGCCTGGTGCCGCTGCACAGCTGGTTGCCGGATGCGCATTCGGAAGGCCCGACGCCGATGTCGGCGGTGCTCTCCGGACTGCTGCTCAACGTTGCCCTGTACGCGGTGGTGCGCATGAAGATGCTCACCGACGCCGCGCTGGCGCACAGCGCCACGCCGGAGCTGGCCGGGCACCTGCTGATGGGCTTCGGCCTGCTCACTTTCCTCACGGCGGTGATCTCGCTGCACCGGCGCCGCGACATCAAGCGGCTTTTCAGCTACTCCTCGATCGAGCACATGGGGCTGATGAGCTTCGGCTTCGGCGTGGGCGGACCGCTGGCCACCTTCGCCGCGCTGCTGCACATGCTGGTGCACGCGCTGACCAAGAGCTCGATCTTCGTCACCGTCGGTCACGCCACGCACATCGCGCGCACGCAGCGCATCGAGCGCATCCGCGGACTGATCCGCACGCAGCCGGCGGTGGGCTGGGGTCTGCTGCTGGGCGTGGCCGCCATCGCCGGCTTTCCGCCGTTCGGCATCTTCACCAGCGAGTTCCTGCTGCTGTCGGCCACCATGCAACTGTGGCCGTGGCTGACGCCGTTGCTGGTGCTGGGACTGGTGGTGGCCTTCGCCGGGCTGTTCCGCAGCACCCAGCCGATGGTGTTCGGCGCGGCACCGCCCGGGCAATACCCGGTGCGCGCCAACATGCTGCCGGTGCTGACGCACCTGGCGCTGGTGCTGCTGCTGGGCATCGCCATTCCCGCCGTGCTGGCGCACTGGCTGGACCAGGCCACGCAGTTGATCACCGGCAGGTCGCTGCTATGAGCGCCACGCCATCCTCGCTGGCCGAAGCGCTGCGGGGCGTGCTGGCGCATGCCGCCGCCGCACGCATCGATGCCAGGCTGGGTCCGGCGCAGGCGCTGGACCTGGCCGCCCCGGATTGGACGCGTGCGGGTGCTGCGCTGGCGCAGCTTGGCGCACGCCTGGCTGGGCTGTGGGTGGACCATGGCACGCAGCCCTGGCAGGGGCTGGCCCTGTTCGCGCGCGGCGGTGAGTATCTGCTGCTGCGTGCGGCGTTGGATGCGGCGGCACCCGCACTGCCCACGCTGAGCGCGCACTACCCGGCGGCGGAGCGCATCGAGCGCGGCTGGCGCGATCTCACCGGCGTGCGCTTCGATGGCCTCGGCGACACCCGCCGCTGGCTGCGCCATGGCGCCTGGAACGAGTGCGAGTTTCCGCTGCGCGCGACGCCGGCACCCGGCGTGCGCACGCCGGGCGATACCGACTATCCCTTCACGCAGGTCCACGGCGATGCCGTGCACACGGTGCCGGTGGGTCCGATCCACGCCGGCACCATCGAGCCCGGACACTTCCGCTTTGCCACCGTGGGCGAACAGGCGCTCCAGCTCGAGATCCGCCTGGGCTACGTGCACCGCGGCGTGCAGGTGCTGGCCATGGGCCGCGATGCCGCCGGCCTGCTGCGTCTGGCCGCGCGCGTATCCGGCGACAGCGCCGTGGCGCATGCCTGGGCCGCGGCGATGGCGCTGGAACGCGCCACCGGCATTGAAGTACCGCCGCGCGTGCTGGCACTGCGCGGGCTGCTGCTGGAGCGCGAGCGCGTGGCCAACCACCTGGGCGATGCCGGCGGCATCGCCAACGATGTCGGCTTCAGTTTCGCGCATATGCAATTCAGCGCGCTGCGGGAACGCTGGCAGCGGCGCAGTGCCGAGCTGTTCGGCCATCGCCTGCTGTTCGACACGCTGATCGTGGGCGGCGTGCGCGGCGATCTGGCGCACGCAGGCATCGCCGCGCTGCTGGCCGACCATCGCGAACTGCGCGACGCGCTGGCGCCGCTGACCGACATCGTGCTCGATCACCCCTCGCTGGATGACCGCCTGATCGGCACCGGCGTGCTCCGCGCCGAGGATGCGCGCGCGCTGGGCTGCCTTGGCTACGTGGGCCGCGCCTCCGGACAGGATCTGGACCTGCGCCGCGACGCGCCGCATGCGCCCTACGACACGCTGGCCGTGCGCGTGCCGGTGTATGCGCAAGGGGATGTGGCCGCACGGCTGCGCGTACGCCTGGATGAAATCCAGGTGTCGCTGGAATTGATGGACGCGCTGCTGATGCGACTGCCGGCCGGTCCGGTTCTGACCACTTGGCAGCCGCCGGCCGGTGGTGGTGCCGGGCTGGGCATGGTCGAAGGCTGGCGCGGCGAGACCCTGGCCTGGGTGCGGCTGGATGCCGCCGGCCGCGTGATCTGCTACGCGCCGCGCGATCCCAGCGCGTGTAACTGGCCGGCGCTGGAGCGGCTGCTGCCGGGCAACATCATTCCGGACTTCCCGGTGTGCAACAAGTCGGTCAACGGCAGCTACGCCGGACACGATCTCTGAGACGCCCATGCTGCGCATCCTCAACCGCATCGCCCGCACCGGCACCCTGACCGAAGCGCTGGACGACACTCCGCTGCAGACGCTGGGCATCGCGGTCAAGCGCCGTCTGGATGCACGTTTCGCCGGCAGCCTGGCCATCCGCCACGTCGATGCCGGCTCCTGCAACGGCTGCGAGCTGGAGATCCATGCGCTGGGCAACCCGTACTACGACCTGGAGCGCTTCGGCATCCACTTCGTGGCCTCGCCCCGGCACGCCGACGCGCTGCTGGTCACCGGCGTGGTCAGCCGACACATGCAGGCGGCGCTGCTGGATGCCTGGCAGGCCATGCCCGCACCCAAGCTGGTGATCGCCGCCGGCACCTGCGCATGCGACGGCGGCGAATTCGGCTGCAGCTACGCCAGCGCCGGCGCGGTGGATCGGGTGCTGCCGGTGGACGTGAGCATCCCGGGCTGCCCGCCCACGCCTGCCGTGCTGCTGCGCGGCCTGCTGGCGGCACTGGGCCGCAACCGCTGAGTCACTCGCCGCGGTCGCCGCGGGTGATGTCGGGCAGACCCGACACCAGCCACCAGTGCTTGTCCTTCACGTCCCAGCGCCAGGTCTGCTTGTCGAGGATCGTGCGCGCGGTCTGCGTGTTGCGGTTGATCAGACCGATGCTGGCCACCTGACGGTAGGTGTCCGCCGTGCCGGGCAGAACGCCCTGCACGTCGTAACTGCTGACGCGCAGTTGGTCGTAGCGCGCGATCTCGAACTTGCTCAGCGGATGCTGTTCGCGCTGCTTGGGCGAGAGAAACGCCGCGCCCGCCACCAGGCCGTCCCAGCGCAGCGTGTTGCCGTAGGCATCGACGGTCTTGCGCAGATCATTCTGGCGGCGCTCGGTGACGCAGCCGGCCAGCAGCAGCGCCGGCAACAACAGCAGCAACAGCTCGCGCATTCTCATGTCAGGTCGCCTTCGCAAGCGCGCGCTTGGCCACGAAGCGCGCGCGCATGCGCGTGGCCGGCATGCCCGCATGATCGGCCTGCGCCAGTATCGTCAGCCGACCTTTGCCGCGTGCATCCAGCGCCGCGAAAAAGGCGGCCCAGTCCTCGCCTTCGGCCAACCGCGCCGTCACACGCAACTCGCCCCATACCGGGGCCAGATAGTCGATGCCGCTGTCCTGCACGTACACCTCGCAGCGCGGGCCGCGCGCCTGCAGCCGCAGCTCGATCAGCGCCCACGCCGCCAGCGTCATCAGCGAGGCCAGACTGCCGCCGAAGGCACAGCCCTTGTCGTTGACGTTGGGTGCCAACGGCGCGCGCAACTGCAGGCTATCTCCGGCGAGGGTGCCCGCTTCCAGTCCCATCGCCGCCGTCAGTGGAATCTCGTGGCGTATGCGCGCCACCAGCCGCACCAGCGCATCGGCAGCGGGCATCGGCGGCACGGCATCCCGGCGGGTCACGGCATTCATGCCGGCCAGTGTGCCGGCGCGCGCGCGCGGCAACAAGCCTGCACAGTCAAGCGGCGTTGCCTCGCGTATCGCGCAGCGCCGAGCCGGCCAGTCATCCCGGACGGCGCGCAGCACCGAGCCGGGATCCAGACGGGCACCACGCAAGTAGCACTGGATCCCCGGTTCACGCTGCGCGTGCTCGGGGATGACAGCCGAAAAGCGAAACGGCCTCCCCGCCGCGCTCCTTGATTTTTACCGCCATCCCCGACACCGCGCTCCTTCTCTTGACGTCATCCCGGGCGACGCGCAGCGCCGAGCCGGCCAGTCATCCCGGCCCGGCCCGCTCCTTACTCTTGACGTCATCCCGGACGGCGCGCAGCGCCGAGCCGGGATCCAGATGGGCGCCCCGCAAGTAGCACTGGAACTCCGATTCGCGCTGCGCGTGCCCGCGGATGACAGCCGAAAAGCGAAACGGCCGGCCGGCGCCTGCAGCGCCTCGGCTCAATACGCGAACTGGCGGAACACCGGGTCCACGCTGCCGCCCCACTCGCCGTGGAACAGCTCGAGCTTGCGCTCGGCGGGGGTCTGATTGGCCAGCGCGAACTCGATCAGCGGCTCGATGAATTGCGCCTCGTCGGCGCCGCCGGCGTTGCGCCGCGCGCGCCGGACCAGACCGGCCTGCGCGATCTTGAGCGCTTGCAGCGCCAGTTCGCGCACGGTGACGCCGCGGAACGGCAGTTGCAGCGCCCGGCGCGGCACGCCGTCGCGCAGCGCGTGGCGCTCGGCCATGCTGAAGTCCTTTACCAGATCCCAGGCGGCGTCCAGCGCGGCATCGTCGTACAGCAGACCCACCCAGAACGCCGGCAGCGCGCACAAGCGGTTCCACGGACCACCGTCGGCGCCGCGCATCTCCAGGTATTTCTTCAGCCGCACCTCGGGAAAAGCGGTGGTGAGGTGGTCGGCGAAATCGCGCAGCGTGGGCCGCACGCCGGGCAGTTCGTCGAGCCGGCCGGCCATGAAGCTGCGGAAACTGCGCCCGGCCAGGTCTACATAGCGGCCATCGCGGTAACTGAAGTACATCGGCACGTCGAGGATGTAATCGACGTAGCGCTCGTAACCGAAGCCGTCCTCGAACACGAAGTCGAGCATGCCGGTGCGGTCGGGATCGGTATCGGTCCAGACGTGCGAGCGATAGGACAGAAACCCGTTGGGCTTGCCCTCGGTGAACGGCGAATCGGCGAACAGCGCGGTGGCGATCGGTTGCAATGCCAGTCCGACGCGGAACTTTTTCACCATGT
>JAJYQO010000082.1 GCA_021794575.1 Pseudomonadota bacterium | reverse complement strand
GGTCGGGGGTTCGAATCCCTCCGGGCGCGCCATCCGATGCAGCGCCGGCCGCCCAGTTGCGGCGGTTCCTCGCGCCTACCGGCGTGCCGGCGCGGCGATCTCCGCCACAGAGCACCCCCATGAATCCTCTGATGTATGACGCTTCGGTCAAGGTATTCCAGCGCAGCCTGACGGCGCTGGACACGATTCTCGACAAGGCCGGCGCGCACGCCGCGGCCAAGGGCTTTGATGTCGCTGTGCTGCTCGGCGCGCGGTTGGCGCCGGACATGTTCGCGCTGACCCGCCAGGTGCAGATCGCCTGCGACACCGCCAAGGGCGCCGCCGCACGCCTGGCCGGCGTCGAGATCCCCAAGCACGAGGACACCGAGACCACGCTGCCCGAACTCAAGGCGCGCATCGCCAAGACCCTGGCGTTCGTCGGCAGCGTCCCGGCCGCCGCCTTCGCCGGCAGCGAAGACCGCGAGGTGACGCTGACGCTGCGCAAACGGACCGTGCAGATGCGCGGCGCGACCTACCTGTTCGAGCACGCGCTGCCCAACCTGTTCTTCCACATCACCACCGCGTACGCGATCCTGCGCCACAACGGAGTAGAGATCGGCAAGGCCGATTATCTCGGCCCACGCTGAACCGCCAGCGCCGCCCGCCGCTGCCGCTCAGCGCGGCAGTGCCTGCAGGATCGCCTGCCCGAGCCGGTCGTAATCGCCTTCGTAGTGATGACCGCCGGGCAGCATGAGCAGGCGCGCCATGTGGCGCTCAGCCAGGCTGTCGCAGTAGGTCTTGTGGCCCTCGGCCTGTCCGGACAGGCAGATCACCGGAATCCGGGTGCGCGCGATCTCCGGGTCCAGCGGCACGTTGTACTGATGTTTGGTGGTGGTGAACCAGTCGCCGATGTGGATGTCGAACCAGCCCTCGGGGTCGGGCGAAATCAGCACCTCGGCACCGACGCGCTGCTTGAGTTCGGGCGGCAGCAGGTTGTAGACCACCGGCACCACGCCGGCACCGAAGGAATAGCCCATCAGCGTGTAGCGCGCGTCGGGATAGCGCGCGGTGTAGGCGGCGAGGATGCGCGCCACCGCCTGCGCCGCCTGCTGCGGCGTCTTCTTGTGCCAGAAGAACTCCAGCGAGCTCAGCCCGACCACGCGTACGCCGTGTTCGGAGAGCACCTTGGCCACGCCCTTGTCCAGGCCCGCCCAGCCGCCGTCGCCGCTGATCATCAGCACCACGCGGCCGTCGGGTTTGCCCTTGGGGGCGATCTCGGTGAGCGGCAGGTCCTCCAGCTTGTCGGCGAAGGCACCGGCGCTGAGCGTCGGCTTGCGCACCAGCGCATCCAGCGCCGCGGCAAGCCGGGCACCGTCGGCGGGCGCGCGCACGGCGCGGCCGAAGCTCACCGGCGGGCCGATCTCGTGCGGGCCGGGGCTGCCGGCGGCCAGCCAGGGCAGCGGCAGCGGCGTCACCGGCCGGAACCCGAACACCCGGCCCCAGGCCACGGTGGCGTTGCCGGCATCGCCGTTGCAGAACCCGTGCGGCAGCGCGAAACGGCCATCCCAGCCCAGCGTGACCATGCCGGCGAAGGTGCCCGAGGGCGCCTGCACGCCCAGCGCGTAGGTGAAATCGGCGCCGCCGTCGAAGCCGACGATGAACGGCCGCAGATAGGTGGGCAGTTGCAGCGTCTTCTGCATCCAGTGCGACATCTCCTCGACGTGTCCGGCCGGGTAGCTGCAGCGTTCCTTCAGGCCTTCCAGTGTTTTCAGATAGCGCGACAGGTCCACGCCGATCACCAGACTGCCGGCCTGCTGCAGGCCGGTGGCATAGCGCGCCTCGCTGGCGCCCCAGCCGACGGCGCGCGAGAACACGATCACCGCGCGCTTGGGCACGCCGCCGGGCTGGTACACGCGCACCGGCCCGAACAGTCCGTAATGAATCACCCGGGCGCCATAGCTGGCGTCGGCCAGCGGCGGCCGCCCGGCGTGCGCCGCCACGGCACAGCCGGCGGTCAGCAGAAACAGGGCGACGACACACGACAGGATGCGGGGCATGCGCGGACTCGGCGGGCAACGAAGGCCGCGATTGTAATGAACCGGTGCCGCTCAGCGCGCCGCGCGCGCCTGCGCCAGCGCGTCCTCGAGCGCGTCGGCGTGCCGGGGCAATGCCGCGGTCAGCACGTCGGCGCCGTCCGCGGTGACCAGCACGTCGTCCTCAATGCGGATGCCGATGCCGCGATAGCGCGCGGGCGCCAGCGCCTCGTCCGGCGCGACGTACAGCCCCGGCTCGACGGTCAGCACCATGCCGGGCTCCAGCAGGCGCGGCTCGCCTTGGATGCGGTAGTCGCCGGCATCGTGCACGTCCAGCCCCAGCCAGTGGCCGGTCTTGTGCGGGAAGTAGCGGCGGTAGTCGCCGCGCGCCAGCGCCTGCTGCGGCGTGCCCGCCAGCAGGCCCAGCGCGCACAGGCCAGCGACCAGCACCTCGCGCGCGGCAAGATGGAACGCCTCCCAGCTGCGTCCCGGGCGGATGCACGCCAGCGCGGCCTGTTGCGCCTCCAGCACCAGTCGGTACAGCGCGCGCTGCGCCGCGCTGAAGCGGCCGTCCACCGGCACGGTGCGGGTGATGTC
Source organism: Pseudomonadota bacterium (assembly GCA_021794575.1). Lineage (GTDB taxonomy): Bacteria > Pseudomonadota > Gammaproteobacteria > Xanthomonadales > Rhodanobacteraceae > Metallibacterium. Next base: position 5,907 of record JAJYQO010000082.1, on the reverse strand, counting down.
CGAGGCGTAGCCCTGCCACTCGGCACCGGCATCCAGCAGCAACAGATCACCGGCACGCAGCGGCGCGTCGTTGCGTGCGTAGTGCAGCACGCAGGCGTTGCGGCCACCGGCGACGATCGGCGGATAGCTGGCACAGGCACCGGCGCTGCGCACCGCATGCAGAAACGTGGACTCGATGGCGTGCTCTTGCACGCCCGGCCGCAGGGCGCTCCAGGCGGCGCGATGCGCATCCATGCCGATGCGCGCGGCCTCGCGCAGCAGGGCCAGTTCGGCCGGCGACTTGAACAGGCGCAGTTCGTGCAGCAGATGCGACAGCGCCAGCATCTCCTGCGGTGCGCGCGCGGCGCCCGGCGGCGCACGCAGGCGCCGCAACCAGGCCAGCAGTTGCGCATCGAACGCCGCCTCGCGGCCGAAGTGGCAGTACAGCCGCGCGCGACCTTCGAGCATGCCGGGCAGGATGTCGTCGATATCGGCGATGGGAAACGCATCGTCCACACCCAGCGCCCGCACGGCACCCTCCGGGCCGAGCCAGTCGCCGTCCCAGCGCTCGGCGGTGGCATCGCGCTCGCGGCAGAACAGCACGCTCTGTCCGGCTTTGCGCCCGGGCAGTAGGACCAGCACCGCCTGCGGCTCGCCGCAACCGGTCAAGTACAGGAAATCCGAGTCCTGGCGGTACGGCCAGTAGGTGTCGCCGTTGCGCAGGCGCGGCGGCGCGGCGGCCAGCAGGATCGCGGCGTCGCCGCCGGCCAGGCGCATCAATTCACGGCGCCGGCGCGCATATTCGCGTACGCCGATCGGACGCGGCGCCGCGCTCATGCCCGGTCGTCGCCGGAGTCCGCGCCCAGTTCGGCGTGCACCAGCAGCACGCCGATGCGCACGAAGTCGGTCAGTTCGGCCAGCGCGGCGCGCTCGCCGGCGACATCGGCGTCGGTCAACGCGACCGGGCCTGCGGCGATCGCCGCGAACGCCTGCAGCGCCTCCGCGGTGGCGGCGGGCAGATCCCGCCCGGCGCCGACACCGGCCAGACCCAGCCCTTCGAGGAAACCGCGGCAGAAGCCCACCAGCGCATCCGCTTGCACGGCCAAGGGCGATGCGTCGCTGGGCAGCAGCGGAACGTAGTCGTCCACCTGCGCGGCGTTCAACGCGCGCGTGGTCGCCGCCAGGCAGGTCTGCATCAGCGCCTGCAGCGCTGCATCGGCGTTGCCGCGGTACTCCTCGACCAGGCCCTCGAGCAGGTGCGCCGCAGCAGCGGGCGTCAGCACGCAGGCCAGCGCGCTGATGCCGCCGTGCAGTTCGCTGGCATCCTGGCTGGCGCGCGCGCAGCCCAGCGCGCGCGCCAGCGCGGCGTGGTCGGGCATGGCTTGGGCACGGCTGGCAGACATGGATTCGCGATACTGGGCCATCGCGCACGAACTGCACGCGGCCGTCAGCCTAGCCGCTCACCCGGGTATTGCCTACACTGACCGTCTCAGGGGATGGGACCGCGATGCCGGCATCTTTCTCGCGCGCGTTGCAAGCGCTGGCCGTGCAGCTCGGGCTCGCATGGCTGCTGCTGGCGCCGCGTGGTGACGCGCAGGCCGCGCTGCCCATACGCCGCACCGTCGCCGTGGCGCACTACTACTTCGAGCGCCTCGGCGCCAGCAACGGGCTACAGCAGTCTTCCATCGGCAGCATCTACCAGGACGCTCGCGGCTTCCTCTGGATCGCATCACCCTCCGGGCTATTCCGCTTCGACGGACGCCACATGCTGGAATTTCCGGCGGCCACGCACAAACCCGGCGAAACCGCCGCAGCCATCGCCAGCGTCACCGACGCCGGCGCCGGGCGACTGTGGCTGTCGGTGGCGACGGCTCCCGGCCAGCCTGCCAGCAGCCGGCTGATCCTGTTCGATCCCGAACACGGCCGGATACCCACGCCGGCCGGACTGCGCGCGCCCGGCTCCGGCGCCAGCCTGCTGCAAATGGGTGATGCGCGCCTGCTGATGGCCGGACCCGAAGGCGTCAGACTGTGGGATGGACGCAGCGCGCGACTGTGGACGCTGTGGCAGGCTCCAGCGCAGGCCGAGGGCGCGCATGCGCTGGTCGCCTGCGGCACCGACACCGCCTACGCGCTGTCCGACGGCAACCTGTTGCGCGTGAGCTTGCGCCAACCGAACGCGATCGCGCAGGTTCTGCCCGACAACGCCGACGGCGATGGCCGGGCCGTGCTGTGCACGCACGATCAGCACCTGCTGCTGGGCACCGCTACCGGACTGTTCGAGCAGACGCAGAGCGGCTGGACGAAGCGCTGGCCGCAGGCGGGTAACACCGCGGGGGTGAGCGCGTTGGCGGAAGACGCCAGCGGCGCGGTGTGGATCGCGCCCAGCGCCGGTGGCCTGGTGCGCATGGGCCGCGACGGCCACGTGCAGGCCCTGCCGGCACGCCATGGCCAGTTGGGCGATCTGCCGCCCGGCGTCGCGCGGCAACTGCTGGTCAGCCGCGACGACACGCTATGGGCGGTGATCGGCGCCGCCGGCGTGGCTTTCACCGATCCGCGCGGCACGCGCTTCCAGTCGGTCACCGTTCCGGACACCAGCGATCCCGAGGACAACACCAATTTCATCCGCGCGCTGGCGCCGGCCGGGGGCGGCGCGGTGTGGGTGGGTTCGCACGCCGGTCTGATGCGCTACGACCCGCGCACGCAGCAGTTATCCGACTACACCGCGCTGCTGCTGCCGGCACTGGCCGGCCTGCCACCACGACCGCATCTCGCGGGCGAGCCTCCGCTGGCGCCGGGCCAGGTAGCGGTGGAGGGCATCGCGCGCGAACCGGCCAGTGGCGTGCTGTGGCTGGCCAGCAACGCCGGATTGCTGCGCTTCGACCCGGCTACCGCCATGGCGCAGCGCGCCTATCGCGAGGATCCCGGCAACCCGGTGCCCGGACAATGGCTGTACACGGTATGGCGTGCGCCCGACGGCACCCTGTGGCTGGCCGGCGCCGCGCGCGGCGTGGCGCGCTGGCGCCCCGGCATGGCGGCGCCCGAATGGCTGCCGCCGCCGCCCGGCCAGCGCCAGTTTCCGCACGCCTTCGGTTTTGCCACCGCCGCCGATGGGGGCGTCTGGATCGCGGCCAACGGCGGGCTGCTGCACTGGCACGCGGGACGGCTGCACAACATCGCCCACCAACCCGGCCAGACCGACAGCCTCAGCAGCAACGCGGTGATCAGCCTCGCCCGCGGCGCCGACGGCACGCTCTGGGTAGGTACCGCCAATGGCCTGGACCGGCTTCTCGGCGACCACGGTGGGGCGGCGCGATTTACCCACTACGGCATCCGTCAAGGCCTGCCTGACGACATCGTCTACTGTCTGGTCGAACAGCCACGCGGCACCCTGTGGATCGGTACCAACCTCGGCATCACCGCGCTGCATACCGCCAGCGGCCGCATACTGCGCTACGGCCAGCGCGACGGCATCCACGGACTGGAATCGAACGCCGGAACCTGCACACGCCTGGACGACGGCGCCATCGCATTCGGCGGCCCGGAGGGCTTCAGCGTGGGTACCGCGTTGCGCCAGCAGCCGGATCCGGTCGGCAGCGTGCGCCTGAGCGCACTACGCATCGGCGATGCGGGCGAACGCATCCCGCCCGCGTCTGGCCGCCTGCGAGCGCCCCAAGACCAGACCGTGCGCATCCGATACACCACGCTCGACTACAGGCACCCGGACGCGGCGCTGTACCGGCATCGCCTGCGCGGCCTCGATGCCGGTTGGAGCGCGCCGCTGGCGGCACACGGCGTGGTGTATTCCAACCTGGCCGCGGGCCGCTATGTGTTCGAAGTGGCCAGCAGTTGGCCCGATGGCCGGCTGCTGGGCGCACCCGCATCGCTGGCGATCACCATCGTGCCGCCGTGGTGGGATAGCCCCGCGCTGCGCGCCATCTACGCCATGCTGGCCGGTGGTGTGATGCTGCTGCTGATCGGCATGGTCTGGAGCCGGCGCCGCAGCGAGCGCGCCTACCGCCAGGACAGCAGCGCGCGCGAGCAACGCCTGAAACTGGCGCTGTGGGGATCCGGCGACGCGCTGTGGGAGCTGAATCTGCGGGAGGGCGTGCTGCACCGCATGGGCAGCGAGAACACGCTTGGCGGACCGCGCGAGGAGAGCATCAGCATCGACGACTGGCGCCGCTATGCCGTGCATCAGGACGATCTGCCGCAGCTCGAAAATGCGCTGGCCGAACACCTGGCCGGCCGCACGCCGTACTTCGAGTCCGAGCACCGTCTGCGCAACGGCGACAACCGCTGGATCTGGGTACGCGCGCGCGGCAAGCTCAGCGAGACCGACGCCAGCGGCCAGCCTCTGCGTGTGATCGGCACCTCGCGCGACATCAGCGCCGAACTGGCGCGCGAGCGCGAGCACTCGATCGCCGACCTGGTGGTGCGCTCGATGGGCGAGGCGGTTGCGGTCAACGATGCGCAGATGCGCTTCGTGGCGGTGAATCCGGCGTTCACGCGCATGACCGGCTACAGCGAGCGCGAAATCGTCGGGCAGCCGGCCAGCGTGCTGGACAGCCCGGATCAGCCCGAAGCCAGCCTGCAGGTGCGCGCGCAGATCGAGTCCAGCGGACATTTCCGCGGCGAGCTGTGGCAGCGCAAGCGCGACGGCGAGCCGATCCTGTGCCACATCGAGATCAACGAGATCCGCGACAGCCACGGCGAGCGTACCCATTTTGTGGCGGTGCTCACCGACGTCACCGCACGCCGCCGCGCCGAGCAAGAGCTGCACTACCTGGCCAACTACGATCCGCTCACCGGCCTGCCCAACCGTACGCTGCTGACCGAGCGCCTGGGCGAAGCGATCCTGCGTGCGCGCCAGATGGGACGGCTGGTGGCGGTGCTGTTTGTGGACCTCGACCGCTTCAAGCACGTCAACGATGCGCATGGTCACAATGTCGGCGACCGCGCGCTGCAAGCCGCCGCACGGCGCCTGCGCGCGGTGGTGCGTGACGACGACACGGTGGCACGCCTGGGCGGCGACGAGTTCACCGTGGTGCTGGAGCGTGTGGCGCAGACAGCGGACGCCGAGGATGTGGCGCGCAAGATCCTGGAGATCTTCAGCGAGATCATGGATCTCGGCGATGGTCGTGAGGCGCAGATCACGCCCTCGATCGGCATCGCGCTATACCCCAACCACGGCCTCGCGCCCACCGACCTGCTCAAGTACGCCGACATCGCCATGTACCGTGCCAAGGAGCGCGGTCGCAACACCTGGGCGGTGTACACCGAGGCGCTGGATGCCGAGGTGCGCCAGCGCGCCGACCTGATCGCCGCGCTGCAGCGCGCGCTCAAGCGCGAAGAACTGCACCTGGTCTACCAGCCCAAGCTGAGCTTGTCCGAGGACCGCATCACCGGCGTCGAGGCACTGCTGCGCTGGCACAGCGAGGAATTCGGCAGTATCCCGCCCAGCCTGTTCATCCCGCTGGCCGAGGAGATCGGCCTGATCGGCCTGCTCGGCGAGTTCGTGATCGAGCGCGCCTGCACCGAGCTGGCCGGCTGGCGCGACGCCGGCCTCGAGGGCGTGACCATGGCCGTCAATCTGTCCGTGGCCCAGTTGACGCGCGGCGATATCAGCAGTTACCTGTTCGACACCCTGGCGCGCCATCGCCTGGCACCGCAGCTGCTCGAGCTGGAGCTGACCGAGAGCATGCTGATGCAGGATCCGGAGCGCTCGCGCGCCATCCTCGAGGCGATCAACAACGTCGGGGTCACCCTGGCCATCGACGATTTCGGCACCGGTTACTCATCCCTGGCCTACCTGCAGCGGCTGCCGTTGGATACCCTGAAAATCGACCAGACCTTCGTGGCCAAGCTCACCCACAGTCCCGACGACGAAACCATCCTCGGCACTATCGTGCTGATGGCCCATGCGCTGGG
>JAJYQO010000057.1 GCA_021794575.1 Pseudomonadota bacterium | reverse complement strand
GAAGTTACAGAATTCTGTGCAGAATACGCCGGATCGGTGCGCGCCGAACAGGCGTTGATGGCCGATGCACTGCGGCCGAAGAAGGAACGGCGCACGGGAGTTGGCGCTGCACCGGCAGATCCAGGGCAAGGGCAATGCCGGCGGGACCGCTCTTTGCCCATTCCCCGAACCGCTCGGCTGTCTCCGGGCGTATCTGGAACCGCCGGTGCTTGGGCACCAGCACGCCGTTCTGCATCCGCCAGCCGGTCCACGCTGCTGGCAGTCGCACGCGCTGCTCGATCTCATCCAGCCGCGCCGCCATCAATTCCTGCGTTCGCCACGTCCAGCCGTTCGGCGCGACGATCACGCCGTCGTCAATTTCCCATGATCCGCGCATGCTGCCTCCATCCATTCCTCCAGCCGTGCACGCACGCGCCGTACCATCTTCATACTTTCGCATATGTATATTATGTAAAATACGTTATTCGACGTCATTCCTCACGACACGTTCCCTCTTTGACGTCATCTTGGCCGGCCTGCGTTTGATTTGACGTCATCCCGAACGGCGCCCCCTTTTCTTTTGACGTCATCCCGGACGGCCCGAAGGGCCGAGCCAGGCTCCAGACAGGCGTCCCGCCAGTGCCACTGGATCCCCGGCTCGCACTGCGCGCGCCCGGCAGGCTCTCTTCTCTTGAACACCGAACTGCGCGCGCGCCTCGAGCCTTGCAGGTGATGCTCAGGTCACCTCGAGACGGGATGGTCGCTCTGCATAGCGGCAAATTCCAGGGTTGCCGTGATGTCGGCTGGTTCCACCAGGTAGGGATAGTCGGCCAATATCTCTTCGCGGCTGGCGCCGCTGGCCAGCAGATCAAGTGCGTCTTTCATCCGCAGTCACAAGCCACGAATGCACGGACGGCCCCCGATCTGTTCGGGATCCACGGTAATCCTGTGCAATTCGTTCATCGCATAGCTCCCAGGCAGCGTACACGGTCGACACGTGCAGTGTGCTCCCGCGGCGCTTGCGCGGACGAGATCTTCCCCACGAAGGGGGCGTGTCAGATTTTTTGTGTGTAAGGCGATTTTGCTTCTGCTCCGCGCTGGCGGCCGTATAGATTGGCCGGATCGCGGCTGCCAACGCCTTGTGCTCCTTCCAGTTGGCGTAATCGAGGCTATTGCGAATCAGGTGCACGATGCAGGTCTGCAGCGTGGTCGCCGGAAACACCGCGCCCAGCGCCTTGGGCATGCCCTTCAGGCCATCGGTCACCGCGATCAGGATGTCGTTGACCCCGCGCGTCTTCAGGTCGTTGAACACCCGCATCCAGAACTTGGGGCCTTCACTGCCATCGATCCACAGGCCCAGGATGTCGCGCGTGCAGTCGGGCAGCACCCCGAGCGCCAGGATGACTAACTGTTTTTTGTATCGATCACAGAACGGTTTGCAAAACCGCTCCGGCACCTGGATGTGCCGCCGCGACGAGCACGCATGTGCTTGTCGCGGCGAAGGTGGCGCGGCTTTGCCGCGCCCGTTTGCTTGCATGCAGCCGCTTTGAATCAGGCGGCAGGATGCCCGGTTTTGCAAACTGATCTAAAGAGCAATTACGGAACCGGACATCAGCGCCGGTCTTTGAAGAAATCGCGCAGCAGATGCGCCGATAGGCCGGCATAGAGGCCGGAATCGACGTTGATGCGATGGTTGTGCCGAGGCGAAATCAGCGTGTCGAACACGCTGCCGGCAGCGCCGGTTTTGGGATCGGGTGCGGCATAGACCACACGGCCGACGCGCGCGTGCACCAACGCCATCGCGCACATGGCGCACGGCTCCAGGGTCACGTAGAGCGTGCTGTCGGGGAATCGATAATTGCCGATCGCGATACCCGCTTCGCGCAACGCCATTACCTCGGCGTGGGCCGTGGGGTCATGCCTCTGGATGCTCTGGTTGCAGCCCGCACCGAGCAGTCGGTCTCCCAGTACCAGGACCGCGCCCACCGGCACCTCGTGCAGATGCGCACCGGCATGACGCGCATGTCGCAGTGCCTCCTGCATCCAGCGGCGATCCGCATGGGTCCATGTCCCGGACTCGGCCTGCGGCGCATCGGGCAGCAGCGGATTCACTCCCATTCGATGGTCGCCGGCGGCTTGCCGGAAATGTCATAAACGACTCGCGAAATGCCAGGCAATTCATTGATTATTCTCAATGAAACGCGCTCGAGAAACTCGTGCGGCAGGCGCGCCCAGCGCGCGGTCATGAAGTCGATGGTCTCCACTGCGCGCAGAGCGATCACCCATTCATAGGCGCGGCCGTCACCGACCACCCCGACCGATTTGACCGGCAGAAATACCGCAAACGCCTGGCTCACCTTCTCGTAGAGCGCCGCGCTGCGGAGTTCGTCGATGAAAATGCGATCGGCGGGTTGCAGCAGCGCAACGTATTCGGGCCTCACTTCACCCAGTACGCGCACGCCGAGCCCGGGACCCGGAAATGGGTGCCGATACACCATCTCGCGCGGCAGTCCCAATTCCACGCCGATACGGCGCACCTCGTCCTTGAACAACTCGCGCAGCGGCTCCAGCAGCTTCAACTGCATGCGTTCCGGCAAGCCGCCGACGTTGTGATGACTCTTGATGACGTGCGCCTTGCCGGTCCTTGCGCCAGCCGACTCGATCACGTCGGGATAGATCGTGCCTTGCGCCAGCCAGCGCACGTCGCTGAGCTTGGCGGCTTCTTCCTCGAAAACCTCGATGAACAGGCGTCCGATGATCTTGCGTTTGGCCTCAGGGTCAGCGACGCCCGCCAGCGCAGCGAAGAAACGCGGCGCGGCGTTGACGCGGATCACGTGCACGCCCATGTGCTCGGCCATGGTGGCCATGACTTGATCGCCCTCGCCTTGCCGCAACAGGCCGGTATCCACGAATACGCAAGTCAACTGCGCGCCGATGGCGAGGTCGAGCAACGCAGCGACCACGGAGGAGTCCACGCCGCCCGATAGTCCGAGCAGCACGCGTTCACCGCCCACCTGGCCGCGCACGGCCTGCACGGCGTCGGCGATGATTCCTTGCGCCGTCCACAATGTGGCGCAACCGCATACCTCGACTACGAAGCGGCGCAGGATCTCACCGCCCTGGCGCGTATGCGTCACCTCCGGATGGAACTGCACGCCGTAGCGATGGCGCCGTGCGTCGACCATGGCCGCGATCGGCAAACTGGAGGTGGTCGCGGCAACGCTGAAACCCGCTGGCATCGCGGTCACGCGATCACCATGCGACATCCATGCGTCCAACTTGGCGCCGGCAATTCCCTGCCCGGCATGATCGTTCAGGCCATCGAACAGCGCGCAAGGCGCAAGCAGGTCCACGGCGGCGTAACCGAACTCGCGCGCGTGTCCGCTTTCCACCGTCCCGCCCAATTGCACGGCCATGGTTTGCATGCCGTAGCAGATGCCCAAGACCGGTACGCCCATGTCGAACACGCGTTGCGGCGCGCGCGGGGAGCCGGCCGCGGTGACGGACTCCGGACCGCCGGAGAGAATCACTCCGCGCGGCGCGAATCGGGCGATCTCATCGGGGTCGTGATCCCAGGCCCAGATTTCGCAGTACACGCCGATTTCGCGCACGCGACGCGCGATCAGCTGCGTGTATTGCGAGCCGAAGTCGAGGATCAGGATTTTGTCGGCGTGGATATTGGTCTGCATCTGAACTCGGTCTTCCGGACTCGGGTTTCCTGTCCCATCATGGTCGACGGCCACTCTCATCGATCCAGCCGGTAGTTTGGCGCTTCCTTGGTGATCTGCACGTCGTGCACGTGGGCCTCGCGCGTGCCGGCGCCGGTGACGCGAACGAACTGCGAGCGCGTGCGCATCTGCTCGACATTGGCGCAACCGCAATAGCCCATGGCCGCGCGCACACCTCCGACCAGCTGGTGCACGATGGCGCGCAGCGGCCCGCGGTAGGGCACCCTGCCCTCGATGCCTTCCGGCACGAGCTTGTCGGCGTCCGCCTCATCCTGGAAATAGCGGTCCTTGGAGCCCATCTGCATGGCGCCCAGCGAACCCATGCCCCGGTAGCTCTTGTAGGAGCGGCCCTGAAACAGCTCGACTTCGCCGGGCGCCTCCTCGGTGCCCGCGAACATCGAGCCCAGCATCACGGTCGAGGCACCGGCCGCCAACGCCTTGGCCACGTCGCCCGAGTAGCGCACGCCGCCATCGGCGATCAGCGGCACGCCGCTGCTGACCAGCGCCTCGGCCACCATCGCGATCGCACTGATCTGCGGCACGCCGACGCCGGCGACGATGCGCGTAGTGCAAATCGAACCCGGCCCCACCCCAACCTTGACCGCATCGACACCGGCATCGACCAGGGCAAGCGCGGCATCGCCGGTAACGATGTTGCCGGCCACCACCTGCAGTCCGGGATACCGGCGCTTGATCCAACGCACGCGCTCGATCACGCCAAGGGAATGGCCGTGCGCGGTGTCGACCACCACCACATCGACACCCGCATCGGCCAGCGCGGTGACGCGCTGCTCGGTATCGCCGCCCACACCCACCGCCGCACCGACGCGCAGGCGCTCGTGCGAGTCCTTGGCGGCATGCGGGTTGTCGCGCGCCTTCTGGATGTCCTTGACCGTGATCAGTCCGCGCAACTCGAATGCATCGTTGACCACCAGCACTTTCTCGATGCGGTTGCGATGCAGAAGCTCCAGCACTTCGTCGTGTCCTGCCCCTTCGCGCACCGTGATCAGCTTTTCCTTGCGGGTCATGATGTTTCGAACCGGATCCTCCGGCTTGCGTTCAAAACGCAGGTCGCGGCTGGTGACGATACCGACCAGCTGGTTGCCTTCCACCACCGGTACGCCCGAGATGTTGTGCGCGCGAGTGATGTGCATGACGTCGCGGATCGAGGTGTGCGGCCCAACCGTGATCGGGTTGCGGATCACGCCGGCCTCGAACTTCTTGACCAGGCGCACTTCGGCAACCTGTTGTTCGGGCGGCATGTTCTTGTGAATGATGCCGATGCCGCCGCATTGGGCCATGGTGATGGCCAGGCGCGCCTCGGTTACGGTGTCCATCGCCGCCGAGACCAGCGGAATGTTGAGGCGGATGCCGCGCGTCAGCTGCGCGCCGATGTCCACATCGCGCGGCAGTACTTCCGAGTAGGCCGGCACCAGATAGACGTCGTCGTAGGTCAGGGCTTCGGTGAGGATACGCATGTCGTGTTTCTCTCAAAGCACAGAAATCGGATCGAGCGCCTCGGCGGCCTCGAGCGTGTTTTCCATCAGCGTGGCTACGGTCATCGGGCCGACGCCACCGGGCACCGGCGTGATCCAGCTGGCGCGCGCGCTGGCCGCATCGAACTCGACATCGCCGGCCAGGCGCCCGTCGTCGAGGCGGTTGATGCCGACGTCGATGACCACGGCACCCGGTTTCACCCATGCGCCCGGAATCAGCGCGGGTTTGCCCACCGCCACGATCAGGATGTCGGCGTCGCGCACGTGGTGCTCGAGATCGCGGGTGAAACGGTGGCAGCACGTCGTAGTGCACCCGGCAATCAGCAGTTCCAATGCCAGCGGCCGGCCGACGTGATTGGAAACGCCCACCACCACGGCATGCTGGCCGCGCACCGGGCGGTCGGTGTGCGCAAGCAGGGTCATCACACCCTTGGGCGTGCAGGGTCGCAATCCCAATTGCCGCAGCGCCAGACGACCTACATTCTCCGCATGAAAACCATCGACATCCTTGCGCGGATCGATGTGATTGATCAGCTCCGTCGCATCCAGATGCCCCGGCAGCGGCAACTGCACGAGGATTCCATGGATGGACGAGTCGTTATTGAGGCGCTCGATCAGGCTCATCAGCGTGCCGCGCGCGACGTCGACCGGCAGGTCGTAATCGCGCGCCTCGAACCCGACCTGCTTGCTGGCGCGGCGCTTGTTGCGCACATAAATTGCCGAGGCGGGATCGGCGCCGACCAGCACGACAGCCAGTCCGGGCGCGGCATGGCCCGCCGCGCGGCGTGCGGCAACGCGGACTGCAACGCGTTGCAGCAATTCTTCGGCGACCTTGCGACCGTCGAGGATGCGCGCGCTCATGGGCCAACCAGTCAAAACGTGATTATCCCAGCCCGACGCGCGGCTGACAAATAGTGGCGCCGCGCTACTACGACACCAGCATTCCGCCGCGCGACTCGATCAGGCTGTAAGCCTCCATCAGATGCGCCAGCGCGATCAGGTTCTCGACCTCGAGTTTGGTCATCAGACGCTGCTTGTAGGTGGAGACGGTCTTGGGACTGAGGTGCAACTGCTCGGCGATCATGAAAATGGGCTTGCCCCGCACCAACATCATGGCCACCTCCATCTCCCGTGCCGAGAGTTGCTCGAACGGCGAGCCCTCGCCGTCGAGCGTGGCCAGCGCCAGTTGCTGGGCGACGTCCGGCGCCAGATAGCGGCGCCCGGCCGCGACCGTGCGTATCGCGGTGAGCAATTCCTCGGCCGCGCAGCCTTTCGTCAGATAACCCAGCGCGCCCGCTTCCAGCAGGCGACGCGGGAAGCGCGCGTCGTTGACTACGGTCAGCACCACGATGCGCGTGGGCAAGTGGGAACGGATGACGCGTTCGGTCAGCTCGATGCCGCTCATGCCAGGCATGTGCACGTCGACCAGCGCCACATCCGGATTTTGTCCGCGGATCAGGCGCAGTCCCTCTTCCGCACTGGCTGCCTCGCCGATGATCTGGATGTCGCTTTGCTGTTCGAGTATCAGCTTGAAACCTGTGCGCACGAGCTCGTGATCGTCCACCAGAATCAGACGAATCATGGCGCTATCCCCCCGCGTCTCCCCGTCCGCACCATAGGCAGGGCCTGGCGGTTTGGCAAGTTGCCGATGGTCACGCACTCCCGCGAAGCCGGCGCGCGATCCGGGCGCACGCGCACCGGACCCGCAGCGCCGCGCCAGCGGCGCGTTGCAGTCGGCATGGTCGCCGGCGGGGTGATATCGATCGGGTTGGTGGGCCGTGAAGGACTTGAACCTTCAACCTACGGATTAAGAGTCCGCTGCTCTACCAATTGAGCTAACGGCCCACACGCGAAATTGGGGTGGACGATGGGATTCGAACCCACGACAACCGGAATCACAATCCGGTACTCTAACCAACTGAGCTACGCCCACCATAACCACACGAAACTCTGGCGCGCCCGACAGGACTCGAACCTGCAACCGCCGGCTTAGAAGGCCGGTGCTCTATCCAGTTGAGCTACAGGCGCATCACCTGCATGGGCGCGTTTGGTCGGGGTAGAGGGATTCGAACCCCCGACGTCCAGCTCCCAAAGCTGGCGCTCTACCAGGCTGAGCTATACCCCGCCGCCAGCAACGCAACGAAGCATGCGTTCCCAGAGCGGCGGAATGGTACGCGTCGAGTCCGGATGTCGTCAACGAACAATCTTTGGTCTGGCGCTGCCAACAGTGCAGACCAGGCGGCACCCGGCGATGCCGACAAGCCCTATGCTTCCGGACCCGACCGCGTCTGCGGAACCCAAGGTGGCGCTTGATGAGTCCGCGCGGATACGCGATGGCATCTCCCAGACATGCGGGCCTATCGCAAAACCGCCCCCTGCTTTGGCTGATCGCGGCGGGTTTTTTCATGCAGACGCTGGACTCGACCATCGTCAATACCGCCGCGCCGCGCATTGCCGCCGCATTGGCGGCGACGCCGCTGGGCATGCGCACGGCACTGACCAGCTATGTGCTGACATTGGCGGTATGCATTCCGGCAAGCGCCTGGCTGACCGACCGTTTCGGCACGCGCCGTATCTACGCGGCCTCGGTGCTGCTGTTCACGCTGGGCTCGGCGGCCTGCGGCGCCGCGCAAACGCTGCCGCAGCTGATCGCCGCGCGCGTGCTGCAGGGCATGGGCGGCGCGCTGCTGATGCCGATCGGACGCTACGTGCTGATCCGCCTGTTCGGGCAACGCGACTTCGTGGCGGCGATGAGTCTGGTCTCGATTCCGGGTCTGCTGGGGCCGATGTTGGGACCGGTGCTGGGCGGCTGGCTGAGTGAATACGCCAGCTGGCGGCTGATCTTCCTGATCAACGTGCCGGTGGGCGCGGTGGGGCTGTGGCTCAACGCCCGCACCATGCCCGAACTGCGCGGTGCGCGCCGGCCGTTCGACACGCTGGGGTTCGTGCTGTTTGCCCTGGCGTCGGGCCTGCTGCTGGCGGCGTCCGAATACGCCACCGATGGTGTCGTGACTGCGGCCGGCGCGTGTGCCGCGACGGGATTGGCCCTGGGCACCGCGTTCGTGATCCACGCGCGGCGCAATCCTCATCCCATCAACGATCTCGGCCTGTTCCGCGTGCGCAGTTTCTGGATCGCCGTGTTGGGCAGCCTGTTCACCCGGCTGGGAATCTCCGGTCTGCCGTTCCTGCTGGCGTTGTACTTGCAGGTGGGCTGCGGCTACTCGCCGCTGCAGGCCGGCTTGATGATGGCGCCGCAGGCACTGGCGATGATGGCAATGAAGCCGATGATCGATCCCATCCTGCGCCGCTTCGGCTACCGGCGCACCTTGTATGTCAATACCGTGTTGGCGGCGGCGGCGCTGGCCGCTTTCGCGCTGCCGGTGGCGCGTGGCGACTGGCTGGCCGTCACACTGCTGATGTTCGTGCTGGGGCTGGTGATGTCGCTGCAGTACACCGCCATGAACACGCTGGC
>JAJYQO010000055.1 GCA_021794575.1 Pseudomonadota bacterium | reverse complement strand
TTGCCGTTGATGTGCTTGCCCGGCAGCGGCGAGTAGCCGTCGAACTGCTTGACCAGCTTTCCGGTGCGCGCCTCGAAGGCGGCGCGGTCGGCCTTGGTCCACCAGTTGACGTTGTTGCCGTAGGCATCGAACTGGCTGCCTTCGTCGTCATAGCCATGGGTCATCTCGTGGCCGATCACCGCGCCGATGCCGCCGTAGTTGATCGCGTCGTCGCCGTTGGCATAGAAGAACGGCGGCTGCAGGATCGCGGCCGGAAAGTTGATGGTGTTGTTGGTGGGGTCGTAGTAGGCGTTGACCGTTTGCGGCGTCATCGCCCATTCGTAGCGGTCGGTGGGCTTGCCGATCTTGGCGAGGTCATAGCGGTAGTTGAAAGCGCCGGCGCGCTCGACGTTGGCGAAGTAGTCACCCGGCGTCACCGTCAGACCGTGCCAGTCGCGCCACTTGTCGGGATAGCCGATCTTGGGCAGCAGCGTCTGCCATTTCTCCATGGCCTTGGCCTTGGTGGCCGGACTCATCCAGCCCACCGCCTCGATGTGCTGGCGCAATGCCTCATGCAAGTTGTTGACCATGGCCAGCGCGCGCGCCTTGGCCTCGGGCGTGAAGGTCTTGGCCACGTACAGCTCGCCCAACGCCATGCCCATCTCGTTGTTGACCGCGCCCAGCACGCGCTTCCAGCGCGGCTCGATCTGCGGCTGGCCGCCCAGTGTCTTGTTGTAGAAATCGAAGCGCGCATCCACGAACGGTTGGGACAGGTAGGGCGCCGCGCTGGAAATCGCGTGGAAGCGCAGATAGGCGCGCCAGGTGGCGATCGGCTCCTCGCCGATCATGCGGCCGACCTCGGCGAAGAACTTCGGCTGCGACAGCGAGAAACCCTGTACCTCGACGCCCTGCGCGGCGAAGAACTTCTGCCAGGAAAAGTTGGGCGTGGCCCGGTCGGCCTGGGCCACGCTGACGAAGTGGTACTGGTTGGCCGGATTGCGCAGCGCCACCGGGTTCAGTGAGGCTTTTGCCAGGCGCGTCTCGAAGGCCAGTACGGCGCGCGCGTCGTGCGCGGCGCGCTCGGCCGGCTCGCCGCCCAGTTGCAGCATCTTGCCGATGTAGGCCAGGTACTGCGCGCGCTTCTCGGCGAACTCGGGCTTGGTGTAGTAGTCGGGCGTGGGCAGACCCAGGCCGCCTTGGAAGGCGTAGCCGATCTGCATCTTGGCGTTCTTGAAGTCGGCGCCGGAGCCGAACGCGAACAACTCGCCCTGGCCCTTGGCGAAGCTGGCATCGAGATAGTCGACCAGTTGCGGCTGCGTGATGATCTGGCTGATCGCATGCAGGTCGGGCTGCAGCGGCTTGATGCCGGCGGCATCGATGGCGGCCTGGTCCATGCCGCTCTCGTAGAAGTAGCCGATCTTCTGTTCGATCGAGCCGGGCTTGGCGCTGGTCGCGTTTTTGGCCGCTTGCTGCACGATCTCGTGCTGGATATCCAGCGATTTCTCGGCCAGCTCGTCGAAGGCGCCCCAGCGCGTCTTGTCGGCCGGGATCGGATGCGCGGCCACCCACTTCGCGTTGACGAACGCGTTGAGGTTGCTGCACGCGCTGACCTGCGTGTCCAGTTCCTTGACGTTGAACACGCTGGAATCGGTGGCGGCACCGGCCAGCGTGGACAACGCGAGGCCGATGGCCAGAACGACAGGCTTGAGGGTCGAGGACTTCATGGGATCACGGCTCCTTGGATCGGAAGGCCGCTCGCGTGCGGCGAGCGGCGCGGGCTGATGCAGCCGGGCACGCTAGGCCGCATTGCGAAAATCTTACAGTGCCGTGAGTCATGCGCTGCCGCAACAAGATCGTAATGGTGCCGCTGCGCCGCGCTACGTCAGTGCCGCAGCAAGAGCAGTCCGCCGCGACGCAGCGCATGGCCGCGCGCCAGCGCGCGTTGCACGTAGGCCACGGCCAACGTGGCCGCGCGGCGCGGACTGCGGCCTTTGGCCAGCTCGGCCGCCAGTGCCGCCGCCAGCGTGCAACCGGTGCCGTGGGCTTCGCCCGCGCGCCGGGCATGCACGAACTCCAGGCTGCCGTCGGCATCGTCAAAACGGTCGCGGACCGCGCGCCCGCGCGCGTGGCCACCTTTCAGCAGCACGGCACGCGGGCCCAGTGCCATGAGTTTTTCGATCACGCGCTGCAGGTTGCGCGGGTCGCGCGCGTCGGTGCCGGTGAGTGCCGCGGCCTCGGGCAGATTGGGGGTCAGTACCGTGGCCAGCGGCAGCAGTTCGTCGATCAGTACGCGCAGGGCGTCGGCGGCGAGCAGGCGCGCGCCGCTGGTGGCGATCAGCACCGGGTCCACCACCACGGGCAGGGCGGGATGCCGGCGCAGCGCGCGCGCCACGGCGCGGATCACAGGTGCGCTGGCCAGCATGCCGGTCTTCACCGCCGCCACCGGGAAATCCGCGAACACGGCTTCGATCTGCGCCCGCACCTCGCGCGCCGGCAGCACGTGGACAGAGCTCACTCCGCGCGTGTTCTGCGCCGTCACCGCGGTGATCGCGCTGGTGCCATGCACGCCGCGCGCCATGAAGGTCTTCAGATCGGCCTGGATTCCCGCGCCGCCGCCGGAATCGGAGCCGGCGATGGTGAGAACGACCGGGACCGCCGGGACTCGGGACTCGACATCCGGGACTGGGGACTGGGGACTGGGGACTCGGGGAAAAGCGCCGTGTGTTTCGGATGGCGTACGCGTTCGATGTTTCATCGGGCCTCGCTTTGCGTTCGTGCGCTGCCCGCGCCATCACGCTTGCCACAACCCAATCCGGGTTCCGAGTCCCGAGTCCCGAGTCCCGGCTCTATCACAGCGCCTCCGATGCGAAGTCCGCCAGCCGCGAACGCTCGCCGCGGCGCAAGGTGATATGCGCCGAATGCGGCCAGCTTTTGAAGCGGTCCACGGCGTAGGTGAGGCCGGAGTTGGTCTCGGTGAGGTAGGGCGTGTCGATCTGCTCGACGTTGCCCAGCGCCACGATCTTGGTACCGGGTCCGGCGCGCGTGATCAGTGTTTTCATCTGCTTGGGTGTGAGATTTTGTGCTTCGTCGAGAATGACGTAACGGTTGAGGAAGGTGCGTCCGCGCATGAAGCTCAGCGAGCGCACCTTGACGCGCGAGG
Source organism: Pseudomonadota bacterium (assembly GCA_021794575.1). Lineage (GTDB taxonomy): Bacteria > Pseudomonadota > Gammaproteobacteria > Xanthomonadales > Rhodanobacteraceae > Metallibacterium. The sequence continues at coordinate 5,698 of JAJYQO010000055.1, read as the reverse complement.
TGATCAGGTCGTTGGTGGCGGCGCGGCCCCAACTGCCGCCTTCCTCGGGGTTGGTGAGTACCTCGAGGTTGTCGGTGAGCGCGCCCATCCACGGCGTCATCTTCTCCTCCTCGGTGCCGGGCAGGAAGCCGATCTCGTCGCCCACCGACACCGTGGCGCGGGTCATGATGATCTCGCGGTAGCGCTGCTGGTCCATCACCTGCGCCAGGCCCGCGGCCAGCGCCAGCAGCGTCTTGCCGGTGCCGGCGGTACCCAGCAGGGTGACGAAGTCCACCTCCGGGTCCATCAGCACGTTGAGCGCGAAGTTCTGCTCGCGGTTGCGGGCGGCGATGCCCCACACGGCATGGTTGGCGTGGCCGTGGTCATCCAGCAGCACCAGCCGCGCCTTGCCTTCGTGGATACCGAGCACGCGCAATTCGACGCTGTTCTCGCCGGGCAGATACAGACACTGCTGCGGATGCCATTGCTCGCTCTTGTGCGGGGACAGCTCGTAGTAGGTGCGGCCGCGCTCGGCCCAGGAGCGCAGCTCCGGATGGCTGGGCCAGAAATCCTCGGGCAGTTCGGCATGGCCGGTGTAGAGCAGCGCGAAGTCGTCCAGCGCGCGGTCGTTCTCGTAATCCTCGGCGGGCACGCCCTGGATGCTGGCCTTGATACGCAGGTTGATGTCCTTGCTGACCAGCACCACCGGCGTGTCGGGGTGCGCCTCGCGCAACGCCAGCACAGAACCCAGGATCTGGTTGTCGGGCGAGCCGTTGCCGTTGCCCAGCTTGTTTTGGAACCACAGCTTGCCGCGTGCATCCGAGCGCCCCAGCGAGACGCCGCCCGGATTGCGCAGCGGCAACCCGCCGCCGATACCGCCGCGTCCGGCGCCCTCGATCAGCTCGTTGAAGAAGCGGCTGGCCTGACGCGCGTTGCGCGCCAGCTCGGAGCTGCCGTTTTTCTTCTCGTCCAGTTCCTCCAGCACCTTCATCGGAATGAACACGTCGTGTTCCTCGAAACGGAACAGCGAGGCCGGATCGTGCAGCAGCACGTTGGTATCGAGAGCGTAGATACGCTTACCGCGACTCATGGGCTGGATTCCTCCACGCCGTGGAAAAAGCATGCGAAAGCGCGCCCGCTGCGGCGGCTGCCGCCGGGCACGCGATGAAGAACCGGAAGGGTCACTTGGCGGGGATCGCGTCCAGAACCGCCTGCGCGTGGCCGGGCACCCTGACACCGCGCCAGGCTTGCGCGATGCGCCCGCCGGGCGCGATCAGGAAGGTGCTGCGCTCGATGCCCCGCACCTGCTTGCCGTACATGTTCTTGAGCTTGATCACGCCGAATGCCTGGCACAGCGCTTCGTCGGTATCGCTGACCAGTTCGAAGCGGAAGCCCTGTTTGGCGCAGAAGTTCTGGTGCGATTTCAGCGAATCGCGCGAAACGCCCAGCACGATAGCCCGGCGCCGTTTGAACTTGTCCAGCAGCGCGTTGAACTCGATGCCCTCGGTGGTGCAGCCGGGCGTTGCGTCCTTGGGATAGAAGTACACAACCAGCCACTGCGCAGAGTAGTCGCCGAGCCGCGCGGATCGGTCGCTGGAGAGGGCCAGCGCGAGATCGGGAACCATGTCGCCTACATCGAGCGCGTGCGCGCTGCCCATCGCGAAACCTCCGAAACGGACCTCAGTATTTCACCGGCTCCATTACCGCATCGAGATTCAGACCGTCGCATAGTTCGAGGAACTCATCGCGCAGCGCGGCGATGTGCAGCTCAGCCGGGATGCCCAGCGTGACCTGTGCCGAGAACATCTCGGCGCCAGTCTGCATGGCCTGGTAGCGCTGCGAGCTGAGTTGCTCGATGCTGATCTGACGCTCGGCGAAGAACTCCAGCACCTCGGCCAGCACGCCCTGGCGGTCGGCCGCGACCACTTCCACCAAGTAGGGCAGCAGGTGTTGCTGCGGCTGGCGCGGTGCGCTGCGGTAGGTCACCAGATGCAGGTCCGGATCGCGGCCCATGCGCGTGAGCGCGGTCTCCAGCTTGGCCACGGCATCCCACGAGCCCTGCGCCATCAGCGCCACCGAGACATCCGCGCCCAGCGTGCTGACCCGCGCGTCGCCGAGCGAGCAACCGGAATCGGCTACGCGGCGGGTCAGTTGCAGCAGCGGGCATTGCGCGGCGGGCGTGAGGGTCTGGATGAGCAGGATGTGCTCGTTGCCGCCACGCGGCGCGGTGGTGTTCAAGTGCGGATCCCGGGCTTCGTTGCGGCTGCGCATCCGCTGGCAGCTTACTTGCCCGCGCGCGCGCGCCGCAAGTAACATCGCATGATCTTCCGTCATGTGGATCGCGCCGTGCAGTTGACCGGCAGCATCTGCGCGCTGGCCACGCCGTTCGCGGCGGACGGCGCGCTCGATCTTGAAGCCTACGCCCGCCTGATCGACCACCAGCTCCGCGGTGGCACGCAGGCGCTGGTCGTCGCCGGCTCCACCGGCGAGGCGCACATGCTCGAGCCCGGGGAATGGGAACGCCTGCTGTCCTTCGCCGTTGCCCAGGTGCGTCACCGCGTGCCCGTGCTGGCCGGTACCGGTGCGGCCGCCACCGCCGAAACGATCCGGCAGACGCGGCGCGCGCGCGACCTGGGCGCGGATGCCGCGCTGGTGGTTACGCCTTATTACGTGCGCCCCACCCAGCAGGGGCTGTTTCGACATTTCACCGCGGTGGCCGAGCAGGGCGGCCTGCCGCTGATGCTTTACAACGTGCCCGGGCGTACCGCTTGCGATCTGCTGCCGGATACCGCGGCGCGCCTTGCCGAGCACCCCAATATCGTCGGGTTGAAGGAGGCGCGCGCCGATGCCGCGCGCATCGCCGCCGCGGCGGCTCTATCGCGACCGGGCTTCAGCGTCCTGTCCGGTGACGACGCCACCGCGCACAGCGCCATGCTGGCCGGCATGCGCGGCGTGATCTCGGTGGTCAACAATCTGGTGCCGGCACCGATGCGCGCGCTGGCTGATGCCTGCCTGCATGGCGACGCTGCGGCCGCCGGCCAGATCGCCGCGCGTCTGGCGCCGCTGATCCAGGCGCTGGAATGCGCGCCTAACCCCATTCCGGTCAAGGCGGGGCTGGCGGCGTTGCGCATCGCCCGCGCCACGGTGCGCCTGCCGCTGACCGAACTCGAACCCGGCGAAGCGCTGACGCGCCTCGAAACCTCCCTCACCGCGCTGGCCCCGGTGGCCAGCGCAGCCTGATGACTGGACTCTCTTCATGAAGAAGCTTCCCCTGATCGCCGTCATTGCCTTGGCCACGCTCGGCGGTGGTTGCAGTTGGTTCCACTCCGGCACCCGCAATCCGCAGTGGCATTCCGCCCAGCAGGAACGTCCGCTCGAGGTGCCGCCCGATCTCGAGAAACCGGTCAATGCCGCGGCGCTGAGCATTCCCGATCTGCCCGCCAACGCCAGCACCAGCACCGGCGCCACAGAACCCGAGGCGACACCGCCCGGCACGCAGGCCACGGCGGCAGCCGGCGCGCAGGCGGTGGGTACGGGCAGCCTGGTGTTCAACGACACCGTCGACAGCGTCTACGGCCGCGTCGGCATTGCGCTCAAACGCGGCGACATCGGCAAGCTGGTTGCCGAGGATGCCGCCGCGCACAGCTATCAGGTCGAGGTCACCACCACGCAAGTCGAGAAACCCAAGGGATTTTTCGCACGCATTTTTTCGAGCGCCAAGAAGCGCGAAGTGAACGCCACGGTCGCGGTGAGCGTGGTCGCCGACGGCGACAAGGCGCGCGTGGACCTGTCGGGCCCCGAAGCTGCCGTGCGTCAGTTGCAGGCCGCGTTGCAGCAGCGCCTGGGGTGAGTCGCGCCGCGCCCGCTCGCGCTCAGCGTTCCAGCAGGCGCAGCTTGTCGGATTTGCCGTCCCAGTCGGCGGCGTCGGCGGGGGCATCCTTGCGCTCGGTCAGCACCGGCCAGCTTTTGGCCAGCTCGGCGTTGAGCGCCACGAAGCCCTCCTGGCCGGCGGGCACGTCGTCTTCCGGATAGATGGCCTTGGCCGGGCATTCCGGCTCGCATAGCGTGCAGTCGATGCACTCGTCCGGATCGATTGCCAGAAAGTTGGGACCTTCGTGGAAGCAGTCCACCGGGCAGACTTCGACGCAGTCGGTGTACTTGCACTTGATGCAGTTTTCGGTGACGACGAAGGCCATGGCGTGCGCGGTCGCGAGAGGATGAATGGCGCTCCCAACGAGAATCGAACTCGTGTTTTCGCCTTGAGAGGGCGACGTCCTAGACCGCTAGACGATGGGAGCGCGGCCGTGCAAAGAGGCGTTAGTATAGCGGGATGTTTGGCTTCGGCAACGCCTTCTCGCGCCTGTTGCGGCGCGCATCCGCAGGCGCCAAGGACACATCGCGCTTGAATCCGGCACCACGGAATTTCTCGGTTGCACAACCGCGCATCGTCGATCGTGCCGGGCACTGCATCTCGCGCAAAAACATCAGTCCGGGCGCGCTGCGCGTGCTGTACCGGCTGCACGAATCCGGCTTCGCGGCCTATCTCGTCGGCGGCGCGGTGCGCGATCTTCTGCTGGGCGGACATCCCAAGGATTTCGATGTGGCCACCAACGCCACACCCGAGGAAGTGCGTCGGCTGTTCCGCAACAGCCGCCTGATCGGACGCCGCTTCCGGTTGGCGCACGTGGTGTTCGGTCGCGAGATCGTCGAGGTGGCCACCTTCCGCGGCCACGAAGGCGAGGGCGAACGCGAGGTGCACGACGGCGGACGCATCCTGCGCGACAACGTGTGGGGCAGCATCGAGGAGGACGCGATGCGCCGCGATTTCCGCGTCAACGCGTTGTATTACGACATCAGCGATTTCAGCGTGCGCGATTTTGTCGGTGGCCTTGACGATCTGACGCGCCGTCAGTTGCATCTGATCGGCGACCCCGAGCAGCGCTATCGCGAGGATCCGGTGCGCATGCTGCGCGCGGCGCGGCTGTCGGCCAAGCTCGACTTCGAGATCGCGCCGGACAGCGCATCACCGATTGCGACGCTGGCGCCGCTGCTCGCCGAGGTTTCCGCGGCGCGGTTGTTCGATGAATCGCTGAAGCTGTTCATGACCGGGCACGGCCTGGCCAGTTTCCGTCAGCTCGAGCGCTACGGGTTGTTGCACTGGCTGTTGCCGGCACTGGGTGATGCGCTGGCGCGCGATCCGGCGGGCGCGCTGCGGCGCATGATCGAGCAGGCGCTAGCCAACACCGATGCGCGCGTGCGCGAGGACAAGCCGGTGACGCCGGCATTCACCTTCGCGGTACTGCTGTGGAGCGCCGTGCAGGCCGAAGCGGCGCGGCTGTCGGAGGCCGGCATCGAGTCCGACGCGGCTTGGCATCGCGCCGGCCCGCACGCGGTCGCCATGCAGGCGCAGCGCATGGCGATTCCACGCCGCTTTGGCGTAGCCATGGAGGAAATCTGGGCGCTGCAGCCGCGCTTTCTGGTGCGCAGTGCACGCGGTCGCGTACTGCGTCTGCTGGCACATCCGCGCTTCCGTGCCGCCTACGATTTTCTGCTCCTGCGCGCCGTGCAGGAGCCGGAGCTGGCGGAGCTTGCGGACTGGTGGACGCGCGCGCAGACGCAACCGGCCAGCGCCCTGGCCGCGCTGGCTCCGGCAGAGCCTGCATCGGCGGCGCATGACGCGGCCGCCGAAGCCGCCGCCGCGCTGGCCACGCGCCGGCGC
>JAJYQO010000069.1:9287-36684 GCA_021794575.1 Pseudomonadota bacterium | reverse complement strand
CACCAACGAGGTTTCCCATGAAGACGATGCAGAAAGGCTTCACCCTGATCGAACTGATGATCGTGGTTGCGATCATCGCGATCCTGGCCGCGATCGCCATCCCGGCCTACCAGAACTACGTGATCCGTTCGCAGGTAACGGAAGGCATGTCGCTGGCCGACGGCGCCAAGACTGGTGTTTCGGAGTATTACACCAATTACGGCAAATGGCCGGGTAACAATGCAAGCGCAGGCCTGGCGCAAAACACTTCAATCACTGGCAATTACGTGAGCAAGGTTGATGTCTCGGGCGGCCCAATCGTTATCACATATAGCAATACACCTCCGCAGAAAGCCAACCAGGCAATCAATGGAGCCACGTTGGAGCTGTCCCCGACTGCGACCGGAGGTAGTATCTCTTGGGTCTGCAAAATCCCTTCGGGCAGTACGATGAGCCTACAGTACCTGCCCTCCTCTTGCCGCTGATCGCAGCGTCACAGGTATTTGAAAAGGGCCGCCTCGCGCGGCCCTTTTCTTTTTGCGCGGGATTTCCGCCAGCGTTTGTCGGGCAGGCCTCCCCGGCGTATCGCCGGCAAACCATGCCGCGGCCACCTGCCCCGGCGCAGGAACCAAACCGCAGCGCGCGCACACGAATAGTCGGGACAGCGCCTGCGCACTCGCGCCGTTGGGGGGCGGTTCGATACCACGCAAATCCTCGCACGTATCCATTGGGGGACATGAGCGATGCGGGAAACCCGCTACCGGCTGGGCTATCGCGGCGATATCGAGGGCCTGCGCGCCATCGCCATTCTGCTGGTGGTGGCCGCGCATACCGGCGTGCCGTTTCTGCGCGGCGGCTTTGTCGGCGTAGACATTTTCTTCGTTCTCTCCGGCTATCTGATCACCGGGCTGCTGCTGCAGGAAATCGGCGACAGCGGCGGCGTGCGCTTCGGCGCGTTCTACGCGCGCCGCCTGCAGCGCTTGCTGCCCGCATTGCTGCTGATGCTGCTGGTCGTCTCGCTGCTGGCGCTGCTGCTGGTGCCGCCGCCCCTGCAACCCTTCCAGGCCATCGGCGGTGCCACGGCGGCGGTGTGGCTGAGCAATGTGCACTTCGCCCTGCTGCATCTGGATTACTTCGGCCCCGGCGCCGACAGCAACCTGTTTCTGCACACCTGGTCGCTGGGCGTGGAGGAACAGTTTTACCTGGCCTGGCCTCTGCTGCTGTTCGTCACGCTGGGCGCGTGGCGCCTGCCGCCGCACGCCTTGCGCCTGCGCCGGCTGAAGGTTGTGATGCTGCTGGTGTTTGCGGTGAGCCTGGCCGCCTGCGTGCTGTGGACGCGCACCGCGCCGCAGTTGGCTTTTTATCTGATGCCCGCACGCGCCTGGGAGTTCGCGCTGGGCGCGCTGGTGTTCATGCAGGCAAGGCCGGCCACGTTGCGCAAGGCCGAAGGCTCCAGCCAGCACGCCGCGGACGGCGGCGGCCGCCACATGGGGCTGCTGGCCGGCGCACTGGGCCTGCTGCTGATCGCAGCGGCGGCGCTGCTGTACGGTCCGGACATGCCGTATCCGGGCATCCGCGCGTTGTTGCCCGCGCTGGGTGCCGCCGCGCTGCTCTACGCCGGCGCGGCGCGCACGGACGCGGGTGCCGCGCTGTGGCTGTCGGCACGCCCGCTGCAGGGCCTGGGCAAGGTCTCGTATTCCTGGTATCTGTGGCACTGGCCGATCCTGTTGCTGGGCGCGCAGATCGACCCCGATGCACCACTGGCCGTGCGGCTGGCTCTGGCACTGCTGGCGCTGCTGCTCGCCGTGCTTTCGTACCGGCTGGTGGAATCGCCGATCCGGCGCAGTCGCGGGCTGCTGGCGCGGCCCCACACCGTGATCGGCGCGGCCCTGGGACTGATGCTGCTGGCCAACGTGGGCACCATCACCTGGTACAACGATGCGAGCGCATGGCTGCAGGCGCCCCGGCAGCAGCAACTGGCTGCAGCGAGCGTGGATGCGCCGGTGATCTACAGCATGGGCTGCGATACCTGGTACCGCAGCGCGAAGGTCAATGTGTGCGGATTCGGGCCGGCCAATGCTGCGCATACCGCGGTGCTGATGGGCGACAGCGTGGGCGCGCAGTGGTTTCCCGCCGTCCATCGCGCATTCGAGCGGCCTGGTTGGCGGCTGCTGGTGATCACCAAGTCGTCGTGCCCGATGGTGGGCGGGACGATGTTCTATCCGCGCATCGGCAGCGATTACACCGTGTGCGCCACCTGGCGCGCGCGCGCACTGCGCTACGTGGCGCAATTGCACCCGGCGGTGTTGCTGCTGGGCTCCACGGCAACGTACGGCTTCAGTCGAGCGCACTGGATCGACGGCACCCGCGAGGTACTGGCCGCGGTCGCGGGTGCCGTGCGCCAGATCGACCTGATCCGCTCGACGCCGCATCTGAGCTTCGACGGCCCAGGGTGCTTGCTGCGCCGTCGCTGGCTGGGCGATCTGAACTTTCTGGACCGCTGCACGAGCCCGGCCGAAAGCGCGGCCAACACCCGCGTGTGGCGTTGGCTGGGCGAAGCCGCGCGACCCTTCCGCAACGTGCGACTGCTGGACATGAACCGCTACGTCTGCCCGCACGGACAATGCAGCGCGCAGCGCCATGGCATCGTGGTGTTTCGCGACGACCAGCACATGACCGCCAGCTTCGCGCGGTCGCTCGCCGGCGCCCTGCGCGCAACACTCGACGCCGCACCCGAAACTCGAACCGGTCAGGCAACACCAGGCAAACCGTGAAGCACAGTCTCTCTGCGCGCCTCCCGGAGGTCGCGCAATGCGGGCGCGCAGCAACGCCCGGGGCAAGGTTCGTCACGCGCGCCTCGGGCCAGCGTGGCTGTGTCATCAAGGGCGTTGACGTCCGGAATTCACCAGGCATATGCTTGGCATATGTCAAGCTGGACCATTGCGGTTTGAGGTGAATCATGCTGACCGAACGTCATGTGCGGCTGTTCCGCAACGGGCGCAATCAGGCATTGCGCATTCCGCGCGAGTTCGAACTGGATGCGCGCGAGGCCATCGTGTACCGCGACGGTGAGCGTTTGATCATCCAGCCGGTCAAGGGCCGGGGACTGCTGGCCACGCTGGCCAGCCTGCCCGACCTCGACAAACCATTCGTGGATGTCGATGCGGGGCTGCTGCCGCTGGACGACATCGCGCTGTGAGCGCGACAGCACGCTACTTGCTGGATACCAACATCCTCTCCGATCTGCTGCGACATCCACGCGGCGCGGTGGCACGAGCGATCGCCCGGGTCGGCGAGGATGCCGTTTGCACATCGGTCGTGGTCGCCGCCGAGTTGCGCTTCGGCGCAAGCAAGCGTCAATCGCCGGCACTTGCGGCGCAACTGGACGCGATTCTCGCGGCCATCGAAATCCTGCCGCTGGACACACCTTGCGACCAGCACTACGCCGAGGTGCGATGGCATCTGGAGCAATCCAGCATGCCGATCGGTCCCAATGATCTGCTGATCGCAGCCCACGCCTTGCGCGAGGACTGCGTACTGGTGAGCGCCAACCTGCGCGAATTCGCGCGGGTGCCCGGCTTGCGCGTGGAGAACTGGCTGGCGCCCGGCGCAACGACGCCTGGCAAGTGACCCGTATCCGTTGCCGCGCTCGCGGGCCGACAAGGTCCGCCGCGCGGCGCTACAGCCAGCCCTTCTGCCGCGCCATGCGATAGGCCTCGATGCGGTTCGATACGCCCAGCTTGCCGATGATCTCGGACAGGTAATTGCGCACGGTGCCGTGACTGAGGCCGAGGCGCTGCGCGATGTCGCCGGCGGCCACGCCCTCGCCGGCAAGGCGCAGCACCTGGCGCTCGCGGTCGCTGAGCGGGTCGGCCTCGGTCCAGGCTTCCAGCGCCAGTTGCGGGTCGATGGCGCGACCGCCACGGTGCACGCTGCGCAGCGCCTCGGCCAGCTTTTCCGCGGGCGCGTCCTTGAGCAGGTAGCCGGCGACGCCGGCGTCCAGCGCGCGGCGCAGAAAGCCGGCGCGCGCGAAGGTGGTGACGATCACCACTTTGACCGGCAACCCGTGGCGCTGCACGCGTTGCGCCAACTCCAGGCCGGTCAGCCCGGGCATCTCGATGTCGGTGACCAGCACGTCGGGCTGCAGCCGCTGCAGTTCGCGCCAGGCCATCTCGCCATCGCTGGCGCGGCCGACCACCTCGATGTCGGATTCCAGATTGAGCAACGCCGCCAGCGCACCCAGCACCAGCGACTGATCCTCGGCCAGCAGCACGCGCATCATCATCGGCCGGCGCCCGGAAGCGCATCGTCCGGGATGCCATCGAAGAGTTCGCTCCCTTCGTCATCCCCGCGCAGGCGGGGATCCAGAGGCACTTGCGGAAGGACTTGCTGGATCCCGGCTCGGCGCTGCGCGCCGTCCGGGATGACGTCGGCGGGGGCCTGTGCGCCGTGCGGGATGGCGTCGATGAGATGCGCGCTGCGCTGCAGCGGCAGTTCGGCGCGCAGGTGGGTGCCGCCGCCAGCGGGCGCATCGATGCCCAGTGTGCCGTGCAGCGCGGCGAGGCGCTCGCGCATGCCGGCGAGGCCGTTGCCCTCGCGCACGATGCCGCCGCGCCCGTCGTCGCGGATGCACAAGCGCACGCGCATAGCGTCCTGCTCGAGGTGGATCACCACGCGCGTGGCCTGCGCATGGCGCAGGATGTTGGTGGCCGATTCGCGCAGCACCATGGCCAGCGCGGCATCCAACGCCTCGGGCAGGTTGGTGGCGGCGATGCGGTTGTCGACATGGATGCCGGCGGTTTCCAGCAGCAGCCGCGCGGCGGCCAACTCGGCCATCAGCTTGGGTGCGCGCAGGCCGCTGACCGCGGTGCGTACCTCGGCCAGGGCCGCGCGCGCCACGCGCTCGACCTCGCGCATCTCGCGCGCGGCGGCGGCGGCGTCGCGCTCGACCAGGCGCGCGGCCAGCTCGCTCTTCAGCGCCACCAGCGACAGCGTGTGCCCCAGCAGATCGTGCAGGTCGCGGCCGATGCGCTCGCGTTCGGCGCTGGCGGCCAGGCGGCGGATTTCGTCGTGGCTGAGGCGCAGCTGCGCGGCGGCAAGTCCTTTGGCGCGGTACATCAGGTTCATGCCGCCCACCGCCAGCGCCCAGAATGTCACGCTGAGCGTGTTGGGCCAGCTCCAGCCCAGCCATTGCGCCTCGACCATGAACGCGGCCACCATCAGCACCATCACCAGCACACCGGTGCGCGTGCTGCGGAAGGCGAACGCGGCGAACACGCAGGCATAGATGATGTACACCATGCCGCCCCAGTTCAGCGGCGCCATCAGAAAACCCAGCGCCGCCAGCGCCGGTACGTACAGCCACGTCTCGCGTGCCGGAGCGGTGTAGGCGCGCAGGTAGAACCACAGGAACGCGGCGTAGGACAGCGCGGTGGCCGGCAGCCAGTCACGCGGCGCCATGCCGTTGAGCAGCGGCACGGCGATGATCCAGAAACTCCAGACCAGATTGATCAGCGCGAAGCGCCAGGCCCGTGTGTGCCTGTCCGCCATGCCGGAGCGGGCCAGCACGGAATCCGGGGCGATGGTGAACAGGGACATCTCAGCACCCTCGGGTGAACAGCACCGCCGGCGTCATCCGCTGCGCCGCAGCCGCCGCAGCGCCAGCGCGAAGCACACCGCGGTGAACAGCAGCAGCGCCGCGATGGGGGGCCAAGGCGAGGCCCGGACCAGCCCCGCGGCCTCCAGGCTGAGCCGGCCCAGATGATAGGCCGGCCACAGCGGCGCCGCCTGCTGCAGCAGTGCGGGCATGGCTTTGAGCGGAATCCACAGGCCCGACAGGAACGACATCGGCAGATAGATCAGGTTGGCGATCGCCGGCGCCGCCTGCGCGCTGACCAGCGTGCCGATCAGCAAGCCCAGCGCGCAGAACGGCAACACGCCCAGCAGCATGCTGCCCAGCAGCGCCAGCCATTGCATCGGCGCCAGCCGCACGCCGCCCAGGCCCACCGCCAGCAGCGCGAGGATCAGAAAAATGCACAGCGCGAACAGCAGCGCCATGGCCATCTTGGCGCCCAAATACGCGCCGGGCGGCACCGGCAGCGCGCGCTTCAGCGCCAGCAGGCCGCGCTCGCGCTCGATGGCCACGCCGATACCGAGGCCGAACAGCCCCGGCGCCATCACCCCGAACGTGCCCATGCTGGCCAGCACCCAGGTGGCCTGCTGCGCGTTGTGGCCGGCGAACACCACGCCGAACAGCAGATAGAACATGGCCGGAAACACCAGCATCGGCACCGCGGCGGCGGGCGCGCGCAGCAGGCGCAGAAACTCGTACCAGGCATCGCGCGCGTAGATGCCGAGCAGTCGCGGCAGCGGCAGGATGGTGTCCATCAGGCGGCCTCGCGGGTCAGTTCGGTGAAGGCTTCGGCCAGCCCGGCACGGCGCACCTCCAGCGCGCTGAGCGTGGCGTCCGCGGCCAGCAGGCGGCGCAGCACCGGCTCGGGCTCGCGCACGCCGAGGCTGAGCAGGCCGTCCTCGAACGCGGCGTCGAGCACGCCGTCCCAGTCGCGCAGCACCTCGGGCGCCAGCGCGCTGCGGCAGCGGATGCGCGTGCGCTGCGTGCGCGCGCGGATCTCGGCCACCGTGCCCGCGGCCAGCACGCGGCCCTGCGCCAGCACGGTGACGCGGTCGGCCAGTGCCTCGGCCTCTTCCAGGTAGTGCGTGGTCAGCAGCACGCCGCAGCCCTCGGCGACCAGCGCGCGGATGGTGGCCCACAGCGCCTGCCGTGCCTCGATGTCGAGCCCCACAGTTGGTTCGTCGAGAAACAGCAGCTCGGGCCGGCCGCAGATCGCCAGCGCGAACTGCACGCGCCGCTGCTGGCCGCCGGAGAGCTTGCCGTAGGGCCGTGCCAGCAGATCGGCGATGCCGGCCATGCGCGCGGTTTCGGCCAGCGCCAGCGGCCGCGGGTAGTAGCCCGCGGTCTGGCGCAGCAGTTCGCCCACGCGCAGGGTCTCGGACAGCGCGCCGGTCTGCAGCATCACGCCGATACGCCGCCGCGGCGCCAGTTGTTGCGGATCGGCGCCGAACAATTCGGCGCGGCCGCCGTCGGGACGCAGCAGCCCCAACAACAGGCCGATGGCGGTGGTCTTGCCGGCGCCGTTGGGCCCGAGCAGCGCATGCAACTGGCCGGGCGCCAGCGCCAGGTCGACGCCGCACAGCGCCGGCCGCGCACCGTAGCGCTTGTGCGCCGCGCGCAGCGCGGCGAGTGCGTGCAAGGCGGCAGGATCGTTGCGGTCGTGCATGGCGGTCTCCGGACGAGGCGGCATTGTGGTCCGCCTGCGCGCGCCGCGTCAGTCGCGCGCGTCAGCGCTCGCGCTTGACAGCCGTCACGCGGGGGTACCGCCGTGCGGAGGCGGGTGGTATCCTGCGCAAATCCTTTTTGCCACCGATACTTAGCGCATTTTCACGCGCCGCGCCGGCGTCTGATCGCGCGGGAGGACTCCATGGATCTGCTGACCCGACTCGCTCCGCTGCGCTGCGCCGGCGGCCGCGCGCACTGCCACGGATTGGACGAAGCCAGCCTGCGCGCCTTCGCCCACGATGCCGATCTGCGCGTCGCCGTGGACGAAGCCGCCGCCCAGTTCGCGCAGCTGCAGCAGGAGATGCCCGAGTTCCTGACGCTGGACGAGTCCGAGCAGATCGCGCGCGCGCAGGCTGGTTTCGTCAATTTCTATCCGGACGACGCCATCAACCCCTACATCGCGCTGGCCGCGCGTGGACCCTGGGTGGTCACGCTGAAAGGCGCGGTGATCCACGACAACGGCGGCTACGGCATGCTGGGCTTCGGCCACGCGCCGCCGCCGGTCATCGCGGCCATGGCGCGGCACCAGGTGATGGCCAACATCATGACGCCCGCGCTGGCGCAACTGCGCCTCAACGAGGCGCTGCGCCGCGAAATCGGCCAGCGCCGCGGCGGCTGCCCCTACACCCACTTCCTATGCCTGAACTCGGGCTCCGAATCGGTGAGCCTGGCCGGCCGCTTCGCCGATGTGAACACCAAGCTGATGACCGACCCGGGCGCACCGCATGCCGGGCGCACGGTCAAGCGCATCGCGGTCAAGGGCGCCTTCCACGGGCGCACCGAGCTGCCGGCGCTGTACTCCGATTCCTCGCGCAAGGCCTATGCGCAGCACCTCGGCAGCTACCAGCACCACGAGGCGCAACTGATCACCATCGAGCCCTACAGCGTGGCGCAACTCGAGCAGGTGTTCGCCGCTGCCGAGCGCGAGGGCTGGCACATCGAGGCGATGTTCCTGGAGCCGGTGATGGGCGAGGGCGATCCCGGCCGCGCGGTGACACCGGCGTTCTACCAGGCCGCGCGCGCGCTCACCAAGGCTCACGGCACGCTGCTGCTGGTCGATTCGATCCAGGCCGGGCTGCGCGCGCACGGCGTGCTGTCGATCGTCGACTATCCGGGCTTCGAGGGCCTGGAGGCGCCGGACATGGAAACCTATTCCAAGGCGCTCAACGCCGGCCACTACCCGCTCTCCGTGCTGGCCGTAGGCGAGCGCGCCGCGCGGCTGTACCGCAAGGGCATCTACGGCAACACCATGACCAGCAATCCGCGCGCGCTGGATGTGGCCTGCACCGTGCTGGGCCTGCTGACGCCGCAGGTGCGCGAGAACATCCGCGCGCGCGGCCGCGAGTTCCTGGACAAGCTGGGCCGCCTGCAGGCCGAGTTGCCCGAGCTGATCACCAAGGTGCAGGGCACCGGCCTGCTGTTTTCGTGCGAGCTGGCGCCGCAGTTCAAGTGCTATGGCGCGGGCTCCACCGAGGAATGGCTGCGTCTGCACGGCCTCGGCGTGATCCACGGCGGCGTCAATTCGCTGCGCTTCACGCCGCACTTCGGCATCACCGGCGGCGAGGTGGATCTGCTGGTGTCGATGCTGCGCCGCGCCCTGCTGGAAGGCCCGCGCATGCAGCAGCCGGCTGGCGCGCGCGCAGCGGCCTGAACCCACGCTGCCGCCAGGCCCGGCATGCGCGCCGGGACGACGGCGTCGGCGTAGACTCGCGCCGCCGGTCATGGGACCGGTTCATCGCAACGAGGGGTTATCCATGCAGATCCGTCTGATCGGCGCACTGGCCCTGACCAGCCTGCTTGCCGCGGGAGTCGCCGCGGCGACCACGCCCGGCAAGCCGATGACTACGTCGCAGCAGCGCATGACCGAATGCAGCCACCAGTCCAAAGGTATGAAGGGCGCGGCGCACAAGAAATTCATGAGCGAGTGCATGAAGGGCCACGCCGCGGCCCCGATGGCCGGGCACGAAATGACCAAGCCCATGATGAGCGGCAAGCACATGATGAACGGCAAGGCCATGCAGCAGGAGAAGATGAAAGCCTGCAGTGCCGAGGCCAAGACCAAGAAGCTGAGCGGCGCCGCGCGCAAGACCTTCATGAGCAGTTGTCTCAAGGGCGGCTGAGCGGCCTGGCCGTAAGTCGATGGGCGGGCGCCTGGCGCCCGCCTTTTTGTTGCCCGCGTGGCGCGGTTGCGCGGCTGGCCGCGCTGGATGATGATTCTCTGTATCGCGATAGAGCGATATATGATCAGGATCTGCATGACCGCCGCACGCCCCACCGTCTCTTTCGAGTTCTATCCGCCCAAGACGCCCGAGCAGCAGGCCCAGCTCGAGCGCAGCGTCACGCGCCTGAAGACGCGAGCGCCGAAGTTCGTCTCGGTGACCTTCGGCGCCGGCGGCTCGACGCTGAGCTACACGCCGGACACGGTACGCGCGCTGCGCGCAGGGCACGGGCTGGACGCGGTGCCGCATCTGTCGTGCATGGGCGGCACGCGCGCCGAAATCGCCGCGCTGCTGGCGCAGTACCGCGAACTGGGTTGCACGCGCGTGGTGGCCTTGCGCGGCGATCTGCCCTCGGGCATGGCCACGCCCGGCGACTTTCGCCACGCGGCTGACCTGGTGCGCTTCATCCGCGCCGAGCACGGTCGGCATTTCCACATCACCGTGGCCGCCTATCCGGAAATCCATCCGCAAGCCGCGGACGCGCATGTCGATCTGCGCCATTTCGCCGAGAAAATGCAGGCCGGCGCCGACACCGCGATCACCCAGTATTTCTACAACGCCGACGCCTACTTCCACTTTGTCGCGGACGCGCGCCGCGCCGGCGTCGACGCGCCGATCGTGCCGGGCATCATGCCGATCTCCAATTTCATGCAACTGCGCCGCTTCTCCGAGCAGTGCGGCGCCGAGATTCCGCGCTGGCTGACGCGCCGCATGCAGGCCCTGGGCGACGATGCGACCGCGCTGCGCGGATTCGCCGGCGAGGTGGTGGCCGGGATGTGCCGGCGCCTGCTGGACGCCGGCGCGCCGGAACTGCACTTCTACACGCTGAACCTGGCCCGGCCCAGTGAAGCCGTGCTCGACCTGCTGCACTGAACATGCGTGGCTAGACTGGCGCGCATGTCGCACCGCGCCGCAGCACTGTTGTACCCGATCGCCCTGGCGCTGGCCGCGGCCATGCTGCCGGCGCCGCGCGCGCAGGCGGCGCCGCGGCTGCGCGCGCAGCCGGTGTACCGCTGCGTAGGCCCGGACGGCAGCATCATGTTCAGCGGCACGCCGTGCTCGATGGACAGTCTGGCGCGGCAGGCGCTGCCGGTGGCCGCGGGCGGCGGCGACGGCCCGGCGCTGCACCTGTGCCCACTGGATGTGCAGGAGTTGCGCGCGCGCGTCGGCGCGGCTTTTCTCGCGCAGGACATCAACCGTCTGGCTGGCCTGATGCTGTGGCAGGGTTATGACGACCGCACGGCGCGGGCGCGCATGCGGTCGCTGGCCGCGGCGATGCAGGGCGGGCTGGCGGGCATCGAGATCGACGACGCAGCGGCGCCGCCCGCCGTCGCGCAGGCGTCGGGGTTGTTTGCCGAGCCCATGCCTGCATCGGTGCCGGTGCGCAGCACCGACACCGACGCGCCGCAGCCGGTGCAACTGCGCGTGCTGCTCGAGGACGGCGCCACGATCACCATGGGCATCATCCGCGACCACGGCTGCTGGTGGCTGCAGCCCTGAGGCCGCCGGGTGCGTTCAATCGCGCTGGAAGCGCGGCAGCAACAGGCCGAGTGCGTCCAGACGCTGCAGCGGGTCGTCGATCTCGAGCATGCGCTGGCGTTCCTCCAGCGACAGCGGCAGCAGTTCGGACAGGCGCATGCCCACCCAGGCCGCGTCGTCCAATTGCGGTGCCTCGAAGGGCAGCGGCTGGTCGGCCGCGAACGCCGTCAGCAGCCGGTCCAGGAGAATCGCCAGCAGGCCATGCTCGGGCGGCAGAGCGCGGGTGGGTTCGTCCGGCCACAGTGCGACATCGGCGCGCACCTGGCCATCGCCGCGCACGCGTGTGCGCGTCACCCGGAAACGTGCCTCGCCCTCGGCCAGAATGCCGAGCAGGCCATCGCGCAGCGTGTAGAAATCGCGGATACGCGCCAGCGTGCCCACCGCGGCCGGCGCCGCCGGTGTGCCGACTTCGCGACCCTGCAGGATCAGGTTGACGCCGAACGGACGCTGCGCGCGCGAACACTCGCGCACCAGATCGAGATAGCGCGGCTCGAACACGCGCAACTGCAGGCGTCCGCCCGGAAACAGCACCGTGGAAAGCGGAAACAGCGGCAGGTCGTCGAACTGTTGCAGCACGCACGGCAGTGTAACCGCAGCCGTACTGCGCGCAGGCCGAGTGCATGGCAGGATGCGCGCCTGACCGGACCGGACGACTCCATGAACGATATCGTGAGCGCGCCCGCGCGGACGCAACCCGGCGCGCTGCGCGCCAGCCTTCTGGTCAAGGCTTTCGATGGCCGCGAAGTGCTGTGCCGGTTGGACTGGGAAGTGCCGCAGGGCCGCGTCGTGGGCCTGCTGGGGCGCAACGGCGCCGGCAAGACCACGCTGCTGCGCTGCCTGCTGGGGCTCTCGCCGGTGGACGCGGGCAGCATCGAGATACTGGGCGAACCGATGGATGAGCCGCGCGGCGAGCGCCTGCACCGCATCGGCTACGTGCCGCAGAGTTTCGACCTGTTTCCGTGGATGAAAGTGGGCGATTTCCTCACTTTCACCGCCGCGTTCTACCGGCGCTGGGACACCGCGCTGGTCGAGCGCCTGCTGGCCGAGTGGCAGCTCGATCGCAAAAAGAAAATCGCCGCGCTCTCGCAGGGCCAGCGGCAGATGCTGGCCATCGTGCGCGCGCTGGCGCCCGATCCCGACCTGCTGGTGCTGGACGAGCCGGTGGCCAGTCTGGATCCCATCGCGCGCCGCGACTTCCTGGCGACGCTGTTGCCGCTGGTGCGGCGGCCCGGCAAGACGGTGATCTTCTCCACCCACATCACCACCGACCTGGAGCGCGTGGACGCCGACATCGCCCTGCTGCGCGCCGGGCGCATCGCGCTGATGCGGCCGCTGTCGGAGCTGCGCGCGCAACTGCGCGGCGCGGTGCTGACGCGAGCGGCGGGCTTTACCGCGGCGCCCACGCTGGAGGACGCGCTTTCGGCGCGCGTGCGCGAAGGACAGGCGCGTTACGTGATCGATACCGGCAACGCCGAGATCGCGGCGCGCTTGCAGACGCTGGCCGCGCGCGAGGACGCGCGGCTCGAGCTGGCGCCGCTGGACCTCGAAGACCTGTTCGTGGAACTGGCATGAGGCGCGCGGCCATCAAACTGGCGCTGCTGCCGGGGCGCCTTGCGCCATGGGGCGTGGCGATGCTCGGCCTGATGCTGGCCGCCGCCGTGCCGCTGTTGTGGGCCACGGACGCCGGCGCTGCCGCGCTGGCGGGTTTCGCACTGTGGTTTCTGTGGCTGCTGGCCGGCGCCGCGTTGAAATCCATCGCGCGCAAGGAAACCCTGCTGCTGCCGGATTTCCGACGCGCGCTGGCGCAAGCCGCCGCCGGTTGGGCGCTGCTGTTCTGGCTGCTGCCGGTACTGGGCACCGGGCTGCTGTTCGACGCGACGGCCGCGTGGATGACGCTGGGCTACGGCGCGCTGGCCATCGCCTGGGCCGTGCTGGCCAGCAGCGGCTCGCGCGCCGGCGTCTATTTCTGGGTGGTGATCATCGGCGCGCGCTTTCTGCCGGCCGGCCTGTGGCGCGCGCTGCAACCGGCGCTGACCGGTGCGCTGCTGCCGCTGGCGGCACTGCTGCTCGCGGCACTGCTGCTGCGCCTGGCCTGGTTGCGGCTGTTCCCGCCGGGCGATGTGCCGCTGCCGGAAACGCCGATGCTGGCACCCGACCCGATGCAGCGCGGCATGGCGCAACAATCGAACGCGGCGCCGCGCGGCAAGCTGGTGCGCCGGCTCAACGGCTGGTCCGAGCAGGCCGCCGGCGCGCAGTTGCGGCTGCGCGCGATCCGCTACCACCGCGCGCCCACGGCGGCGCGACAGCGCAGCCTGCTGCGCGCGCTGCTGCTGCCGCACGAGCAGCTGCGCGGCTGGATGGTGCGCTGGCTGCTGTTCGGCGGTGTGGTGCTGGTGTACACGCTGGCGGTCGGCCACGACGCGCAGGTCGGCATGGTGGCGGGTTACGCCACGTTCTTCGCCATGACCGGCCTCAACACCATCGGCATGGGCATGCCGCGGCTGCGGCCCAGCCTGGGCGAGCTGTACTTCACGATGGCGCCGCGGACGCACGCGGCGTTCAAGGCGCAACTGGTGGACAGCTTCCTCGGCGTGCTGCCCGGCGCCATCCTCAGCGCGTTCGTGTACACCAGCATCGCCGCACTGCTGCTGGCGCCGTCCGCATGGATGCACGTGCTGGTCACCACCGCCGTGCTGGCGCCGCCGCTGGCGCTGGCCACGCTGGCGCTGTACCTGAACCTGCCGGCCGCGCGCATCCTGCGCACGATCATCCAGATCGTGACGGTGTTCGGCCAGATGGGCACCTATTGGCTGCTGTACGCGCTGATCGAACGCTTCGGCCCGTTGTGGGGCGGCGTGCCGGCGCTGGCGATCACCTGGGGCTTCGCGTTGGGCGCCTGGAGCGCGGCGCGCGCGCACTGGATCGCGCAGCCGCTGCGCTTCGATCCGCCGGACGCGCGCAGCGGCGCCTGACGCGCCGCGCGCCCCGTATCCGCCGCTCACGGCGCGGCGTGCACCTCCAACAGCGCCAGCCCGTAGGGCGGCAACGTGAGTTGCAACGTGTCGTGGTCGATGCGCAGCACCTGCGGCGGCGCCAGCCGTCCCGCCTCGCGCAATTGCGTGATCTGCGCGCGCGTCGGATACGCCGGCCGCCCCATGGCGTCGTACAGGCGCATGACATCGCCGTGATGCCGGCCCAGCCGCCATACCGTGGCGTAGGCGCGTACCGGCAGGTGCGTGAAATGCAGCACGAAGCGCTTGAGCGTCCCCGCCGGTTCGGCATCGACATAGTGCGGGGTGGCGCTGACCGGCGGCGCGTAGTTCCACAGCGCCAGCGCCAGGTCGCCGTCCCTGCGCCGCGTGGCGATCACATCCGGCGCCGCCACCGGCAAGCGCGTGTGGCCGAGCTTGTGCAGCAGCGCGAACGCGTTGAACGCGGGCTTGCGGATGCCATCGGCAGCCACCAGACCGAAACCGCCGTAGAACGGCGTCTTCACCACGCCCTGCTCCTCGAACACGTCGGAGAAGGTCCAGTAGCTCATCATCCGCACCTTGCCGGCACACTGGGCGATGGTGCCGGCCAGCCACGGTCCCATGTAGGCCGAGTCGGTGACGTTGGGCAGGTTCATGTAGGAGGCGTTGTATTCGCTGAGGATCAGCGGCAGGTGCGGATCGGGCGACGCCGCGATCTCGCGGTGCACCTTGTCCACCGCGGCGCACACCATCCGCGCGCGCGGGATGTGCACGTCCTCGTGCAGCACGTTCTGCGCCGTGTCGTCACCGTAGACATGCGTGCTGACGAAGTCGACCGGCACGTGGTGCTTCCATGCGTGCTGCAGGAACGTCGGCACCCACGCCGCCTGCGCCGTGGCCGGACCACCCACGCGCAGGCGCGGACTGACCGACTTCAGCGCGCGCGCGGTGTGGTCGTACAGCTCGAAGTAAGTCGATTGCCTGGGCTTGCCGGCCCAGAAGCCGAGATTGGGCTCGTTCCACACTTCGAAGTACCAGGTGGATACCTCGTCGATGCCATAGCGCGCGATCAGGTGCCGTGCAAAGGCTTCGATCATGGCGTCCCACAACGCGTAGCTCTTCGGCGGCGAGACGTTGGGGTGGTACCAGAAGCTGAAGATGTCCTTGCTATTGGCGGCCAGCGCCGGCGGCATGAAACCCAGTTCCACGAACGGCTTGACCCCGCGCGCCAGCAGACCGTCGTAGATCTGGTCGACGTAGGAGAAGTTGTAGACCGGCTTGCCGTCCGGACCGATGTGGAACAGCCCTACCCCGCGGTCGAAGATGCCGTGCATGCGCACGTAGCCGAAGCCGGTGGCGCGCTTGACCATCGACAGGTCGCGCCGGTACGCGGCGCGCAGCGCGAGCACCGCGCGCCCGGAGCCGAACATGCGCTCCCAGAAATGCGGAAACGGCGTTCCGGGTGCACTGGCATCGATGCGGATCTCGACGGCCTGCGGCGCGGCAGCGTCGGCGGTGGACGCCGAAGCGGCCTCGGCGCACGCCAGCATGAGCGCGGTGAGCATGATCTGGAACACGACGCGTTTGAAAGACGTTGCCATCGAAAATCTCCCAGTCGGCAGGTGGCTTCCGGCACGGGCCGGCCACATGTTGGAGTACGTGAAGCGGAAAGGGTTCATCGTGCCTCCGCGGCGGCGCGCAGTCGACCCAGGAACGTCTTGCGCCAGGCGGTGATGTCGTCGCACTCGATCACCCGCATGGCCGACTGCCAGCGCGCCTTGCGCTCCTCGAGCGGCATGGCCAGTGCCTGGTCCAGTGCCGTGGCCACGGCGAGGTGGTCGCGCGGATTGACCGCCAGCGCCGTATCCAACTGCTGCGCGGCGCCCGCGAACTCGGACAGTACCAGGACGCCGGGATTCTCGGCGTCCTGGCTGGCCAGGTATTCCTTGGCCACCAGATTCATGCCGTCGCGCAGCGGCGTCACCAGCCCGACCCGCGCCAGCCGGTAGTAACCGCACAGTGTGGTGTGCGGATAAGCGCGATTGACATAGCGGATCGGCACCCAGTCGGGATCGGCATGGCGGCCGTTGATATGTCCGGCGATACGTTCCAGTTCGCGACGGATGGCGCGGTATTCGGGCACCTCGCCGCGCGAGGTGGGCGCGATCTGCAGCAGTGAGACGCGGCCGCGCCAGTGCGCATGCTGCTCGATCAGCTGGCCGAAACTCTGGAAGCGCTCGGCCAGGCCCTTGGAATAATCCAGCCGGTCCACGCCGACGATCAGGCTGCGCTCGCCCAGGCTGGCGCGCATGCGCTTCAGCGCCGCGCTGCCGCGCGCGCGTTGCGCCGCATGGCGAATCGCCGCCGCGTCGATGCCGATCGGAAACGCACCGATGCGCGTGCGGCGCCCATCGGGAAGCTGCAGCGCGGCGGCGCCCGCGCCATCCGGGCGCGCGCCCGACACGCGGGTGAGGTAATCGCGCAGGCTGGCCAGATCGTGGCTGCTCTGCACGCCAATCAGGTCGTAATCGGCCAGCGTGTCCAGCAGTTCGCGATGACAGGGCATGTACTCCAGCAGCGCCGCCGGCGCCAGCGCGGTGTGCAGAAAAAAGCCGAGGCGCTGCCGGCAGCCCAGGCGGCGCAATTCCGCGGCCAACGGAATGAGGTGGTAATCGTGGACCCAGATCGAATCATCCGCGCGCAGCCGCGGCTTCAGCGCCTGCGCCAGATCGCGGTTGACCTCGCGGTACACCTGGTAGTCCTCGCGCGCGAACTCCATCAGGTCGACGCGGTCGTGCAGCAGCGGCCACAGCACGCGGTTGGCGAAGCCCACGTAGTAGCCGGCGTGGTCGGTGCGGCCGAGGTCCACGGTGAGATAGCCGATGCCCTCGTGCTCGTGATAGCGCGGCGCGGCGGTTTCCTCGGCGATGCGTCCGCTCCAGCCGAACCACAGTCCGCCGTGCTCGGCCAGCGCGGCGCGCAGCGCTACCGCCAGGCCGCCGGCGCGCGTCTCCTCGGGCAGGGCCACGCGGTTGGAAACCACCACCAGGCGGCTCAAAGCGCTTCCTCCCAGTTGCGCGACAGGCGCATGGCGGCGTTGATCAGCCCGACCATCGAGTAGGTCTGCGGGAAGTTGCCCCACAACGCGCCGGTCTTCGGATCGATGTCCTCGGAGAGCAGGCCGAGGCGCGTGCGCCGCGCCAGCACCGTCTCGAAGATGCGCCGCGCCTCGTCCTTGCGGCCCATGCCGGCCAGCGCGCCGATGTACCAGAACGTGCACAGGGTGAAGCTGGTCTGCGGCGTGCCGAAGTCGTCCTGGTGCCGGTAGCGGAAGACGTAGTCGCCCTCGCGCAGGTCGCGACCGATGGCCTCCACGGTGGCCACGAAGCGCGGATCGTCGTAGGCGATGAAACCGAGCTCCGCCAGCGGCAGCAGGCTGGCGTCGAGATTGCGGCCGTCCCTGTGCGCGACCAGATGCCCCAGTTGCGCGTCGTAGGCCCACCCGAGGATGCGCTGGTGCAGTTCGTCGGCGCGCTGCCGCCAGTGCTGCTGGCGCGCGGCGTCGCCCAGCGCCTCGGCGATGCGCGCCAGGCGGTCGCAGCCCACCCAACCCATCGCCGCGGTGTAGGTGTGCACGTTCTTGCTGCCGCGGTATTCCCACAGGCCGGCGTCGGGCTGCTCGGCGTTGGCGTAGGCCTGTTCGCCCAGTTGTTCGAGCTTCTCGAAGATCGCGCGGTCGCCGACCCGGCGCAGGCGCTGGTCGAAGAAGATCTGCTCGGCGGCCAGGATCAGCGAGCCGTAGATGTCGTACTGGCGCTGCTGCCAGGCCAGGTTGCCGATGCGCACCGGACCCATGCCGGCGTAGCCGGCGAGGTGTTCCGCCTGGCGCTCCTCGAGCTGGTCCTCGAAGGTGATGCCGTACACCGGGTTGAGATCGCCGTTGGCGCTGATCAGATTCAGCATGAAACCCAGGTACTCCTCCATGCTGCGCGTGGCGCCCAGGCGGTTGAGCGCGCGCACCACGAAAGCGGCGTCGCGCAGCCAGCAGTAGCGGTAGTCCCAGGTGCGGCCGCTGTCCGGCGCCTCCGGAATGGAAGTAGTGGGCGCGGCGATGATGGCGCCGGTGCTCTCGAACTGACACAGCTTCAGCGTGACCGCGGCGCGGATCACCGCCTCCTGCCATTCGAACGGCACCGACAGATAGCGCGTCCACTGGTGCCAGTAGTCCATGGTCTGCGCCAGGTGGTGGTCGATCAGCTGTGCCGGCGCGTCATCCGGGGTTTCGTCGGGGCCCAGCACGAAGCTGAATTCGCGGTCGAGGATGAAGGGCAGCTCGCGGCGGATGAACGGCACCGGCAGGTCCGAGGTCAGCCGCAGCGGCTGCGCATCGAGCAGGTAGCGGATGTGGTTGCTGCCGGTGGTGGTGGCCGGGATCTTGGCGCCAAGCTGGTCCAACGGACGCAGTCGCACCTGCACGCGCGGCCGCCCGGACAGCGGACGCAGACGGCGCATCAGCATCACCGGGTGGTAGATGCGCCCGCGCTGCCGGAAGCGCGGGGCGAAATCGGTGATCTGCACACCCTGGCCCTTGCGGTCGTACAGGCGCGTCACCAGCACGGCGGTGTTGCGCTCGTACTCCTGCTCGGCATGGTCGAAGTCCTCGATCTCCACCGACCAGCATCCGTGCTCTTCGTGTCCGGGCGAAAGCAGTGCGCAGAAGGCGGGATCGCCGTCGAACTGCGGAAAGCAGCCCCAGACGATACGGCCGCGCGCATCCACCAGCGCGGTGATGCTGCCGTTGCCGATCAGGCCGAGCTCCAGCGTGCACTCCGCCATCAGTGATCTCCTTGCAGGGTCGAATAACGGGCCAGTGCGCCCAACCAGCCGCGCACGGCGGCGGGACACGGCAGCAGATGCGTGGCCGCCGGCGCCACCCGCGTGCCCACCGCGATGGCCAGGCCGCCCAGTTCGCGCGCGGCGGCCAGTGCCGGCGCGTCGGTATGGTCGTCGCCGAGGTATACCGGCATGCGGCCGGCGAACGGCGCCGCGCCGAGCAGCGTGCGCACTGCCATGCCTTTATCGGCCAGCGCCGGTTTCAGCTCGCACACCTCGTAACCTTCCAGCAGCGCGTAGCCGGGTAGACGCGCCGCCAGCGCCGCTGCGGCGCTGCGCATGGCCGGCATTTGCCGCGGCGCCGCGCGGCAATGCAGGGCCACGGCCGGCCCCTTGTGCTCGACGTGCACGCCGGGCAGACGCGCGGCGATGTCGGCGGTCGCCGCGTAAAGGCTTGCCGTGAGCGCGCGGTCTTCCTGCCACAGCGTTTGGTAGGCCCCGTCGGCACCGCCGCGTTCCAGTCCGTGCAGGCCGACCCGCTCGATCGCCAGCGGTGCGAACAGGCGTGACAGGTCCGTCACGCGCCGTCCGCTGACCAACGCCACCGCGCCGTCCAGAGCGCTTTGCAGGACGCTCAGGTGGTTGAGCAGCGGCGCATCGACGTGGACCAGCTCGGGACGCAGCGCGAAATCGAGCAGCGTGCCGTCCACATCCAGCAACAGCGCCCAGCGCTCGCCGGGTGCGGCATGCGCGGGTGGCGCCTGCGGCAGCGCGGCGCTCATCGCATGCTGCCGGCAGCGGCGTCCGCAGCGGCATCATCCGCAGCGGCCGTGTCCAGCTCGCCGCGCCAGCGCGGCAGGCAGCGCGGATACTCGCGCTGCAGGAAGTCGATCAGGCCCTCGCGCACCGCGCAGCGCAGGTTCCATGCGCGCGAGGAATCGGCGGCACTGACCAGCGCGCGCAGCTGCATCGCCTGCGGTCCGCTGGCGGTGACCTGCAGGATCGCGGCGCGGCCGTCCCAGTCCGGCGCCGCGCGGCACAGTCGCT
Source organism: Pseudomonadota bacterium (assembly GCA_021794575.1). Taxonomy (GTDB): domain Bacteria; phylum Pseudomonadota; class Gammaproteobacteria; order Xanthomonadales; family Rhodanobacteraceae; genus Metallibacterium. The sequence continues at coordinate 16,738 of JAJYQO010000069.1, read as the reverse complement.
CCAGCTCGGCGCGCAGCGGCGCCAACGGCGTGCGGTAATCCACCCACAGGTGCACGCTGCCGAGCAGGTGCGCACTGGTGTGCGTCCAGTTCTGGAACGGATTTTCGATGAACCAGGCCAGCGGCACGATTATCCGGCGTTCGTCCCAGATGCGCACCACCACGTAAGTGCTGGCGATCTCCTCGATACGCCCCCACTCGCCCTGCACGATCACCACGTCGTCCAGGCGCAGCGGCTGGGTCAGGGCCAGTTGCAACCCGGCCAGCAGGTTGGACAGCACCGGCCGCGCCGCGAAGCCCACCACGATGCCGGCGATGCCGGCCGAGGCCAGCAGGCTGGCGCCCAGCGTGCGCACCATCGGGAAGGTGGTGAGCGCCACGCTGATGCCGAGGATCAGGACCAGCACACGGCCGGCGCCGATCAGTACGCGCATCTGCGTGAGAATGCGGCGATCGTTGAGATTGTCCGCGGCGGTGGCCGGATGGCGGGCACGCACCAGCGTCTCGATCGCGCCCAGCGCGCGCAGCGCCAGCCAGGTGAGATCGGCGATCAGCAGGATCGCCCAGACGTGGCTCGACAACGCGCGCAGCGCCGGAGCCAGCGGCGCGCGCTGAATGCCGGCGGCGAGCGCCAGCAGCGGCAGCAGCGGTTCCAGCGCCGGCAGCATCAGACATGCGAACCGCGCCGACTGCGCGTGCTTGGCGGCGCGGCGCAGCAGCCACGCCACCACGCGATTGATCAGGAAAGCTACGACCAGCAGGACCGCCAGGGTGACGACCGCAGCCGCAGCGCCCGAGCGATCGAACACCATCGTCGGTCCTTGCGTGCGGAACGCGTACCTTAGCCCGCCATGCTGCGAGGCACAACCCGCAGCGGCGCTGCAGGTGGCGCACGGCACGGATGCGCGCGCCCGCCAGGCAGGTCAGCACCGGCCGCGGGGCCGCAATCGCGACATCCGGCAATCGCCGGGCCGTCATCAGAAGATCAGTTCGCAAAAGCGGGCATCCTGCCGCCTGATTCAAAGCGGCTGCATGCAGGCAAACAGGCGCGGCAAAGCCGCGCCACCTTGGTCGCGACCGGTACTTGTGTGCCCGTCGCGGCGGCCCATTCATGTGCCGGAGCGGTTCTGCAGAGCGCTCGAAATAACGGCGACTAGAATGACTAGCGGCATGGGCGGCCGCGACCGCGGGCGCTGCGTCCGCAAATCGTTGCAGTCCGCGCGACCGCTCCGCCGAGGCCGACAGCATGATCACCGATCCGCCCAGTTTCCATGCCGTCGTAGTCATGCTGATCGCGCTGATCGCGCTGGCGCTGTATAGCCGCCCCGGTATTCCCGTGGCCACGACCAGCCTTGCATTGCTGGTGAGCCTGCCCCTGCTGTTCGTGCTGGCACCGCTGAAAACCGTGCACGGCGTGCTCGATCCGACGATCTTCTTCTCGGGGTTCGCCAATGCGGCGCTGGTTGCCGTCGTCGCCCTGATGGTCGCGGGCGCGGCCATCGTCCACACCGGCGCGCTGGAACCGCTCGGGCGTGCTCTGTCCAGGGTATGGAACTGGGCACCGCCGCTGGCCTTCCTGCTGGTGCTGCTGGTCACCGCCGTGCTGAGCGCCTTCGTCAACGACACGCCGCTGGTCGTGCTGCTCATCCCGCTGCTCACCGGCATCGCGACGCGCACCAACCGGCCGGTGTCGCGCATGCTGATGCCGCTGGGCTTCGCCGCACTCATGGGCGGCATGGCCACCACCATCGGCACCTCCACCAACCTGGTGGTGGTCTCGGTGGCGCAAAGCCTCGGGCTGCCGCCCATGGGCATCTTCCATTTCGCCCTGCCCGCCGCGATCGCCAGCAGCGTGGGCATGCTCTATCTCTGGCTGGTAGCGCCGCGGCTGCTGCCCATCAAACCGTCCCTCATCGGCGAGCGTTCGCCGCGCATTTTCAGCGCCACCTTGCGCATTCCTGAAAACAGTCCGGCCGCGGGCAAGACCTTGAGCGCGATCCGCAAGGAGACCGGCGACATGCGGGTGCTCCAGGTGCTGCGCGGATCCGATCAACTCGTCCCCTTCCCCGATCTCGAAATCCGCGCCAATGACGGGCTGCTGGTGCGCGATTTTTCAGACAAGCTGAAGGAATACGAGCAGGCGCTGAAAGCCACCCTCTCCTCCGGCGGCATGGCGGTCAGCGAAGAAAACCCCTTGCGCAACGACGATCAGCAACTGGCCGAAGTGGTGGTCATGCCCAACGCGTCGCTCAGCGGCCGCACGCTGGAAGACAGTCGCTTCACATCGCGCTACGACCTGCTGCCGCTGGGCATCTATCGGCTGGGCGTCAGCCTCAAGACCGACGCCATCGAAAAGACACGCCTGCGGAACGGTGACGTCGTCCTGGTGCAGGGTGCCCGCGACCGCATCGACGCATTGCGCAGCAGCGGGGAACTGACTCTGCTGGATGCCACGACCGATCTGCCGCGCACCGGCAAGGCTCCCATCGCGACCCTGATCATGCTCGGCATCGTGCTGCCGGTCGCGCTGAACTGGGCACCGGTGGCGGTCACCGCGCCGGTTGGCGTGCTGCTGATGATCGTCACCGGCTGCATCGAATGGCGCCAGGTAGGCAGCGCCGTCAACGGCTCGGTGATCCTGCTCATCACCGCCGGCATCGCCCTCAGCATCGCCCTGACCAGGACCGGCGCGGCAGGCTTTCTGGCCCATGCCTTCCTGGCTCTCACCACGGGACTGCCGCCCACGATGCTGTTGGCCCTGATCCTGTTTTTCGTGGCGCTCCTGGGCAACGTGGCGTCGCACACTACCGGCGCCCTGATCGGCGCGCCCATCGCCGTGTCGATCGCCCGCGGACTGCATCTGTCGCCCGAGCCGTTCGTGCTGGCCGTGCTGTTCGGTGCCAACCTGGGCTATGCGACGCCCATGGCCTACCAGACCAACGTGCTGACCATGAATGCGGCCGGCTACACCTTCCGGGATTTCTTCCGCGTCGGCCTGCCGCTGCTGCTGCTGATGGGATGCCTGATCAGTTGGCTGCTGCCGCGGTTTTTCCCGTTCTGAAGAACGTGCGCGACGGTGCGCGCATGCCTACGCGTCGGCGCCCCGCGCGAAGCGCCGCGGCGCGCCCTCGAAGCCGCCATTGGACATGAACACCACGTGGTCGCCGGGCCGCGTGCGCGCGGCGAGTTCGCGCAACAGATGGGCGGCGTCCGGCGCGGCCACGCCACGCCCGTCCAGCGCGGCGATCACCGGCGTCACGTCCCAGCGCAGTTCGGGACGCGCCAGCACCAGCACCACGTCGGCCTCGCGCAGCGCTGGCGCCAGCGCCGCGGCGTGCGCGCCGGCGCGCATCGAGTTGGAACGCGGCTCCAGCACCGCCACGATGCGCGCCGCCCCCACGCGCGCGCGCAGCCCGGCCAACGTGGTGGCGATGGCGGTGGGGTGATGCGCGAAATCGTCGTAGATGTGCAGACCGTCGCGCACGCCGATCATCTCGAGCCGGCGTCTGACGCCCGCAAAACCGGCAAAGGCCGGCAGCAGCGCGCGCGCGTCGCAACCGGCGGCCACCGCCGCCGCCAGCGCGGCCAGCGCATTCATCACGTTGTGGCGACCCAGCAAGCTCCAACGCACGCTGCCGATCGGCGCGCCGTCGCGCCGCACCTCGAACGCGCTGCCATCCGCCTCGAGCAGCCGCGCACGCCAGTCGCCGGCCTCGATGCCGAAAGTCTGCACCGGCGTCCAGCAACCCAGGGCCAGCACCTCGGCCAAGCGCGCGTCCTCGGCGTTGACGATCAGCGTGCCGGCCCCCGGCACCGTGCGCACCAGATGATGGAACTGGCGCTGGATGGCGGCCACATCGGGAAAAATATCGGCGTGGTCGTACTCGAGGTTGTTGAGCACGGCGATGCGCGGCCGGTAGTGCACGAACTTGGAGCGCTTGTCGAAAAACGCCGTGTCGTACTCGTCGGCCTCGATCACGAAATGCCTGCCGGCGCCCAACCGCGCCGACGCCGCGAAGCCCGCCGGCACGCCGCCGATCAGGAATCCCGGCGCCAGGCCCGCCTGCTCGAGCAGGTGCGCCAGCAGCGCCGTAGTGGTGGTCTTGCCGTGCGTGCCGGCCACCGCCAGCACGTGACGGCCGCGCAGCACATGCTCGCCCAGCCATTGCGGCCCGGAGGTGTAATCGAGGCCGCTGTCGAGCAAGTATTCGATGGCCGCGTTGCCGCGCGAAAGCGCATTGCCCACCAGCACGCACTGCGGCGACGGATGCTCCGGCCGCCCCTGCAGCGGCGCGGCGGCATAGCCCTCGTGCAGCGCGATGCCGAGCGCCTGCAACTGCGTGCTCATCGGCGGATAGACGTTGGCGTCGGAGCCCTCCACCGCGTGACCCAGCTCGCGCGCCAACGCGGCGACACCGCCCATGAAGGTGCCGCAAATGCCCAGGATGTGCAGGCGCATCGGCGCCGGTCAGCGCACGGCGGCGGCGGCCGGCGCCTTGCCCAGCGCCGCCATGATGCGCGCGAACACCTCGTCCAGCGTGCCCACGCCATCGACCACGCGCAGCGTGCCGGCGCGCGTGTAGTGCTCGGCCACCGGCGCGGTCTGCTCGGTGTAGACCTGCAGGCGCTTGCGCACCGTGGCCGGGTCGTCATCGGCGCGACCCTCGGCTTTGTGGCGCAGCTCGGTGCGCGCGATGATCGCCTCGCTGGGCACGCGCAGCTTGACCACGGCATCCAGCGGCTGGCGGGTGCGCGCCAGCAGCGCGTCCAGCGCCTGCACCTGCGCCAGGTTGCGCGGATAGCCGTCGAGGATGAAACCGGCGCGCGCATCCGGTTGCGCCAGGCGCTCCTCGAGCATGCCCAGCACGATCGCGTCGGACACCAGCCGGCCGGCCTCCATCACCGCCTTGGCCTGCACTCCCAGCGCGGTGCCGGCGGCCACCGCGGCGCGCAGCAGGTCGCCGGTGGAGATATGCGGGACGCCGAGCGCGGTCTTCAGCCGCGCCGCCTGGGTGCCCTTGCCCGAGCCGGGCGCGCCGAGGAGTACCAGTCGCATGGAATTCCTTCGCGGTGCGGCCCTCGCGGGCGCCCGCTATCCTTATTCGCAAGGTTGAAGCTTGCGGCCCGAGGCCGTCCGAGTCAAACCACGCCCCGACCCCACACCTGGAGCCCGCATGGCCGGCAAACTGCTGTACGCACAGTCCGGCGGCGTCACCGCCGTGATCAACACCACCGCCGCGGGCGTGCTTGCCGCCGCGCGCGATCACGGCGTGCGCGCCTACGCCGCGCGCAACGGCATCCTCGGGGTGCTGCGCGAGGATCTGATCGACACCGGCAAGGAGTCGGCCGCCGCGCTGCGCGCGCTGGCGCACACGCCGGGCGGTGCGTTCGGCTCCTGCCGCTACAAGCTGAAAACGCCGGAGACCGATCCAGCCGCCTATGCGCGCCTGATCGAGGTCATGGCCGCGCACGACATCCGCTATTTCCTCTACAACGGCGGCAACGACTCGGCCGATACGGCGCTGAAGATCTCGGCCTACGCCAGACGCAGCGGCCACGCGCTGGTGTGCGTGGGCGTGCCGAAGACCGTGGACAACGATCTCGCCGTCACCGACTGCAGCCCGGGCTTCGGCTCGGTGGCCAAGTACGTGGCGCTGGGCGTGCGCGAAGCCAGCCTGGACGTGGCCTCGATGGCCGAGTCCTCGACCAAGGTGTTCGTGCTTGAGGTGATGGGCCGCCACGCCGGCTGGATCGCCGCCGCCGCCGGCCTGGCCGCGCGCGGTCCGCTGGACGCACCGCACCTGATCCTGTTCCCGGAACTGCCGTTCGACGAGGACGCGTTCCTGGCCAAGGTCGCGGACACGGTGGCGCGCGTGGGCTGGTGCACGGTGGTGACCTCGGAAGGCGTGCGCAACGCGGCCGGCCAATTCCTGGCCGAGGCCGGCACGCGCGATGCCTTCGGCCACGCGCAATTGGGCGGCGTGGCGCCGGTGCTGGCCGGGCTGGTCAAGCAGAAGCTGGGCCTGAAGGTGCACTGGGCGCTGCCCGATTATCTGCAGCGCTCGGCGCGCCACATCGCTTCGGCCACCGACGCCGCGCACGCCGAAGCCGTGGGTCGCGCGGCGGTCGAGTACGCGCTGGCCGGCCGCAACGGTGTGATGCCGGTGATCGAGCGCAGACGCGATGCGCCGTACCGCTGGGCGATCACGCCGGCACCGCTGGCCAAGGTGGCCAATCACGAGAAGAAGCTGCCGCGCGCATTCATCACCCGCGACGGCTTCGGCATCACCGCCGCCGCGCGCACGTACCTGGCGCCACTGATCCACGGCGAGGCCTATCCGCCCTACGGGCCGGATGGCCTGCCGCGTTACGTGCAGCTCAAGAACGCGCCGGTACCGCGCAAGCTCGTGCCATGGCCCGGCGGTTGACGCAACGCGGGGTCAGCCGGCGGCTATGCTGGCCTAAAATGACGGATTCCCCCACGCGGAGTCCGTCATGGCGCAAACCTACCCCGAGATGATCTGGCACAACGGCGCCATCAAGCGCTGGCACGAGGCCACCACGCACGTGATGGCGCACGCCATCCACTACGGCTCCTCGGTGTTCGAAGGCATCCGCAGCTACCGGACGCCCCGCGGCGCGGCCATCTTCCGCCTGCAGGATCATCTCAAGCGCCTGTTCCATTCGGCCAAGATTTACGCCATGGCCATGCCCTGGGACCAGGCCGCGCTCGGCGCCGCCTGCCACGAGGTGCTGAAGGTCAACGCGCTCGATGCCGCCTACATCCGGCCGGTGGCCTTCCTCGGCATTGGCGGCTTCGGCCTCTCCGCCGATTGCCCCACCGAGGTGGCCATCGCCGCGCGGCCGATGGGCGCGTACCTGGGCGAGGGCGTGCTGGAGAAGGGCATCGACGCCTGCGTGTCGAGCTGGCAGCGCTTCGCGCCAAACACCATTCCGGCCGGCGCCAAGGCCGGCGGCAACTACCTGTCCGGCCAGTTGATCGCGCGCGAGGCGCGGCGGCTGGGCTTCGGCGAGGGTATCGCGCTGGCACACGACGGCCTGCTCAGCGAGGGTGCCGGCGAGAACCTGTTCCTGGTCTTCGACGGCGCGCTGCACACGCCGCCGGTGGCCGCCAGCCTGCTCGACGGCATCACCCGCCATACGCTGATCACGCTGGCGCGCAACACCGGCATCGAGGTGGTCGAACGCGCGCTGCCGCGCGAGTATCTGTACCTGGCCGACGAGGTGTTCATGTGCGGCACCGCCGCCGAGATCACGCCGATCCGCAGCGTCGACGGCCGCCAGGTGGGCAGCGGCAGCATGGGTCCGGTGACGCGGCGCCTGCAGCAGCTCTACTTCGGCCTGTTCGACGGCAGCGTCGAGGACCGCTGGGGCTGGCTGGAGCCCGTGCGGGGCTGAGCGCGGAATTCGCGAACGCAACCCTCGCGCGCG
>JAJYQO010000069.1:5485-9187 GCA_021794575.1 Pseudomonadota bacterium | reverse complement strand
CGCGCGCGGACATATCGCGCGGCACAGGCCGGCGGTCGCGGCAGTTTCCGGCGCAGGCGCTAGGCCACATCGTCGAGCCCGGAGAGATCCGGCTCGACGTGCAGGCGCCTGTGCAGCAGCGGGCTGGTGGTGGTGTACTGCAGGTGCACCTTCTCGCCGGGGCTGAGGTGCTCCTTGATGGCGAACGCCGCCAGGGCCGCCTCGTGGAAACCCGAGAGGATCAGCTTCTTCTTGCCCGGATAGGTGTTGATGTCGCCCACCGCGTAAATGCCGGGAACGCTGGTCTGGAAGCGCGCGGTGTCCACCAGCAACTGGTGCTTCTCCAGCGACAGGCCCCAGTCGGCGATCGGCCCCAGTTTCGGATGCAGCCCCCAGAACACCAGCAATTGCTGCGCCTCGACGCGCGTGGTGACGCCGCTGCGCGTGCGCACGCGCAGCGCCTGCAGCGCGCTGCCCTCGGCATCGAGCCCGATGATGTCGCCCTCGAGAAACTGCATGCGGTGTTCCGCGCACAGCGCATGCATGCGCGCCACGCTTGCCGGCGCCGCCTTGAACTTCTGCGAACGGTGCACCAGCACCACGCTGGCGGCGGTTTCGGCCAGCGCCAGCGCCCAATCCAGCGCCGAGTCGCCGCCTCCGGCGATTACGATCTCCTGACCGGTCAGGGCTCCCGCGTCGCGCACCAGGTAGTGCAACGTGCGGCCCTCGAATGCCGCCGCCTCCGGCAACGGCAAGCGCCGCGGCTCGAAGGCGCCGAGGCCCGCGGCAATCACCAACGCGCCGCAGCGCAGGCGCATGCCGGTGCTGGTCACCAGCCCGAAACGGCCATCCGCCTGCGCGTGCAGTTCGATCACGGTCTGGCCCAGATGGAACTGCGGCGCGAACGGGCTGATCTGCTGCTGCAGGCGCTCGATCAGTTCGCGCGCGCCGCACACCGGCAAGGCCGGAATGTCGTAGATGGGCTTGTCCGGATACAGCTCCACGCACTGGCCGCCCAATTGGGGCATGGCGTCCACCACGTGCGCCTTCAGGCCCAACAGGCCCAGTTCGAACACCTGGAACAGGCCCACCGGACCTGCGCCCACGATTACCACGTCGGTTTCGATCATCTTTGCGGCACGCTTGATTTGCCCAGCCGCCGATTATGAGGCCAGGGCCGGATGCGGCGAGACTCAGGCGGCCGCCTTGTTGTCGCGGCGCGGCGCGCTGTCGAACTCCAGCACCGCCACGGCGCCGCCCTGCGGACGCGGCGCCAGACGCACGCGCCACCCGTACAGATCGCAGAGCCGGCGCACGATGGCCAAGCCGAGGCCGGCGCCGGCACCTTTGACGCCCTCACCGCGCACACCGCGCTCGAACAGGTGTTCGGCATCCTCGAGCTTGATGCCCGGGCCGGAATCCTCGACCAGCACGCGGCCTTCCTGTACGCGCACCAGTACGTCGCCTTCCTGGGTGTACTTGAAGGCATTGCCAACCAAGTTGGACAGCGCCACTGACACCACCGAGGCCGGCGCGCGCACCACCAGCGGCGCCTCCACGTGCAGTTCCACACGTACGGGCTTGTTGCGCAGCTGCGGGCGCTGCAGCTCGAGGACGTCGGCCGCAGTCCTGGCGACATCGGTGGTCTCGCCGTCGGCCGGCCCCTGCCGCTCGGCGCGCGAAAGCAGCAGCAGTGCGTCGATGATCTCCGCGGCCTGGCGGCTGGCGCGCTCGATGCGCTTGAGCCGCTCGCGCAGCTTGTCACCCAGATCGGGGGCCGCCAGCATCAGCTCGGTGGTGCTGGCGATCACCGCCAGCGGCGTGCGCAGCTCGTGGCTGACATCGGCATTGAACTCGTGGTCGCGGCGCACCATGCCGGTCAGGCGTTCGGCGTATTCGTCCAGCGCGCGCGCCAGCTCGCCCACTTCGTCATCGGCGAAGTGCGGCGCCAGCTTCTGCAGGCCGCCGGCGCGGCGCGAGGTGCGCAAACGGCCGGCGAGTTCACTGACCGGATGCATCACCCGCCGCGACAGCCAAAGGCCGATCAGCACCGACAGCGCCCCGAACAGCAGCACCGCCACGATCAGCGCAATCAGCAATTGCTGCTCGCCCTCGCGCTGGCTGCTGATGTCGTAGCGCAGGAATGCCCAGTAGTGTGCGTCGCGGTAAACCGCCAACTTGTAGGGAACCATCCGGCCATTCGGGCCGCGCTCCCTGACGTCATAGACGCCCGTCTTGTTGTAACGCCGCCAATCCAGCGGCACGTCGAACGAAAAATACGGCCTGACGATGAGCAGCTTGACCATCGGCATGGGGTAGAGCGTGCCGGGGTCAGGATTCTTGCGCTTGAACTCGACGAAACGATCCACCTGCTTCTGCAGCGTGTTGTTGATCAGCTGGTCTTCCAGCCGCGCGCGCATGTAGATCGTCGCGACCGCGAACAGGGACGTCAGCGCAAGGCCAAAAATGACGAACGAGATGAAGATGCGGCTGCGCAGCCTACGCCGTTGCTTGAGCATCCGTCTCGCCCATGCGGTAGCCGATGCCGTGGCGGGTGTGGATCAGCGGCCTGGCAAAGGGTTTGTCGATCAACTGGCGCAGGCCGTGGATGTGCACGCGCAGCGAGTCGGAATCGGGCAGCTCCTCGCCCCACACGCGGTGCTCCAGCTCCTGCCGCGTCACCACCGAGGGACTGGCTTCCATCAGCGCCTGCAGCAGCTTCAGGCCGATCGGATTGAGCGGGATGTCCTTGCCGGCGCGGGTGACGATCAGCGTGTCGAGGTTGTAGCTGAGATCGGCCACTTTCAGCACGCGGCTGCGCGGACCCTTGCCGCGCCGCGCCAGCACCTCGAGCCGCACACCCAGTTCCTGCAGCGCGAAGGGCTTGGTCATGTAGTCATCGGCGCCGCTCTCGAAACCGGTGAGTTTCTGTTCCAGCGCGTCGCGCGCGGTAAGCATCAGCACTGGCGTCTGCTTGTGCGCTTCGTGCCGCAGTTTGCGGCACAGCTCCAGGCCATCCATGCCGGGCAGGGTCAGATCCAGCACGACCACGTCGAACTCGTGCACCACGGCCAGATGCAGGCCGGTGACGCCATCACCGGCGAAGTCCACTACGTGGCCGCGCTCTTCGAGGTAATCGCCGATGTTGGTGGCGATGTCATTATTGTCTTCGATCACCAGTACGCGCATGTAGTGTCCTCCGCGGCGCCAGCACCGTCGCGCGCCCGGAAGCTTACCGCGATCGACGCGACGCCGGCCGGGCCACGCCGTGCGGACAGATAAAAAGAAAAGGCCCGATGAGGCGCCGTTGGGGGAAACCCGCCTCATCGGGCCCAAGCTACTGCCCCGATTACCGTAATCCGCTAAGCCCGAGACCCAGGCTCACTCGCACGATCACAGTGCAGCCTTTATAGGTTGCGTGCGGCTAAAGCCTCGTTAAGCCCAACGCAGTCCGACGTTAACGTGCCGCCATGGGCTTGCGCCGCCGCGTGCGCCGCTCGATATGCCCGACGATGGCAGCAGCCACATCGACGCCCGAGGCAGCCTCGATACCCTCCAGGCCCGGCGAAGCGTTGACCTCCAGCAGCAGGGGGCCGCGTGCGGAACGGATCAGATCGACGCCGGCAACCTCCAGGCCCAGCGCCGCCGCGGCCGCCAGCGCCAGACGGCGCTCGGCCGCGCTGAGCCGGGTCGCTTCGGCATTGCCGCCGCGGTGCAGATTGG
>JAJYQO010000069.1:0-5385 GCA_021794575.1 Pseudomonadota bacterium | reverse complement strand
CGTGCGGAACGGATCAGATCGACGCCGGCAACCTCCAGGCCCAGCGCCGCCGCGGCCGCCAGCGCCAGACGGCGCTCGGCCGCGCTGAGCCGGGTCGCTTCGGCATTGCCGCCGCGGTGCAGATTGGCGCGGAACTCGCCGGGCTGTGCGCAGCGCTGCATCGCCGCGACCACGCGTCCGCCGACCACGAAGCAGCGTAGATCGCAGCCGTTGGCTTCAGCGATGAATTCCTGGACCAGAAAATTGGCGTACAGGCCGCGGAATGCCTCGATGACGCTCTGCGAGGACGAACGCTTCTCCGCCAGCACCACGCCCTGCCCCTGCGAGCCTTCGTTGAGCTTGATGACGTGCGGCGGCTCGCCCAGCAGCGAGAGCAGATCGGCGGTGTCGTCCGGATTGTCGCCAAAAGCTGTGCACGGCAGCGGTAGGCCGGCCGCGGCCAGCAACTGCAGCGCGCGCAACTTGTCACGCGCCTTGAGGATGGCATCGGCGCCGTTGGGCGTGTACGCGCCCATCAACTCCATCTGACGCAGCACGGCCGTTCCATAAAATGTCACCGCGGTGCCGATGCGCGGGATCACCGCATCGATGCCGTGCAGCGGACGGCCGCGGTAGTGCAATGCGAAGTCGCCGGGCGCGATGCGCATGTAGCAGCGCAGCGGGTCGAGCACGCGCACCTGGTGCCCGCGCGCGCGCGCCGCCTCGACCAGCCGGCGCGTGGAATACAGGCGGGTGTTGCGCGAGAGTATGGCGAGCTTCAAGCGCGGACGGCTCTGCGGTAGTTGCGATCGTCACGCGCGGCGGCGCGGGAACTGGCGGGAACTGGAGCGGGTGAAGGGAATCGAACCCTCGTCAGTAGCTTGGGAAGCTACAGCTCTGCCATTGAGCTACACCCGCGACGAACGGGGAGCTTACGCAGCGGCAACGGTCGCGGCAAGCGCGCCGCGCGCGATGGTCGGCGTCGTGATATGAGCGGACGGCCCACCACGATCAATGACCGCACGCATCGTGCATTGCGCCAAAACCGTGCAGGACGCATTCAGGCGCATGCGTCAAAGTAGTCGCCGAGTCCGGTAGGGCCGCGTCGTAACCGGCGGCGGATGCGCGCGCACCCGCTGCGGCCGGGAAGAAACAGGAATGAGCATGCGCAGACTGATGATGCTGGCCGCGGCAGGCTGCGGGCTGTGGCTCGCTGCCGCGAACGTCTGGGCGCAAAGCACCGATGTCGCTCCACCCGGTCGCGTGGCGCGCCTGGCCGTGATCGACGGCAGCGCCAACCTGATGCCGGCGGGCAGCCAGAGCTGGGGCGATGCCTCGATCAACCGGCCGCTGGGCACCGGGGACAAGTTGTGGGTGCCCGAGGGCAGCCGGGTGTCGCTGGAGATGGGCGGCACCGAGATCCGCCTGGACGGCGGCAGCGGCTTCGGATTCCTGCACCTGGGCAACGACACTGCGCAAGCGCAGCTGACCTCCGGCACGCTCAATCTCAACGTGCGCCACCTCTACCGCGGACAGGACTACGAGATCGACACGCCGACCCTGGCGTTCGTCGCCGATCATCGTGGCCAGTACCGCATAGATATCGCGCCGAACGGCAAGGGCACGCAGGTCACCGTGTTCAGCGGCGAGGCCGTGGTCTACGGCGAAGGCGGCGTGCGGCGCCGCGTCAGCGCGGGCAACGCCTATCGTTTCCTCGATTCGACCCTGGCGCAGGTCGAGGTGTTTCCGGTGCCGCAGCCGGACAGCTTCGACCGCTGGTGCTTCGCGCGCGATGCGCGCTACCAGCGCAACTACGCCACGACCACCGCGTACGTGTCGAGCGAGGTGATCGGCTACCAGGATCTGGCCGACTACGGCAGCTGGCAGAACGAGACTGACTACGGCCCGACCTGGTTCCCGACCGCCGTGCCGGTGGGCTGGGCGCCTTACCGTTACGGCCATTGGGCCTGGATCGCACCGTGGGGCTGGACCTGGATAGATGACGCGCCGTGGGGTTTCGCGCCGTTCCACTATGGACGCTGGGCCTTCGTCGGCGGACGCTGGGGCTGGGTGCCCGGGCCGGTCGCAGTGCGGCCGATCTACGCGCCGGCTCTGGTGGCCTTCGTCGGTTTCGGTGGTGGCTTTGACGGCGGCTGGGGCGGCGGCTGGAACACCGGTTTCGGCTTCGGCTTCGGCGGCCCGGTAGGCTGGTATCCGCTGGCTCCGGGCGCGGTATTCGTGCCGTGGTACCGCTGCGGACCGCGCTACTTCCGCGACGTCAACGTCACCAACATCCATGTCGTCAACCAGACGGTCATCAACAACATCAACAACACCTACAACGTCTTCCGCCGTGGCGGTCACCTGAACCTTACCCAGATCGGCGATCACCGCATCCCGCCGCGCGCGCTGACCGTCGTGCCACACGATGTGTTCACCGGCGCACGCCAGGTGGGTCCGCATGCGCTGCCGCATCCCCGACTGACGGCGCTGCGCGGTGGGCTGGCGCTGGGCGCACCGCCCGCGCCCGGGCGCGGCAGCCTGATGGCGCCGCACATCGGCCCGAGACCCAATGTGCCGCGGCCGATCTTCGCGCGCGAGGTGCTGGCGCATCGACCGCCACCGCACGCCATCGCGGCGTTGCCACAACGCATGGACGGCTACCGCCTGGCGCATGGCACCGCCGCGCTGCCCCCGATGGCGCCGGCGCGCATCGCCGGCAACGTGCGCGTGATCGGCATGCGCCCCGGCGGCGGCATGGGGCCGTACCGCCATGACGCGGCGCTGCCCCGCGTCCCGCGCATCATGCGTGCTGAGCCTGCGCCCGCCGCACCCATGAGCCGCATGGATGCGCGACAACCCGCTGGGTTGCCTTCGGCAAGCTTCGCGCCGCACCGCTGGCAACCGCAGACGCTACCTGCGCCGGCGCGCATCGAGCCGGCGGCACGCGGGCGCTATGCTGCGCAGCAGCCCGCATTCCGACGTGACAACGGCGTGCAGATCATCAGTGGGCGGCCGCAGGCAGGCGGCGGCACCTTCAGCACGATCGGCGGCAATCGTGGGCAGTCTCCGGCCGGATCGGGCAATGTCCCGTCCTGGCACGCGGCGCGCCCGCGCGAGCCCGGTAACGCCCGCGGCATGCAGGTGATCGAGGCACCACGCCCGTCCCGGGGCGGTTACCAGGGAGCGTCGCGCCGCGCGGTACCGCGTGAGCCCGCTTACGGACAGCGCGCGATGGTGCCCGCACCGCCGCAGTTCCACAGCGCGCCGCAACCCCAGTTCGAGCGCGTACCGCAGCCGCAATTCGGACGCGCGCCACAGGCCTTCCGCCAGGCGCCACCGCAATTCCGTGAGGCGGCACCGCCGCAGTTTCATCAGGCCCCGCCGCCGCGATTCCGCCCGGCACCGGCTCAGCGTGAGGAACCTCAGCCGCCACGCGGTGGCGGCCGCTGAATCACGGCGCCGGGTTGCCTTGGCTCACCGCAAAGCGGCGGGGCCGAAGACGCCGCGGACGGGTTTCATTGCCGGCAGGACCGGGGCAAGTACTGCTGCGGCACGTCGATCGTTTCGCAGGTCCAGTTGATGGAACCGCCATCTTTGGTCGGCGCCAGCGCGATCATGTGACCGGCGATTTGTGGATTGGCCCGGTTGCCGTACTGCACGATCACCTCGCCGCCGTCGCGCACCGCCACGCCGACCACGTAGCTGCCGCTGATGCTGGCTGGTTGCGCTAGCCCCGCACTGGCGTTGTTGCCCGGGAAATGGCCGGTGTTGCCGTAGAACTCGGCCACTGCGGTTTTGGCTGCATCGGACAACGACAGACCTTCCGCGATCTGGCTGCGGATGATGTAACTCTGATAAGCCGGAATCGCGATCGCGGCGATGATCGCGGTCACTGGCACCAGTACCGAGAACAGCACCGCAATGACGATGCCGGCGATGGCGCCCGCCGACAGGCCACCCGCGACATAGGCGCTCGACGTGGCGGTGCCGGCGGCAACATCGCTGCGATAGCGCGCCAACCCGTCTTTGCGTACCACCAGTGTGCCGGCGATCATGTCGTGCAGCGCCTGCTTGCGCTGCGTCCAGCCGATCATGAAATAGCCGAAGCACAGGATCAGCGCGGACAGAATCGTCGAGAAATAACGTCCGCTGGCACGGCCGAAGCCGATGCGTTCGCCCTCCAGCGTGGTGACGCGCAGGCCCAGTGCGAGCATGCCGGGCGAGGCTTGCAACCTGGAGCTCTGGAACAGCGCCGCGTACAGCCAGGTACTGATGATGTTGACGAAAAACATCAGTACGCGCAGGCCGGCATATCCGGACAAGACCGGATCCCAGCCGGCCAGCATGACGAACGGCGCAGCCGTGATGGCACTGGCCAGCCCGGCAACGAACAGGTAGCCCACGTTGAAAATCAGTATGTCGAGTATGGCGGCCGCGAAGCGCATCCAGAATCCGCCATACAGATCCGGACGTTGCACATGCAGCGGCAGCATGCCGCCTGGCAATGCGCCGCTCGTGCCGGCGCTGCCGGGATCGAGCAGCGACGCCGGCGCGCATACACCGCTATCGACGGCACCGGACGCGGGTGTGCCGTCCTGCTGCAGTGGCCGCGCGACCGCATCGGGTTGCAGCGGCGGGTGTGGCGCATCCGCATGCGTCGCGGCGGACTGCGTACCTGCGGGCGCAGTATCCAGCGCCAGATCCAGATCCTCGCCGCGCAGCCAGTCGGCAGCGGCGATCCAGGCAGCATCCGGCAGCAGGCCGCGCACACGCGCTTGCACCGGAATTATTGCGCCGGTATCCAACGCCTGCCGCAACCACACCGCACTCAGCGGACCGCAGACACGGCCTTCGTGATGCAGCCACACGCGCGCGCCGCGCTCCGGCACCACCGCGACTTCGAGCCCTGTTTCCGCCAACGCCGCAGCTTGCCGTTGCGCTTGTGCCTCGCCCACCGGCCGCAGGCTCAACGGCATGCGCGCGCGCACCTCACTGGCGAAAGCTTCCGACGTCTTGCGCAACAGCCCGGCCGCGCGGGTCCAGACATCCTCGACGGCGACCCCGGCGCGCACGCGTCCGGTTAAGGTGACTGCGAACAACGTTTCCATGTGAGCGCCCCCTGTGCGGATCAGCCGCGGCGCCGCCTAGAATAGCGGCATGAACTTGATACTCAACGGCCAACCACACACCTGCGCCGATCGCTGCAGCGTCGCTCAATTGCTGGAATCCACAGGCCATGCGCAGCGCCGCGTCGCGGTCGAAGTGAACCGCCGCATCGTGCCGCGTCCAGAACACGCCGGCTACACCCTCCACGACGGCGACCGCGTCGAAATCGTCCACGCCATCGGCGGTGGGTGAGCACTGGCGTTTGCGATCGTCCAGTGGACGATCGCGCCAGTGCGA
>JAJYQO010000039.1:7159-93337 GCA_021794575.1 Pseudomonadota bacterium | reverse complement strand
AAGAGTAGGTCACCGCCAAGGTCCTCTTATCTCCACGACGGCCGATCCCATGGATCGGCCGTCTCCGTTTCCGGCGCCATCTGACACGCCAACTCCAACACCCGCTCTGCACCGGCATTCCGACTTCATTCTTGCCTGTGCCGATTTGCAATGCGCCGAAGTGATCTATGGATTTCGCGCCCGATTGATCTCGTTACGTGTGCTTTGCGCGACAATCCGCGCGGCGGCTGCGAAATCTTCGTCCATGCTGGCGTAGAGCACGGCTCGCGAACTGCTGATGATCAGTCCGCGGCGATCAGCGGTGCAGCCGTGGCGAGTGACCGCTTCTGCATTGCCGCCTTGTGCGCCGATACCGGGCACCAGCAACGGCATGCTGCCGACGACGCTGCGTACCCGTGCAAGTTCGTCCGGATACGTGGCGCCGACGACGAGTGCGCAGTTGCCGTTATGGTTCCAGTTCTGCATGGCGTGCTCGGCCACATGCAGATAGAGCGGCCGTCCACTTATCGATAAATCCTGCAGATCGCGCGCGCCCGGGTTTGAGGTGCGGCAGAGCAGGATCGCGCCCTTGTCGGCGCGCTCGAGAAAAGGCGCCAATGCGTCGCCGCCGAGGTATGGATTCAGCGTGACCGCGTCTGCCTGGTAGCGCTCGAAAGCTTCGCGCGCATAGTAGGTGGCGGTACTGCCGACATCGCCGCGTTTGGCATCGAGGATGACCGGTATTCCGGGGTGATGTGCATGGATGTGCGCGATGACCGCGCAGAGTTGCTCCTCAGCGCCATGCGCGGCGAAATGCGCGATCTGCGGCTTAAAGCAGCACACCAGGTCTGCGGTCGCATCAGCAATCGCAGTGCAGAACGTATAGAGTGCGTCAGCGCGGCCGCGCAGCACAGCCGGAAATCGTTCGGGTTCCGGATCCAGGCCGACGCAGAGCAGAGAATCATTGCGCTGCCAGGCGGCCGCGAGTTGCTGCATGAAGGTCATAGTGGCTTACGTGTGTGGATAATTCCGAAGCATAAAGGTGCACACTACTTGCAGCCAGATATGCACGCGCTGCGATCGCGAGAAGCAGAAGCCCGAAAATCAGCGCACGTCATGCGGTTTTGGCGTCACAACGACGAACTCGCCTTCGATCAAGTGCGGACGCGGAGCGGAAGACGGTGATCGCGGGGAACGGCGCTGGTGCAACAAGCGCCGTATCAGCCACGCCACCGATGCCAGCACAATTACCACGCCGACGATCAGTACGCCGAACAACAACATGACTGCCGCGAGCGTGATGATGGAGAACAGCCAAAGAGCGCGCGCCACAGCGCCGCGTGGTGGATTGATGACGAAGGTACGCGAACGCATGATGGTCTCCATGCAAATATCAGATTATCTAGGTTGAGGCTGAGACAGGATGCAGCATCGCCATGAACAGCGCCTGTGCTACCTCACGGATATCCCGGATCAAGGTGTCCTGGCGCTCGATTCCGTTTGGGCGCTTGCCGGCGCAGACGTCCTGTTGGCCCGAACGGACGATCGCGTATCGGCGTTTCACAACACGTGTCCGCATGCGGGTCGCCGCCTCGATTGGGCGCCTGGCGAGTTTCTGTTGCACGGTCGTGTGCTGACTTGTGCCGCACACGGCGCAAGCTTCGAAGTGGATACGGGCGCCTGTCTTGGCGGGCCATGCCGCGGTGAGGGCTTGCAAGCGATCGCCGTCGATGTCCGTGACGGTGCGGTTTGGCTCGTGGAAGCGATTGATGGAGATCACTGCACCGGGTAGCACATCAAAACGACCGGTAAAGCAAGTCTACGCCGACGACGGTGGTGATCAGGTATGCCGCAGTCAGCGGCAGACCGACGCGCAGGAAATCCTTGCCGCGGTAGCCGCCGGGACCAGCCACCATGGTTAGCGCCGGGTGAGCCGAACTGATCAGGAAAGTGTTGGACACCGACATCGCGGTAATCATGATGTAGGCGGTCGGGTTGCCGCCGGTGGCCAATGCGATGTTAATGGCGATCGGCACCATCACCACGGTGGCGCCGACGTTCTGCATCACCTGGGAGAGCGCCAGCGCGAGGACGGCCACGCTGGCCTGGATAGCCCACTGCGGCAAGCCGCCGATGTGCAGCATCAATTCCTGGCCGAGCCAGGAACCGGCGCCGGTCCGGTCCATGGTCCAACCCAGTGGCATCAGGCAGGCGGTGATGAAGATGGTTTTCCAGTTGATCGAGCGGTAGCTTTCATTGGGCGTGATCACGCCAGTGGCCAGCATGCCGGCGGCGCCAACCCAGAAGGCGATCTGTAGCGGCAACAGTTCGGTCAGCGCCAGGAACTTTGCGAGCAGGAAAAAGAACAGGGCTTCCTTCCACTTGCCAGGACGCGCCTCCTCCTGCGGCACGTCGGTAACCACGACGATGTCGTGCTCTTCGCGTGGCTGCGCCAGATCCTGCCATGCGCTGTGCAGCACGAGCGTGTCGCCACCGCGCAGGCTCACGCTGCGTACATCCTCGCGGAACACCTGGTCGCCACGATTGACCGCCAACACGGAAATGCCATAGCGCTTGCGCAAGTGCAGGTCGCCAACGCTTTGCTTGATGAAGCGCGAACTAGGTGGCACCACAGCCTCGGAGATGCCGGCGCGTGCGGCGTTGAACATCTCAGCCAGCTGGCGCGGGTGGGGCGTGACGCGGCACTGCTGGGCGCTGGCGAATGCGCCGACGTCATCGCGCGAACCCATCACACCCAGCACGGTGCCCACCCAGATCATGGTGTCCGCCGGCGGTGACAGACGCGATTCGTTGCCGGTTTTCAGCGCGAGGATCAGCGGCGCGCCAGGCAGTGCCTCGGCTTCGGCGATGCTCATGCCCACCAACGGGCTGTCGGCGCTGACGGTCAACTCCTGCACGTCGCCGTCGATACCGTAGGTTTCGGCAAAGTAGTTTTCGGTGCGACGTGGCGTCTTGGTGGCGGTGTCCTCGCCGACGTTCTTGAACAGCCTGTCAGTGAACAGCCAGAAGAAGCCGATACCCATCAACGCCAGCACCACGCCGATGGGCGTCACCGTGAACATGCCGAATTCGGGAATGGTGTTGGCGCCAGGCGGCAGATTGCGGTTGGAGCTCTCGATCAGGCCGTTGAGGATGATCAGCGGCGTATTGGCGATCAGCGTGGTGTTGGTGCCGGTGAGGATCACGCAGGCCATGGGCAGCAGGATCTTGGACAGGGGCACCTTGCTGCGCGAAGAGACGCGCGAAGCTACTGGAATCATCAACGCCGCCAGCGCCTGGCTGGGGATGATCGAGCTGAGCACGGTGGTGACGCTGTTGATCACCAGTAACAACCGCCATTGCGCGCCTTGTGCGGCTTTCAAAATGATGGTGGCTACGGCGTTGAGCGCGCCGGTGCGGTCCAACCCGACACCCATGATCATGATCGCCAGGATGGCCTGCACGCCGGGGTTGGCGAAACCCTCGAACACCTGCTTTGCAGGCAGCAGACCGCTGACCGCGATCACCGTCAGTACCAGAATGGCGGTCACGTCCGAGCGGATCCACTCGAGTGCCAACATCAGCACGGTGAACACGACAAGGCCCAGCACCAGGATCATTTCGGGCGTGAGATGGATGACGCCTTGCACCTTGTTCGGCTCCCCTAGTCGGCCCGATAGCGGTACAGAAAATCCCATACGCCATGGCCCAGGCCCAGGCCGCGCAGTTCGAAGCGCGTGACTGTCCGCCAAGCCGGCCGCGGCGCGGCCCTGCCCGGGCCCACGCAGTTGCTCCAGCCGGCCGCGGTCTCCATGACGGCGCGCATGTGTCCGGCGTAATCGGCCCAGTCGGTGGCGAGATGCAACAAACCGCCGGGCCGCATGCGGCTAGCCAGCAGCGCCACGAAATCAGGCTGAATCAGACGGCGTTTGTGATGACGCTTCTTGTGCCAGGGATCCGGAAACCAGATGCGTACCTCGTCTAGGCTCGCCGTTGGCAATTCCGTGCGCAGCACTTCGACCGCGTCGTGCGCCCAGACTCTGACATTGCCCACCTGCGCAAGGTCCAGCGCGTTGAGCAGCCGGCCCACGCCAGGACGATGCACCTCGATACCCAGGTAGTCGCGCGCCGGATCGCCGGCGGCGGATGCGGCCAACGCCTCGCCGTTGCCGAATCCGATCTCCAGCACGCGTGGTGCGTGTCGCCCGAACATCGCATCCAGATCGCGCGGTGCTCCGGCGTAATCGATACCGTAACGCTGCCAGTGCCGCACGAACGCCCGCGTTTGTGCGGGCGTGATACGGCCTTCGCGGCGAACGAAGCTGCGGATCGCGCGTGGCGGCGTCGCCATGTCCGGGGTCGCGTCCATTTCAGCCGAGCAGCCCTTCCTCGGGGCTGGACGCGCTGGCGCAGCGCTTGCGCGGAATGCGTCCGGCGCGGAACGCATCGCGCCCGGCTTGCACCGCGGCACGCATCGCGCGCGCCATCAGGATCGGGTCGCGCGCGCCGGCGATTGCGGTGTTCATCAGCACGCCATCGCATCCCAATTCCATGGCGATGGTGGCGTCCGAGGCCGTGCCCACGCCGGCGTCCACGATCACCGGCACCTTGGAGTTTTCGATGATCTCCAGCAGGGTGTAACGGTTCTGGATGCCGAGACCCGAACCGATCGGCGCCGCTAGGGGCATCACCGCGATGCAGCCGATCTCTTCGAGCCGCTTGGCGATGATCGGATCGTCGCTGGTGTACACCATGACCTCGAAACCCTCACGCACCAGCTGTTCGGCCGCATCGAGAGTTTCACTGACGTTGGGATACAGCGTGCGCGCGTCGCCGAGCACCTCCAGCTTGACCAGCGTGTGACCATCGAGGAGCTCGCGCGCCAATTGACAAGTGCGCACTGCTGCTGCTGCGTCGTAGCAGCCGGCGGTATTGGGCAGTAGCGTGTAGCGTTCGGGCGGCAGCGCATCGAGCAGACTGGGCTGTGTTGGATCCTGGCCCAGGTTCATGCGCCGTACGGCGAAGGTGACGATCTCACTGCCGGCCGCCGCGCTGGCCAGACGCGTTTCCTCGAGATCCTTGAACTTGCCGGTGCCAGTCAGTAGGCGCGAGTGGAAGCGACGCGCGCCGATCAACAGCGGGTCGTCACTGGCAGGGGCGGACATCGGCGCGGGCTCCATGGCACGTGATTGCCTATTGTGGCGCAGCAGCGCGCAGCGCGGAACCGGGCGTGCGCGCCGATAACCGATTCAGTCAGCCGCCTGCCAGCGCAACACCCCAGTGCGGACCAGGCGCTCGATATCGGCTGCCGGCGCCGTCAACAGCGCGGGCGTGGCGTGCATGCCGGGCAGCAGCGCCAGGCTGGCGTCACGACCCTGGCTCTTGGCCCGGTACATCGCGAAATCGGCCAGTTCGATGGCGCCCCCGAGGTCGCGCTCGCGCATGGCCGGCAACAGCGGCCAGCGTGAGACACCAATCGAGCAGGTCAACTGTACGCCAGCCAGCGACGGATCGTGGAAGCGTTGTGTGCGCACTGCCAGCCGGATGCGCTCGGCGGCACGCAGCGCGTGCGCAGTATCCGCATCCGGCAACAGCAGCAGAAACTCCTCGCCGCCCCAGCGCAGCGCGAGATCGCGCGGATTCTTCAGGCGCTGAACCAGGCCGGCCACTTCACGCAGCACCACATCGCCTACGCTGTGCCCATAGCGGTCGTTGATGCGCTTGAAGTGATCCAGATCGATCAGAACTACGGCCAGGTCTGCCTCGCGCCGCAGCGCATGCCATTGTTGTGCCAGCATGCGGCGGTTGCCCAGTCCGGTCAGTGCATCGCTGAGGCTCTCGGCGGTGAGGGCGTCGTTGGCTTGACGCAGCCGTTCATTGGCGCGGCGCAGGGCCTCGGTACGTTGGTCGATCAACGCTTCCAGACGCCGCTGCTGCAGTGCCTGCCGGTGCAGGCGCCAGCGCACGACCAGCAGCAACAGCGTCGCCGTGAGCGTCGCGCCGGCGATCTGCAGCCAGCGCCATTCGTACCAAAAGGCGGGCAGGTCGATTTCCAGCCTGGCCGGAGCCGACCACTTGCCGAACCCGGCATGCACCTCGACCTCGAAATGGTAGCGACCGGGCGGCAGGTGGGTGTACCAAGCCGTGCGCCGGGTGCCGGCATTCACCCAGTCATTGTCGTAGCCGACTAAACGGTAGCGAAACTGCAGGCGCGTGGCATTGCGCAAGTAGGGCACCGTATAGCCGATCTCGAGGCTGCGCTCGCCGCGCGGCAGTCGCACGTGAGCGTTCGCCGCGTACCACTCGTGCGCATGGCGCAGGCGTTCGACATGTGGTGTACCCGGCGGCGACGGCTTGCGTACCGCGGCGAGATCGAGTGCCAGCGCGCCGTTGATCGACGGCAGCCATAGCGTTGCACCATCGCGCAACATGCGGCCGCCGCCGCCACCGTTACAGCAGCGGGTGCGCTGTTCGTCGCCGATGCTGTTGTTGCCGGTGAGCACTGCATCGGCATCGACACGCTCGGGGGCCGCCCCCTTGGCAATCGCTAGCAGTTGGGGCAGCGGCAATCGCCACACGCCATTGATGCTGGAGAAGTACGCCTGGCCCTGGTGCACGGTGACTGCCCAGGCGTTGTTGCCGGGCAGGCCATCGCGCTCGGTCAGCATGCGCAAGCGGCCGCCGTGCAGCAACCCCAGCCCGATGTCGAGCGTGGTCAGCAGCAACGTGTGCGGGTCGAGCCAGCCAAACCCGGTGACGAAATGTCCGTGCAGCGGCGCGGCCCAGTCCGGCGTGCTCAGCACGCCATCGCGCCATTCGCGCACGCCGTCCTCGGTTCCCAGCAGCAGGGCGTCGCCCGCCAACGGCAGTAGCGCGCGCACGCGCAGCGCGCCGCCGTTGGCGGGTCCGAAGCGCGTCAGTGTCCGGTCCTGCAGGCGGAACAGGCCGCCATGCGTGCCGAACCAGTAGGTGCCGCGTGGCCATTCGAGGATATCGTCGATCTGCCAGGCATTCAGCGATGCCAGCTCCGCCGGCTTGTGCAGACGTCCGTGTTCCCATAGCGCCACACCGCCACGGGTGCCGATCCACAGACGCTCCTGCGCGTCCCGGTACAGATCGTAGACTGCTGGATTGGGCAACGCCGAGCCGGGCACCAGCACCTGTGCGCGCCCATTGCGCAACATGCTCAAGCCGCTGTTGGTGCCCACATCGATAGCGCCATCGGGCGCCGGCGCGAGCGACCAGACAAACGGGTCGACCAGGCCGGCGTCACGGCCGTAGCGCCGGGTCCAGCTGTCCGACGCGCGGTACAACGATTGCGTGCGGCTGCCGAGCCACAAATTACCTTCACGATCCTCGAACAGCGCCTCGATCCATGGATTGGCGGTAAAGCTGTCCTTCGCGATCCGTTCCAGACGCCCATTGGGATAGCGTCGGTACAGCGCGGCGATGCTGCCGATCCACAAGTTGCCCGCGCGGTCGTCGAGCAAGGTCTGTACGTCGGTCGTGGCCAGTTGCGCGATGGGCGGCCGTGCGTCGAAGCGATCAGCGCTGAAGCGCAGCAGCCCGGTGCTGGTGCCGACCCACAGCGCATCCGCGGCGCGGGCCAGGGCTGTCACGCGCCGGCTGCTCGCGCCAGGCAGGGCGAAGCAGTGCGTGCCTGCGGCGTCGTTGCGGCACAGGCGGTCGACGCCGCCGGCCCAGATCGTGCCGTCTATGCGCAGCACGGCGAAGAACGGTCCGCGCATGCCTGGCAGCCGATGCAATACGCCATCGCGCCAGATGCCCGCGCCAGCATTGGTCGCCAGCACGGGCGCGTCGTCGGGACCGCCGGTGATCGCGTTGACGCCGCCTATACTCCATTGCTCGAAGTGACCCTCGCGTTCGCGCAGCAACCCGCGCGAAGTGCCGAACCACACTGCACCGCTGGCGTCGCCCCAGGCGGTGACGACCAGGCTGGTGTCAACTCCCGTGCGCTCACTGCTGTAAGCTTGGAAATGCACGCCGTCGAAACGTGCGATGCCGTTCTGCGTGCCGATCCAAAGGAACCCGTCGCGATCCTGGGCGATGCTTTCCACGCTGATCTGCGGCAGCCCGTGCGCGGTGCTCCAGTTGTTCAGCACGTAGTCGCGAAACGGTGTGCGCGGATCCAACGCGAAGCTGACCAGCGGCAGCCACGCCAGCAGCAGGGCCAACACCGCGCCCACGCCGGCGGTGCGTGCCGCGGACGTGGCGCGGCGCGACTGCCGCCTGCTATGGCTTGACGCGTCAATGAGCATGGTCACGGTGCCGGGGCGACAGGGGTCATAATAAGAGCCCCAAAGTCCAAGCAAAGTCCATGCCGTGAGCGGATACAGCCCCAGCAGCGAACCCTTCACCCTCAGTCGCGATTGCCCGGCGGTGCACGTGCCGCATGGCGCGGCGGTAACGTTGCCGGCCGGCGAGTCCGGTTACATCACGCAAGCGTTGGGCGCCAGCTTCACCGTGGTGGTCGATTACAACCTGTTCCGCATCGCTGGTAAGGATGCCGACGCGCTGGGCAAAACGCCGCCGCCGCCGATCGGACTGCCGGCCGGCGCCGACGATGCCGACGTCGAAAAGCTGGTCTGGGACCAGTTGCGTACCTGCTTCGATCCGGAAATTCCGGTCAACATCGTCGATCTGGGGCTGGTATACGAGGTCAGTCTCGCGCCGCGCGCCGAAGGCGCGGGGCGCAAGGTCGCGGTGCGCATGACCTTGACCGCGCCCGGCTGCGGCATGGGCGACATCCTGGTCGACGATGTGCGCAGCAAGCTCGAGCAAATTCCAACGGTCGCCGAAACCGACGTCGAGTTGGTGTTCGATCCGCCCTGGAACCACAGCATGATGTCCGACGCGGCGCGTCTGGAAACCGGCATGCTGTGAGCGCTGCATCGGCGCATCATGCGCGTCGCTCCCGGCCGCGCGCCGCACTGTTGCCTTTCTGTAGCAGTGCGCGCGAAATCCGCGCGCAAGCTTGCCGCTGTATGCGCCGCGATCTAGCGTGATCGCTGCCGCATCGGTGGCGACTCGTGGGAGTGCGTGACATGCGTACAGCGCTTGCATCTGCATTGGCTGTTGCCCTGTCCGTGCCGCTGGTGCTGCATGCCGCGCCGCCCGTCGCCGCGGCGCCGCTCAATCAGGTCTGGATCGATTTGGCCACCTTCAGCGGCATGGGCATGCCGGGCACGGGCGCGGCGGGTGGCAATCCCATGCAGATGCTGGGGCGCATGCTCGATGGCGGCCGTGCCGGCAACCGTTTCGGCAACACGCAAAGCGGCACTGCGGGGCAGTGGATGGACGTCACCATATTCACTCGCCGCAATCCCGCATTGGACAGCGCTACACATGCCATCCCGGCCGCGCTGAAACTGGGCGAGAGCCTGCGTCTGCAGGCGCCGCGCGTTCGCGCCGTTGTCGAACACGACACCGATGCCGTGGTGGAACCCGACTACGAGCGCCCGCGCGGCAAACTACTGCTGTACTGGGGCTGCGGCGAGCAGGTGCGCGCCGCGCAGCCACGCGTGCTGGACATGGCCACGGCCGATCCCAGGGACGTCGCTGCGTTTTTTGTCGTGCGGCGCGCCACGCAACGCGGCGCGCACAGCGCGGCTGGGCGCCCGCAGTGGCCCAACCCGGCCGACGAGCGTTTGCTGCCAGAGGGCGCCAGCGTCGTCGGCACGCATGCATTCAGCGGCGCGGGCATCGTCGAGAGCCTGCGCTTCAGCATCCCGCGTGAGTACGACTTGCTGCCACCGATCGCACTCAAGCAAGCGCAGCGCAACGGCGCCACGCTGCTGAGCTGGCAAGCCATGCCGCAGGCGCGTGCGTTTTTCATCGGCGTCATGGGCGCCCGCGCGGACTCCGGCGGCGCCGCGGAGATGGTGTTGTGGACCTCCAGCGAGCGGCCCGAGACCGGCTTCGGTCTGGTCGACTACCAGCCCAATCGCGCCATCGACGGCTGGCTCAAGGACAAGGTGTTGCTTGGGCCGGCCACGCGCGAATGCGCGATCCCCAAGGGCGTGTTCGGCGACGGCGCGATGCTGCGCATGATCGCTTATGGCAACGAATTGAATCTGGTGCACCCGCCACGCCCGGTTGACGCCAAGACCGCCTGGCAGCCCGAGTGGACCGCGAAGCTGCGCATCAAATCCGTGCACACCGCGCTGCTGGGCATGGCGTCCGCACCCAATGCGCAGGATCTGTTGCGCGAAGGATTACTGGGCGGCGAGGAGTAAGGTCCGAGGCATCACATTCCGGGCATTGCCAGTCACAATCAGGCCATCGTCCATGTGATGGGAGTGGCGCAATGCAGCTCGCCTTGGGCAGCACCAATCCAGCCAAGCGCCGCGCGGTGCTGCTGGCCACCGGACACGAGCCGGTGTGCGTGTCGGTGCCCTCGGGTGTCACGGGCCAGCCGCTGAGCGCGGACGAGACCTTGCACGGCGCCATCCAGCGCGCACGCGGCGCTCTGGCCGCGGTGCCGGGTGCGGACATCGGCCTGGGCCTGGAAGGCGGCGTCGATTTCGATGCACGACACACCCGGCAGTGGGTTCTGCTGTCGGTGTGCGCGGCGTGGGATGGCCGCGAATTGTATGTGGCGCGCGGCGTTTCCATGCCGCTGCCGCAGGCCATTGGCGTGCGCCTGCAAGCGGGTGGCATCGAGTTGGCCGCGATCATGGATGAGCTTGGCGGCACCACGGCGAGCAACCACAAGGACGGCGCCTACGGCCTGCTCAGCGGCGGCCGCATCACCCGCGCCGAGGTATTTCGCGACGCCGTGATCGCCGCGTTGACGCCGTTTCAAAACGCCATGTATCGCGCGCAGGCAGGCGGCTGATCAGGGCGGGGCGGCGTCGATGTGGGGCGCCGATCATCACTGGGGCAATTTCGTGCCTCGACTGCGCAGGACAATGGCAAGCACGATCAAGCCGATCGCCAGTCCCAACAGCAGAAACTTCATGGGTGCGTTGTGCTGCAGGCTCCAAGCCAGATTCCCCAATCCCATGAGCAGGTAAGCCGATCCCGAAATCCAGCCCTGCATGCGCCGCGCCGCTGCGGGCCGGGCGGTAGCGTGCTTATCCGGCCCTGGGATGTCGCATTGCAAGCCCATGGTAGCGAACAAGACTTAGGCGGGAGGAATTGGGCGGCGCGCCTCGCGCACGCCGCCCGCGGTTCGCAGTTGCAGTGGGGTCTTGGTGACTCACTCGGCGCGCAGTTCGCGGCCTGCGCTGCGGTGGTGCGCGGTGAGCTTTTCCTTGTGCTTGCGCAGTTGCGCGACCAGCTTATCAAGCAGGGCATCCACCGATGCGTACATGTCGCCATCGCTTGCTTCGGCGTGCAGGGTGCAGCCGGCGGCCGACAGCGTCGCCTCGACGCGGTGCTGCAGCTTTTCCACGGACAGCACCACGGCAAGAGAAGTGACGTTGTCGAAGTACTTGTCCAGCTTGATCAGGCGACTTTGTACATGGTCGCGCAACGCCTGGGTGACTTCGATTTGGTGGCCGCTGATCTGGATTTGCATGGTGCTCTCCGTGGTGCTGTGGATGCGAGCGCTTGGGCCGTGGGCACATTCCGGCGCTCGTCGGAATGGTCGGGTGGTCGGATCGTGGATCGGGCGTGGATGGACTCCTCAGCCGGGTTCAGCCGGCGCGCTGTCGCTCGGACGAACTGGGAATGCGCAGCGCCTCGCGATACTTGGCCACGGTACGCCGCGCCACCTGAATGCCGCGGTTGCTCAACTCGACGGCCAGCGCCTGGTCGGACAGCGGCCGGCATGGGTTTTCCTCGGTCACCAGCTTGCGGATCAGCGCCTGCACCGCGGTGGCCGAAGCGGCGCCGCCATCTTCGGTGGCCACGCCCGATGAGAAGAAATACTTGAACTCGAAGGTGCCGCGTGGCGTGTGCAGGTACTTGCGTGTGGTTACGCGCGAGATGGTGGACTCGTGCATGCCCACTTCCTCGGCAATCTCGCGCAGCACCAGCGGGCGCATGGCCTCGGGACCGAAATCGAGAAACGCACTCTGCTGGCGCACGATGGCCTCGGCCACGCGCAGCAGGGTGTCGGCGCGCTGCTGCAGGCTTTTGATCAGCCAGCGCGCCTCCTGCAGTTGGCCCTTGAGGTAGGCCGCGTCCTCGCGCCGCGCGCGTGCGATCAGCCCGCTGTAATGGCGGTTGATGCCGAGTCTGGGCTGGTTGCCGGAAGCCAAACGCACACGCCAACGGGCATGCTCGCGTACCACGTAGGCATCGGGCGCGACGTACTCGACCGGCGCCGCGCCTAACGCCGCGCCCGGACGCGGGTCGAGCGTGCGGATCAGCGCCGCGGCTGCAGCCACCGCCTCGGGCGGTGCCTGCAGGCTGCGTGCGATGCGCGCCAGGTCGCGCTTGGCCAGCGCATCCAGGTGCTCGGTCACGATGACCTGGGCCAGATGCAGGTGTTCGGCATCGGCTGTCAGCCCACGCAGTTGTGCGGTCAGGCAGTCGCGCAGGTCGAGGCTGGCCACGCCGGTGGGATCGAGTTGCTGGATGCGGTGGCGTACCGCTTCGATCTCGGCGATTTCGATGTCCGGATCGCGCAGTGCTGCCTGCACGGGCGCAATGCCCTCGCGCAAGTAGCCGTCATCGTCGATGGCGTCGATCAGCGCCAGGGCGATGGCGCGGTCCCGCGACGAGAGATTGAGCAGGCCGACCTGGTACAGCAGGTGCTCGTGCAGGCCGATCGGTGCGGCATCCTGGGCCTCGAAGCCGTCTTCGTCATCGTGGTTGCCGGTGCCGCCGAAACTGTCGCCGTCGAAGCCATCGTCCCAGTCATCGCCGCTGCGCGTGTCGGCATCGGCATCGCCGTGCGCATCGGTTTCTGCTTGCGTGTCGGCGGCCTCGGCGGGTGCGTCCGCAGGTGTGCCATCGGGCTCCGCCGTGGACGCGTCCTCGCCATCCAGCTCCAGCAACGGATTGGATTCGGCCAGCTCGCGCAACTCGGTTTCGAGCTCCAGGCGCGAGAGCTGCAGCAGGCGGATCGCCTGCTGCAGTTGTGGAGTGAGGGTGAGCTGCTGGTTGAGCCGCAGCTGCAGGCCTGGCTTCATGCGCGCCTTCTGCGTGTGGTCCCCGGGCCATCCTAGCGCTCGCGGCTCGCCCCAGCCAGCCAGCCGACGTGGGTACGATGGTGTGCGTGATTGCGCTGGATATCAGAGCTTGAACTCGCGCCCCAGATAGACTTGGCGCACCTGTTCGTCGGCCAGGATGTGTTGCGGCGAGCCGCGCGCCAGCACGCTGCCCTCGTTGAGAATGTAGGCATGGTCGCAGATGCCCAGGGTTTCGCGCACATTATGGTCGGTGATCAGCACGCCGATGCCGCGCTGTTTGAGGTGGCGCACGATGCGCTGGATCTCGCCGACCGAGATCGGATCGACTCCGGCGAAAGGTTCGTCCAGCAGCATGTAGCGCGGCTGCGCCGCCAGCGCGCGCGCGATCTCGACGCGGCGACGCTCGCCGCCGGAGAGGCTCAGGCCTTTCTGGCCGGATAGGTGCGCGATTTTCAGTTCGTCCAGCAGCGCCTCGAGCATTTGTTCGCGCTGGTGGCGGTTCAGATCGGGGCGCAACTCCAGCACGGCGAGCACGTTCTCGGCCACGTTCAGGCGCCGGAACACCGAGGGCTCCTGCGGCAGATAGCCGATGCCAAGCCGCGCGCGCGCATGCATGGGCAGCCCGGTGATGTCGCGGTCGTCCAGACGGATGGCGCCGGCGTCGGCCTGGATCAGCCCGACCACCATGTAGAAACAGGTGGTCTTGCCGGCGCCATTCGGGCCTAGCAGGCCGACCACTTCGCCCTGCTGCAGTTCGAAGTCGAAGCCACGTACCACGGCGCGGCCGCGGAAACGCTTCTGCAGACCCTGCGCGCTCAGCATCAGGGCTTGCCGCCGCCACTGCCGGCATGCGCGGGCTTGCTCGATGCGGGCGCGGCCGGCGCGGACTTCCGGCGGGGCTGGAAGATCAGTTGTACCTGGCCACGGCCACCCTCGCCCTGCATGGCGCCGGTCCGCGTGTTGTAGACCAACTTGGCACCACTGAAGCTACCGTGGCCGCTCTGGTCGACGTTGGCATCGCCAATCAGAACCGCGGTGCCGCTGGCCGGCGTGTAGTCGATGGTAAGCGCCGCGCCGTGCATTTCGCCGCCGCCGTCCATCTGCTGCGAGAGCCGTGCGGGGCTGCCTTCGAGCACCACACGGGTGACCTTGCCTTTCGCGTCTGTGTAAATGATGCCGTGAGCGCCACTGCCGTGCAGGCTACCCTGCTGTAGCACGACATCGCCGTTCAAATGTGCGATGCCGGGGGCCTTCTCGGCATTTTTCGCATTGACCAACATCGGCTGGTCGCGGTCGCTTCTCAGCGCCTGCGCGGTGAGCGGCGCCAGCAGCAGCGCGAGCAGGATCAGCGCGGACAGCAGCGTATCGCGCTCAGGGCGCATGGCGCGCGGCCGGTTGCAAGGTGCCGTGGACGTCATCGAGCAGCTCCAAGGTGCGGGTGGCGGTGTTGGCGCGGAAACCGACGCCGCTGAGTGTAGCGTTGGGCTGCTGAATCACTGTGCGCGCGGTGCTGGTCAGGAGGTGCTCGCGCGGCCAGGCAGTGATGTTCTGGCTGGTGATGACATTCTGGCCGCTGCCGGCACTGGCGGGCTGCACCACGCGCACGTCGCCCAGCAGCTTGATCTCGGTGCCTTGCGCGTTGACCCAGCCGAAGCGCGCGGCGCCGCGCCACGCCGCGCCGTTGGCCTGCGGCAGCACGAAATGTGGTGCGTTGATGTACAGCGCGTGGTCGCCATTGCGGCGGTCGAGCTGCGGCGCGGTCAGAAACAGTGTCGGCTTGCCGTCGATGCCCAGTGTGGTCAGCTTGAAATCGTGCAGGGTGTAGGACGAGCGCGGCGGTCCGGCAAAGGCGCTGGGCGGCGGCGGCGGCGTCAGCCACCACACGGCAAGTTGCGTGAGTCCGGCCGCCACGGCCAGCACCGCGATGGCTAGCCATAGGCGTCGGCTCATTGCCAGCGCTCTCGTTCGGCATCCGCCAGACCTTGCGCAGACAGCAACAGATCGCAGACTTCGCGCACCGCGCCCTGTCCGCCGGGCCGGCGCGTGCGCCAGTGCGCGGCGGCGGCGGCCCAGGGATGTGCGTCGGCCACCGTCACGGCCAGGCCGCAGGCACGCAGAGCGCCGATGTCGGGCAGGTCGTCGCCGACCATCGCGCAGGCGGACAGCGGCAAGCCCAGGGCGGTGGCGATCTCGGTCAGGCAGGCACGCTTGTCCTCGCGGCCCTGGTACAGGTGTGCGATGCCCAGTTCCTGCGCGCGCAGCGCCAGCGCGTGGCTGACGCGCGCCGTGATGATGGCCACCTGAATACCGTGGCGCTGGATCAGGCGTAGGCCCATGCCGTCGCGCACGTGGAATGCCTTCAGTTCGCGCTCATCGGCCGCGTACCACAGGCGGCCATCGGTGAGCGTGCCGTCCACGTCCAGCGCCAGCAGACGCACGTCGCGCGCACGGGCCACAGCCTCCTGTGGGTAAGCGCTGTCCACTCAGACCACCTTGGCGCGCAGCAGATCGAGAAAGGTCACCACACCGACTAGGTATTCGCCGTCGACCACCAGCAGGCCCTGGATCTTGTGCTGTTCCATCAGCTGCGCGGCCTCGCCGGCGAGGCGTTGCGGCGCGATGCTACGGGGCGTGCGCGTCATCACCTCGCGGACCGGCGTGCCGCGCAAGTCGGACGTGCCGCCGTCCAGCGCCCGCCGCAGGTCGCCATCGGTGAACACGCCCAGCAGGCGCTGCTGCGCGTCCACGATCGCGGTCATGCCCAGGCCCTTGCGGGTCATTTCCATCAGCGCCTCGATCAGCGTGGCATCCTGCGCTACCGCCGGAACCCCGGCGCCGCGGTGCATGACGTCCTCGATGCGCAGCAGCAAGCGTCGGCCCAGGCTGCCGGCAGGATGCGAGACCGCGAAATCATCGGCGGTGAAACCGCGCGCTTCCAGCAGTGCGATGGCCAGCGCGTCGCCCAGCGCCAGCGCGGCGGTGGTGCTGGCGGTGGGCGCCAGGCCCAGCGGACAGGCCTCGGCCGGCACACTGGCGTCCAGGTGCACGTCGCTGCGGCGGGCCAGCGTCGAGCCCGGCTTGCCGGTCATCGCCAGCAGCGGAATGCTCTGCCGCTTCAACAGCGGCAGGATGGTGAGCAGTTCCTCGGTTTCGCCTGAATACGACAGCGCCAGCACCACGTCGCCGGGCGTGATCATGCCCAGATCGCCATGACTGGCCTCGCCCGAATGCACGAAGAACGCTGGCGTGCCGGTGGATGCCAGTGTGGCGGCGATCTTGCGCGCAATGTGCCCGGATTTGCCCAGGCCGCTAGTGACCACGCGTCCGTGACTGGCCAGAATCAGCGTGCATGCTTGCGCGAACGCGCCGTCGATGCGCGGTGCCAGCGCCTGCAGTGCGGCGGCCTCGGTCAGCACCACGCGGCGTGCGCTGTCGATCAGGGCGCGGCTGCTCGATGCGGTGTCGGTTTGGGCAGGCACGGTCGGATCCGGGTGGGCGGGCGGTACCGGGCGCGGGCGCGATCCGTTACCATGTCCGATCGGCATTCTACCCGTTCGCTCCGGTGCGAATGCGGCCATTTCGCTGGATCCAATGCAGCCCGACCAGATCAAAACCCTCATCGAGCAAGGCCTGCCCGGTGCGCGCGCCGAAGTCAGCGGCCCGGATGGCGTGCACTTCGAAGCGCGCGTGGTGTGTGCCGGCTTTGCCGGCAAGCTCCCGCTGGCGCGCCATCGCATGGTGTATGCCACGCTGGGCGAACTGATGGGTGGTGCGATCCACGCGCTGGCGTTGACGACGCTAACTCCGGATGAGACCTCCCGTGGCTGAGCGCGGGCCGGCGTGTGCCACCGCGGACGGTTCGGAGCGCTGAGCGATGGCCAAGATCGTCATATCCGGGGGCGACCCCCTCCGCGGCGACGTCCGTGTTTCCGGCGCCAAAAACGCGGTGCTGCCCATTCTGGCCGCAACGCTGCTGGCCGACGGCCCGGTCGTGATCGGCAACGTGCCGCATCTGCACGACGTCACCACCACCATGGAACTGCTGGGTCAGATGGGCGTGCAACTGGTGGTCGACGAACGCATGCGTATCCATGCCGATCCACGCGGCGCGACCCGCTATTTCGCGCCCTACGAACTGGTCAAGACCATGCGCGCGTCGATCCTGGTACTGGGACCGCTGGTGGCGCGCTTCGGCCAGGCCGAGGTGTCGCTGCCCGGTGGCTGCGCGATCGGTACGCGCCCGGTCGATCAGCACCTGCGCGGCCTGGAAGCGCTGGGCGCCGAGGTCACGGTGGAAAACGGCTACATCAAGGCGCGCGCCAGCCGTTTGCGTGGCACGCGCATCAGCATGGACGTGGTCACGGTAACGGGTACCGAGAACATCATGATGGCCGCGGCGCTGGCACAGGGCACCACCATCATCGAGAACGCCGCGCAGGAGCCCGAAGTGGTCGATCTGGCGCACTGTCTCAACGCCATGGGTGCGCGTATCGCGGGCGCCGGCACCTCGACGCTGGTCATCGAGGGCGTCGAGCGGCTGCACGGCGCCGAATACGATGTGCTGCCCGACCGCATCGAAACCGGCACTTTTCTGGTGGCCGGCGCGATCAGCGGCGGCAAGGTGCTGGCCAAGCGCGCGCGTCCGGGCACACTTGATGCGGTGCTCTCCAAGCTGGAGGACGCCGGTGCCGAGATCAGCACGGGCGAGGACTGGATCAGTCTGGACATGCACGGACGCCGGCCACGCGCGGTCAACATCACCACCGCACCGTATCCGGCATTTCCCACCGACATGCAGGCGCAGTTCACCGCGCTGAACTGCGTGGCCGAGGGCGTGGGCGTGATCACCGAGACGGTGTTCGAGAACCGTTTCATGCACGTGCATGAACTGCAGCGTCTGGGCGCCGACATCCGCGTGGAAGGCAACGCGGTGATCATCCAAGGCGTGGCGCGCATGAGCGGCGCGCCGGTGATGGCCACCGACTTGCGCGCCTCGGCTTCGCTGGTACTGGCGGGGCTGGTGGCGCAGGGCGACACCACGGTGGACCGCGTGTATCACATCGACCGCGGCTACGAGTGCATCGAGGAAAAGCTGGCGGGCCTGGGCGCGCACATTCGCCGTCTGCCGGGCTGAGGCCTCACCGCGGCGCCTGCGCCAGCTCCAGCAGATACACCGTGCCCTTGCCGTCGCGCTGCTCCATGCGCACGGGCGCCAGCAGCGGTGGTGCGTACCACGCGCGCAGGCCGTTGTCGGCGTCGCTGCGCTGCACGGCATAAGCCTGGTAGCGCCCGGCCGGCACCCGCACGGTCACCGGCGTGGTGGCGATGGCGTAGTGCTGCTGTGAGATGTGATCGTCCATCGCCACCGGCACCACCACCGCGCCGCGCGCGCCGGCGTCCACGCGCTGCGCCAGCAGCAGCACGGCGAGGTTGCGGTCCACCGTGCCCGGCGCAGCGGCGTACTGCGCCTGCGACTTGCCGTTGTCCACGGTGATGCGCCCAGCCGACCAGTCGAAGCGCGCGCCGCGGGTGATGGTTTTGAACGCACTGCGCATGCGGTAGCGGTAGTCCAGATCCAGCGGCGCGCCACTCCGCCAGTCGAAGCGCGAGGACTCGCTGACGTCCAGGCCGAGCAGCGCGGCCAGTCCGGCATTGCCCTTGGTGACGTTGCTGAACACGTAGCCGGTGCCGTCACGGGCCAGGCTCAGCGTGGCCGTGCCGATGGCGTCGCCGTCGCGCAACACGCGGTACTGGGCGCTGAACGGCGTGGGCGCGGCGGCCGTCGTTGCGCTGGCCGCCAGCGGAATCGACAGTGGCGCCAGCAGCAGGGCCGGCAGCAGCGCGCGCAGGCGTGCTGCGGGATGGCGATCGATGCGCATCGGCGGTGTTCCATGAGGATGGCTTGACCGGCAGCTTGCCGGCGCGCGGCTGAATCGGCGCACAAGGCGGCTTGGGTCAGCTCAGGTTGCCGTCGGCGCTCAATTGCAGCGGTCGCACCGCGGCGTGCCCATCCACCCACACGCGGTCGCCGTGCAGCCGCACACGCCCGGACAGCAGCGCGCCCAGGCTGGCCACCAGCAGCCGGTGTTCCAGCGGCAGCAGACGCGCGGCGAGCCGCTCCGGTGTATCGTCGGGCAGCACCGGCACGCGCGCCTGCGCCAGCACCGGTCCGCCATCCAGTTCGGCGGTGACGAAGTGCACGCTGGCGCCATGTTCGGCATCGCCGGCCTCGAGCGCGCGCCGATGCGTATCCAGGCCCGGATGCCTGGGCAGCAGCGAGGGATGGATGTTGAGCATGCGCCCCGCCCATGGCGCGATGGCCGCGCCGTCCAGCCGGCGCATGAAGCCGGCGAGGACGATCCAGTCCGGACGCGCGGCGCCGACAGCGGCCATGAACGCCATGTCCCAGGCGGCGCGGTCACCCGTGCCACGGCTGTCGCATGCCAGTGTGGCGATGCCGGCCGCGCGGGCGCGGGTCAATGCCAGGGCATCGGGCCGGTTGCTGGCGACCAGCGCGATTTCGGCGGCGAGGCGTCCGCTGCCGCAGGCGGCATGCAGTGCCTCGAGATTGCTGCCGCGGCCGGAAACCAGCACAGCCAGGCGTGCATGCGGCATGGCTTCAGCGCGTGATGCGCACGCGCGGCTGGCCGGCGCGCGCCGGCGTCACCGTGCCGATGCGCCAGTGCGTCATCCCCGCATGGTCCAGCCAGGCGTCAGTGGCCGTCGCTTGCGCGGCATCCACCAGCACTACGAAGCCGATGCCGCAGTTGAACGTGCGCCACAGCTCGGCATCGCCGAGCTGGCCCACTTCGGCCAGCCAGGCAAACAGCGGCGGCAGCGGCCAGGCACTGGCGTCGATGTCCAGCGCCAGGTGTTCCGGCACCACGCGGATGATGTTTTCAGTCAAGCCGCCGCCGGTGATGTGCGCCATGGCGTGCGGCGGCAATTCGGCCAGCAGGCGCAGCATGGGCTGCACATAGATTTCGGTGGGTGCCAACAGCGCGTCGGCCAGGCCGACGCCGCCGATGTCGAGTCCCCATGGCTTGCCGGCGCGATCGAGGATGCGACGGATCAGCGAGAAACCGTTGGCGTGCGCGCCGCTGGAGGCGATGCCGATCAGCACGTCGCCGGACTGCACACGGCGGCCATCGAGCAGCGCGGATTTCTCCACTGCGCCGACGCAGAAGCCGGCCAGGTCGTACTCGCCGGGCGGGTACATGTCGGGCATCTCGGCGGTTTCGCCGCCGACCAGCGCGCAGCCGGCCAGCTCGCAGCCGCGCGCGATGCCGGCGATCACGCGTTCGGCGGTGGCCACCTCGAGCTTGCCGGTGGCGAAATAGTCGAGGAAGAACAGCGGCTCGGCGCCCTGCACCAGCACGTCGTTGACGCACATGGCCACCAGATCGATGCCGATGCCGTCGTGGCGATCCAGTTCTTGCGCCAGCTTGAGTTTGGTGCCGACGCCGTCGGTACCGGACACCAACACCGGCTCGCGGAAGCGTCCACCCAGTTCGAACAGAGCGCCGAAGCCGCCCAGTCCACCCAGGACGCCCGCGCGCATGGTGCGCGCCACGTGCGGCTTTATGCGCTCGACCAGTTCGGCGCCGGCGTCGATGTCCACGCCAGCGGCGCGATAGGTCAGGCTCTGGTGCGGCGTGCTCATGGCGGTCGCGGCGCAGCCGGTTCGGAAACGGCCCACGATGATAACAGTCGCGCCCGCTACGCCGGGCGCGCGATGGACGCCGCCGCCGCGATTGGGCAGACTGCCGCGGCTGGGCGGCGCGTGCAGCGCCGATTGCCCGGCCCGGGTTGCAGAAGACGGAGGCGCCATGCGCGCGTTGTGCTGGGTTGTGCTGTGGATCGGCGGCGTCTGTGGCGCCTTGCTGCCGGTGCACGCGTCGGATGCGCTGTATCGCGCCATCGTCCCGGTGGCCGATACCGGTGCGGCCGCCCGCAATCAGGCCATCGTGCAGGCTGCCGGCGTGGTCCTAGTGCAGTTGAGCGGCAACCTGCAGGTTGCCGCTCAGCCGGGTGTGGCGGCTGCGCTGGCCGATGCGCCGGCGCTGGTCAAGAACTATCGTTACACCCGGGGCGCCAGCGGCGCGTTACTGCTGGATGTCGATTTTGATCCGCAGGCTCTGGAGAGTCTGGCGCGGCGCCTGGCGCTGCCGGTTTGGCCGGCGCCGCGACCACCGGTTCTGGTGATGGCCAGCATCGGCGGACAGCCGCCGGACGCGGCGTCGGTCGCGGCCCTACAGGCCGCCGGCGCAGCGCGCGGCATCAAGTTCGTACTGCCGCAGGCGGGTGCTCCGACCGCCTCGGCGCTGGTCGCGGGCGATAACACAGCGCTGGATCAACTGGCGCGGCAGTACCACACCGGGCTGGCGCTGGTCGGCGACATCGCCGACGGCATCGGCAATTGGACCCTGGTTACCGGCGTCACGCGTCAGTCTTGGCAGGCGCCGGCCGCCAATGCGGGCGCAGCGCTGGTGGTGGCCGGAAACGCGGCAGCCGACAGGCTGGTGGCGCGCTTCGCGGCAGCGCCCGCGCAAGCTGGCGGTACCGTGGGACGACTGTGGGTGGGCGATCTGCGCTCGGCCCGACAATACGCCGCATTGATGCTGCTGCTGCGCAGCGATCCACGCATCCACGGTGTGCGGCCACTGCAGGCCGACGGCGACAGCCTGCTGCTGTCACTGCAGCTCGACGTGCCGCTGACGACGGTCGCGGCGGACCTCGCCGCCAGTGGCCATATGGTGAACGCAGGTGCGCAGCCCGGCGCGGACGTTGCGCTTGACTGGGTGCGCTGAGACCGTCATGCGCCAGGTGTTCGCAGCGCCGCAGGTGACGGCCACGCGCTGGCGCCACCTGCCAAATTTGCTGACCGCCGCGCGCGTACTGCTGGCGTTGCCGGTGGCGCTGGCGATCGGCTATCGCGATTACCGCACGGCGCTGGTCCTGGCTGCGCTGGCGGCGCTGACCGACGCATTCGACGGTTTCCTGGCGCGGCGCTTCGCATGGCAGAGCCGGCTCGGAGAATTGCTCGACCCGTTGGCCGACAAGCTGCTGCTGGTCGGCGGGTTCATCGCCTTGACTTATGTCGGTGCGGTGCCGCTGCTGTTGACCCTGCTGGTACTGGCGCGCGACGTGGTGATCGTTGCCGGTGCGCTGGCCTGGCGCATGCTGCTGGGGCCGCTGACGGTGCGTCCCAGCCTGCTGTCCAAGCTGAACACACTGGCGCAGATCGCCTTCCTGCTCGCGGTGCTGGTGACGCTGGTGTGGTCGCCCGCCGTACAGTTCCTGCCGCTGCGCGGTCCGGCCTGGGCAGTGGGCACGCTGACCGTGGCCAGCGGGCTCGACTACGTGCTGCGTTGGGGCGCGCGCGCGCGCCGCATCCGGCGGCTGAAAGGAGTGCACTGATGGGTCAGGAAGCGCTGTATCGCCTGCAACTCGCGCTGCTGGCCGCGGTGGTCGGCTACGTGCTGTGGCTGCTGGCGCCGGTGCTGACGCCGTTCGCATTGGCCGCGCTGCTGGCGTATATCGCCGATCCGCTGGCCGACCGGCTCGAGCGGCGCATGTCGCGAACGCTGGCGGTG
This sequence comes from Pseudomonadota bacterium, assembly GCA_021794575.1. Lineage (GTDB taxonomy): Bacteria > Pseudomonadota > Gammaproteobacteria > Xanthomonadales > Rhodanobacteraceae > Metallibacterium. Next base: position 70,659 of record JAJYQO010000039.1, on the reverse strand, counting down.
ACGCTGGTGTTCGTGATGTTCAGCCTGACGCTGATCGGTTTGCTGGCCATCCTGCTGCCGTTGCTCGAGCATCAATTCGCGCGCCTGATCGCGGCGTTGCCGGCGGCGCTGGTGTGGTTTCGCGACACCGCGACACCGTGGTTGCAGCGGCACCTGCGCCTGGCGCCGGAAACCTTCGATCCGCAGCATGTGATTGCGCTGCTGCAACAACACTGGCAGCAGGCCGGCGGTTTCGCCGCCACGCTGCTGGGCCACGTCACGCGCTCCGGTCTGGTACTGCTGGAGTGGGCCACCAACTTGGTGTTGGTGCCGGTGGTGTTCTTCTACCTGTTGCGCGACTGGGACGTGCTGGTGGCGCGCGTGCGCGAACTGCTGCCGCGCCCGGTCGAACCCACATTGACGCGGCTGGCGCGCGAGTCCGACGCCGTGCTGGGCTCGTTCTTCAAGGGCCAGCTGCTGGTGATGCTGGGGCTCGGCGTGTATTACGCGCTGGCGCTGGCGTTTGTGGCGCAGCTAGGCCTGGGCCCGCTGATCGGCATTGCCGCCGGGCTGGTCAGCTTCGTGCCTTACCTGGGATTCATCACCGGACTGATTGCGGCGCTGATTGCGGTGCTGGTGCAGTACGGCGTGGACTGGCTGCATCTGGTGCTGGTGTTGTGCGTGTTCGGCGCCGGTCAATTGCTGGAGAGCTACGTGCTGGTGCCCAAGCTGGTGGGCGACAAGATCGGTCTGCATCCGGTGGCGGTGATGTTCGCGGTGCTGGCCGGCGCTCAGTTGTTCGGGTTCTTCGGTGTGCTGGTGGCGCTGCCGTTGGCGGCGGTCGCGGTGGTGCTGCTGCGCTATGCGCACGAGCGCTACATCGCCAGTACCCTGTATGCGCGCGCGCCTAATGGCGTCGCGCCGGCCGCGCCGGCGCCGGACGACACCGCTGCGCCGCGTGAGCCGCCCCGAGACGCGCCTTGACCTCGCATGCGAGGCAGATTCCGCTGGCGCTGCGCTGGCCGCCGCGGCAGCGTTTCGCGCAGTTTCGCGTGGGCCCGGGCAATGCCGCCGCGCTGGCCGCCGCGCGGGCGCTGGCAGACAGCCAGCGTGCGCCGTGGACACTGTTGAGCGGGCCGGCCGGCAGCGGCAAGACGCACCTGCTGATGGCCGCTTGCCAAGACGCGCAGGTGCGGGGACATCGCGCACGATACGCGAGCGTCGCGCGCATCGCGGCGTCGCCGACGGCGCTGCGCGCGCTGGACGGCGCGGACCTGCTCGCGCTGGACGATCTGGACGCGTTGGCGGGCTCGGATGTGGCCGAGCATGCCCTGTTCGACCTTTACAACCGTATGCGCGCCGAAGGTGCCGCGCTGCTGCTGGCCGCGCGCGCGCCGCTGCCGGTGCTGCCGCTGGCTCTGCCGGACCTGCGCTCGCGCCTGGGCGCCTGCGTGCAGGTGCCGATCGCGCCGCTGGACGAGGCAGCGCGTCGCGCGCTGGTGCGCGACTGGGCCATGGAGCGTGGCTTGGCGCTGGAGCCGGCCGTGCTGGACTGGCTGTTCGCGCGCGCCGCGCGCGACCTGTCCAGCTTGCACACGCTGTTCGAGCGCATCGACCATACAGCGCTGGCGCGGCAGCGTGGCATCACCATTCCGCTATTGCGCGAATTGTTGGCCGGGTCCGACCACAGCGCGTGAGCTGCATGCGACCTCGCTGCCGCCCGCGTCAAAACGCGCGCGGGTGACGCCGATCAGGCGCGCGCCGCGCGCCAGGCGATCGCGGCCAGCGTCAGGTTGATCGGCAACGCGAAAGCGATCCAGTGCAGGTTCTGCTGTCCCAGCAGGCCACCGAGATGGCCAGCTAGACCGGACAGGCTCAGCGCGGCCAGCAGCAGCGTCAGCGCGCGCGCCCAGCGCCCGAGCGCGCGGCGCGCGCCGAAACTGCGCGCCAGCGGCCAGGCCAGAAGCAGCAGCGCCGGGTCGAATTGCAGGAGGTTCTGGTTGGCCCAGGCCGCGCGGTGCGTGGTCAGCGTCCACAGCGCCAGCATGACCAGTCCGGCCAGACCCGCCAGCAGGGCGTACAAGGCCACGGCGCCGGCAGCCGCGAAACGCGTGGCGCGTCCGGCGCGCGCGCGCACGCCGCAGGCGATCGCCGCAGCCCAGGCCAGTCCCAGTGCCAGCAGCGGCAGCAGCAGATGCGGCGGTACCGGCGGCGGTGCGCGCACGTCGCCGGCGTAGACCCGTTTCGACGCGGCCACCAGCGGCCGCGCGCCACCAGCGCCGTCCGCTATCCGCACCCGCCGCACCAGATCGGAGAGCGTCACCGGCAGAAACGCGTCCTGCCACAGCGTCAGCGGACGATCCGCGTACGGCCCCAGGCCCAAATCCACCAATAGCATCAGTGGTTTGTCGTGTGCCAGCATGCGCAGCGCCTGCGAGCGGAAGCTGCGATCCGTGGCGGGTGCCTGCGTCTGCGTGAACAACTGTGCGCCCAGCGCCAGATTCAGCGCGTCGCGCACGCGCGTCGTGCAGTTGTCGGTGAAATAGTCGTAGCGGTAGTCACGATGCTGCGGCTCATCGTTCCACAGCAGGAAATCGCGCAGCGTCGAGGCCTGTGCAGCGCTGAGTGCCAATCGCTCGATGCGCACCGCGCGCCCAGCGGCGATGTAGCTGGCGATCTCCGGCCCCGCGTATTCCGCATCCATGCTGTACAGCAGGTGGCCGCGGATGAACTTGAGGAAGAAATCGCGCGTGTCGAAATCGAACACGCCGTAGTTGAAGCTGACCGCTTCGCCGCTGCGCGTGTCGCGCAGGATGATGGCGTCGTGGCCGAAGCGCTCCCAGTACACGCGGCCCGGGCCGTAGGTGACCAGTTCCACCTCGAGGTCACGGCCGGGGGCGCTGGCGATGCCCGCGCGCGCTTGCGCGGCCAGGCCCAGCAGCAGCGCCAGCGCCGCCAGCAGCCGCGCCAGCGGCTTCATGCCGCGCGCGTCACGCGCAGTTGCAGCACGCGGCGGTCGTCGGCGGCGCTGACGCGGAACACGAAACCGGCCAATTCGGCCTGCTCGTCACGTTCCGGCAGGTGGCCGATGGCGTCGGTCACCAGGCCGCCGACGGTGTCGAAGGCCTCGTCCGGGAAACTGCTGCCCAACTGCTCGTTGAACTCGTCGATGGGTGTTAGCGCGTCGACCAGGTAGCTGCCGTCCGGTTGCGGCTGAATACGCGGCGCCTGCTCGTCGTCATGTTCGTCGTCGATCTCGCCGACGATTTGCTCCAGCACGTCCTCGATGGTGATCAGTCCGGCCACGCCGCCGTACTCGTCCACCACCACCGCCATGTGGTTGCGGTTGCGGCGAAACTCGCCCAGCAGCACGTTCAGGTGCATCGACTCGGGGATCAGCGTCACCGGGCGCAGCAGGCCGGCCAGGTCGAAATCGGTGCTGCGGTCGTGGAAGCGCAGCAGATCCTTGGCCAGCAGGATGCCGCGGATCTCGTCCTTGTCCTCGCCGTGCACCGGAAAGCGCGAATGGCCGGATTCGGTGACCGTGGCCAGCACCTCGGCGAAGCTGGCGTCGGCGCCGATCATCACCATCTGCGCGCGCGGCACCATGGCATCGGCCACGCGCAGGTCGCTGACCTCCATGGCGCCTTCGATCATGGCCAGGGTGTCGCGGGTGATCAGGCCGTTGGCGGCGGCGAGGCGCAGCTCCTCGAGCAGTTCCTCCTGGTTGCGCGGCTCGCCGGCGAGCATCTGGCCCAGGCGGCCCCAGAAGGAGCGCCGCACCGGGCCGCTGGTACTCGGACCTTCGTTCATTTCAACGTTCAGCATGCCCGTGGGCAGGACGTAAAAGCATAGCCCAAAGGCCGGGACCGACGCTTCCTCAGCCGTACGTGTAGGGATCCGGCAGACGTAGAAGGGCCAGCGCATCGGTTTCCAGCGCCTCCATGGCGGCAGTTTCGCGTGCGCGCTGGTGGTCATGGCCGAGCAGATGCAGCACGCCATGGATGGTCAGGTGGGCAGCGTGCTGGCGCAGGGTCTTGCCCTGCGCGCGCGCCTCGCCAGCCAGTACCGGCGCGCACAGCACGATATCGCCCAGCAGCGGCGTGGTGAAGCCGTCCGGCATTTCGACCGGAAAGGACAGCACGTTGGTCGCGTAATCGCGGCCGCGATACCGGCGATTCAGCGCGCGGCCCTCGCGCGCGCCGACCAGGCGGATGGACAGCTCGACAGTACCCCCGTGTCCGGAGGCCACCAGTGCCGCGCTCACCCAGCGCCGGAACGACTGCGCCGCCGGCAGGCCACGGCGCGGCACGCCGTAATTGAGGTGGAGCACAAGAGCCGGGACTGGGGACTCGGAACCCGCAACCCGAGCGTTGCGCCGGTGCGCGGTATTGCGAGGAGTCGAGCGGACGATGCGCGGCGCCATCGCGAGTCAATCCGCGGCGCGCGGCGCCTGCGCGCTCGTATCGGTGTCGGCATGCCCGCGCTGCTTTTGCCGAGTCCCGAGTTCCGCGTCCCGAGTCCCGGCGTCGCTCTCGTCGGCCAGCTCGTACGCGCGCACGATGCGTGCCACCACCGGATGACGCACCACGTCGCGGGCGCTGAAAAACGTGAAGCTGACGCCTTCCACCTCGCGCAACACCTCGACAACGTGGCGCAGGCCCGAGCGCACGTTGCGCGGCAGATCCACTTGGGTGACGTCGCCGGTGATCACCGCCACCGAGCCGTAGCCGATGCGGGTCAGGAACATCTTCATCTGCTCGACGGTGGTGTTCTGCGCCTCGTCGAGGATCACGTAGGAATCGTTGAGCGTGCGTCCGCGCATGTACGCCAGCGGCGCGATCTCGATGACGTTGCGCTCGATCAGCTTGGCCACTTTCTCGAAGCCCAGCATTTCGTACAGCGCGTCGTACAGCGGTCGCAGGTACGGGTCGACCTTCTGGCTGAGATCACCCGGCAGAAAGCCCAGCTTCTCGCCGGCCTCCACCGCCGGGCGTGTCAGTACCAGGCGCTGCACGCGGTTCTGCGCCAGTGCCTCCACCGCGCTGGCCACGGCGAGATAGGTCTTGCCGGTGCCGGCCGGGCCGATGCCGAAGTTGATGTCGTGGCGGGTGATGGCGTGCAGGTAGCGCATCTGGCTGGGCCCACGCCCGCGGATCAGCCCGCGCTTGACCTTGATGGCCACGTCTTGCGCCTGTTCCGCCAGTTCGGCGGCCTGCTCCTCCAGACTGGCGTCCTGCAGGCGCAGGTTCAGCGCGTGCTCGTCCAGCGTCTCGGCCATGGTGTCGGCGTAGAGCCGCTTGATGAAACGCTCGGCGGCCAGTGCCATCGGCGGCGGACCGATCACCCGGAAGGCGCTGCCGCGCGCGGCGATCTCGATGCCCAGACGCAGTTCGATCATGCGCAGATGTGCGTCCAGCGGGCCGGCCAGGTTGGCCAGGCGCGTGGCATCGTCGGGTTCGAGCTGGAAGTCGCGGGCGATGGTGGATGCGGACATGCGCGCAAGCATAGCGCGCGCGCCTGCGCTGCCTGCGCGGCGCGCATGGCACCATGGACGGATGTCCGCCACAGCCGCCGCCCGAGACGATGCGCCCGCACTGGCCGTGAACGCGGTCAGCAAGGCCTATGCCGGCAGGCGCGCGGTCGAGGCGATTTCACTGCGCATCGAAGCTGGTGAGATCGTCGGCTTGCTGGGCCCCAACGGCGCCGGCAAGACCACCACCATCAACATGATCCTGGGCCTGTTGCAGCCGGATACCGGCAGCGTGCACATCGCCGGGCTGGATCTGGCACGGCGTCGCGCCGCGGCACTGGCGCAGGTGAACTTCCAGGCCAGCTACGCACCGCTTCCGGGCAATCTCACCGTGCGCCAGAACCTGCTCTTTTTCGGGCGGCTGTACGCGCTGCCGGCACTGGCGGAGCGCGTGGACGGGCTGATCGAAACGTTCGCGCTGGCGCCGCTGGCACGCACGCGGTGCGGGCTGCTTTCCAGCGGTGAACAGGCCCGTGTGGCGCTGGCCAAGGCGCTGCTGAACCGCCCGCGTCTGCTGCTGCTGGACGAACCCACCGCCGCGCTGGATCCGGCCACCGCCGACGACCTGCGCCGGCTGATCCGCGATCTGGCCGTGCGCGAGCGTTGTGCGGTGCTGTGGACCTCGCACAACATGCTGGAGGTGGAACAGATATGCGACCGCGTGCTGTTGCTGGCGCACGGGCGCGTTCTGCTACAGGGCGACCCACGCCGGCTGCCCGCCGAGCATGGCGCCGCGTCGCTGGAAGCGCTGTTCATCCGCATCGCGCGGCAGCCGCTGGATCACGGGGACAGCGTATGAATCCGCGTCGCAGCGCCGCGATCGTGCTGCGCCAGCTCGCGCTGATGCGCTCCAGTCCGACGCGCGTGGTGCCGCTGGTGGCCTGGGTGGCCATCGACATCGTGCTGTGGGGGTTCATTACCCGCTATCTGGGCTCGCTGGGCGGACAGGCGCCGGATTTCACCCTGACCCTGCTGGGCGCGGTACTGCTGTGGGACTTCTTCGGCCGCATCATGCAGGGCGTCACCACCGCTTTTTTCGAAGACGTGTGGTCGCGCAATTTCCTCAACCTGTTCGCCAGCCCCATCGGCGTGGGCGAGTACGTGGCCGGTCTGGTCGCCACCAGCGTGCTGACCAGTCTGGTCAGTCTGGTGGTGATGCTGCTGCTGGCGCGGCTCGCTTTCGGGCTGTCGTTGCTGGCTTTCGGGCTGCCGGCGGCGGCGTTCCTGGGCGTGCTGTTCCTGTTCGGCATCGCGCTCGGCATCTTCGCCAGCGCGGTGGTGCTGCGGCTGGGGCCGGCCTCGGAATGGCTGGTGTGGCCGATTCCGGCGCTGCTCTCGCCGTTCGCGGCGGTGTTCTATCCGCTGCACGTGCTGCCCGGCTGGATGCAGGCAGTGGCGCATCTGCTGCCGCCGGCCTACGTGTTCGAGGGGCTGCGCGCGCTGGCCGCCGGGCAGGGCGTGCACGGGGCAGGTCTGCTGGCCGGCACGCTGTTGGCGCTGCTGCAGATCGCGTTGGCGCTGGGATTTTTCACGCACGTATTCCGCGGCGCGCTGCGCAGCGGCCTGCTGGCGCGCTACAGCGCCGAGAGCGTCGCCTAGGCGGTGACGGTTTCGCGAACCTGCAGGCGTCCGCGCAGCGAATTGCTGAGCGCTGCGGTGATGACGACTTCCACGAACTGCCCGCGCAGCGCAGCCGGCCCCGGAAAATTGACAGTGCGGTTGTTTTCGGTGCGGCCGGACAGTTCGCCCGGATCCTTGAGGCTGGGGCCCTCGACCAGCACGCGCTGCACGCTGCCCACCATGGCCTCGCTGTAGCGTCTGGCATTGGCGTTCAGCAGCGTCTGCAGGCGCGTCAGGCGCTCGTGCTTGATCGCATCGGGCGTATCGTCGGCGAGATTGGCCGCGGGCGTGCCCGGGCGGCGCGAGTAGATGAAGCTGAAGCTCTGGTCGAAGCCGATCGATTCGACCAGCTTCAAGGTCTGCTCGAACTCGGCCTCGGTTTCGCCGGGAAAGCCGACGATGATGTCCGTGCTCAGCGTGATGTCGGGCCGTACCGCGCGCAGCTTGCGGATTTTCTGCTTGTATTCGAGCGCGGTGTAGCCGCGCTTCATCGCCGCCAGGATACGGTCGCTGCCCGACTGCAGCGGCAGATGCAGGTAGTTGGCCAGTTTGGCGACATCGCGATAGGCCGCGATCAGACTGTCAGAAAATTCCAGCGGGTGCGAGGTGGTGAAACGGATGCGGCCGATCTGCGGCAGTTCGGCGACGGCGCGGATCAACAGGGCCAGATCGGCAGTTCCACCGCCGTGCAGCGCACCGCGCCAGGCGTTGACGTTCTGTCCCAGCAGGTTGACTTCGCGCACGCCTTGTCCGGCCAGCGTCGCCACCTCGGCGATCACGCTGTCGAAGGGCCGGCTGATCTCCTCGCCGCGGGTGTAGGGCACCACGCAGTAACTGCAGTATTTCGAGCAGCCTTCCATGATCGAGACGAACGCACACGGACCTTCGGCGCGCGGCTCGGGCAGGCGGTCGAACTTCTCGATCTCCGGGAAGCTGATGTCCACTTGCGCGCGGCCGCTGGTGCGGCGGGCGTCCAGTAATTCGGGCAATCGGTGCAGGGTCTGCGGGCCGAACACCACGTCCACATACGGCGCGCGCGTCAGCAGCGCCTCGCCTTCCTGGCTGGCTACGCAGCCGCCGACGCCGATCAGCAGGTCGGGCTTGGCCTGCTTCAACTGCCGCCAGCGGCCCAGTTGGCTAAAAACCTTCTCCTGCGCCTTCTCGCGGATCGAGCAGGTGTTGATCAGGATCACGTCGGCCTGGGTTTCGTCGGTGGTCAGTTCGAGGCCCTCGCGGACGCCCAGCACGTCGGCGATGCGCGCCGAGTCGTACTCGTTCATCTGGCAGCCGTGGGTTTTGATGAACAGCTTGCGGGTCATGACGCACCTCGGAACGACCGGCGATGCTAACCGTGACTGGCGCCGCATGCCACGCCTCGCTCGCTTGCTCGCGGCGGCGGCTATGCACTTGGCAGCGTGCCCGTGCCCAATGCAGACTTCTGGCCATGAAGGGGATATCGCGCCACCGATACGAGCGGTTGCCGCTGGTTTTCAGCTTGATTCTGGGCGCTGTGGTCGGGCCGGCGCATGCCGACGCCCTGTGGCGCTGTGTGGGCACGCAGGGTGAAACAGTGTTTTCCTCCAGTCGCGTCGGTTACCGCGATTGCCGGCGCATCGCCGATGCCGGCGTGCAGGCGCTGGGCAGCGCGCGCGATGGGCCGCCTGCATCCGCACCGGCAGCAGCGTCCACGCCGTCGTCCGCGGTCATGCCGGCGCAGCCGGTCGTGGCCAGCCTGGAGCCGGCGCAGGTGACCACCTTGCCGCGCATCCACCGCCACGCGCGCGTGCTGCGCGGCACGGTCTACAAAGTCACGCTTGCCAACGGCACGGTCGAATACACCAACGTACGCCCGGCGGGCATCCAGACGCGGCGCGTGGATGCGCTATTCACCTATTTGTCGGTCTGTTACGCCTGCAATCCGCACTCCGACATCGACTGGCACACCGTGCCGTTGCGGCTGCATGCTTACGCCAGCGCGATCGACGCGGCGGCCGCACGCTACCGCATCGACCCGGCGCTGCTGCGTGCGGTGATCCACGCCGAAAGCGCGTTCAATCCGTACGCGGTTTCCGACAAGGGCGCACAGGGGTTGATGCAGTTGATGCCGGGCACCGCCAGCGACATGGGCGTGCGCGACGTGTTCGATCCCGCACAGAACATCCTTGGAGGGGCGCGCTATCTGGCGCATCTGCTGCAGGACTTCGGTGGCAACACCACGCTCGCCACGGCGGCCTACAACGCCGGCAGCGCAGCCGTGCGCAAGTACGGCAACCAGGTGCCGCCTTACGACGAGACGCAACTGTACGTGCGCCGCGTGCGCATCCTGCTGGGCCGCTATGCGCGGGCCGAGCATGGCGCGGCTCTGGCCCGCAATGGTTGACCTGCCGGCGGCAAGTTGTCGCGGGCATTACGGCGCGGCACGAGCCGTGTCCGGAGGCGTTGTCCCGCATGGCACGCTGTGGCTACACTTCGGCAGTCTTTAGCGCGGGTTCATCCAGCCATGGCGCATTCCAACGAAATTGCGTTACAGCATCCCGGTGGCGAGTCTGGCGAGGTCGACCACGGCCGGCGCCGGTTTCTGACCGTGACCACTGCCGTGGTCGGCGGAGCCGGTGTCGTGGCCGCGGCGCTTCCGTTCATCAAGTCCTGGGAACCCAGTGCGCGCGCACTGGCGGCGGGCGCGCCGGTCACCATCGACATCAGCAAGATCGAATCCGGGCAGATGGTGCGTTTCGCCTGGCGCAGCCTGCCGATCTTCGTGGTCAACCGCACCAAGGAGCAGCTGGCCGATCTACCCAGCCTGGATCCGCGGCTGCGCGATCCGCACTGCAAGGAAACCAGCCAGCAGCCGGCGTACTGCCAGAACACCTGGCGCTCGATCAAGCCCGAATGGCTGGTCATGATCGGCATCTGCACGCACCTGGGTTGCGTGCCCGACTACTACGGCCAGATCAAGCCCGAGCCGTTCGATCCGCACTGGAAAGGCGGGTTTTTCTGTCCATGCCACAAGTCGCGCTATGACGTGGCCGGGCGTGTGTTCCAGGGTGTGCCCGCACCATTGAACATGGTGATTCCGCCGTACCACTACATCGACGACACCCACGTGCGCATTGGCGTCAATCCGAAAGGAGCCGCGTGATGGCCGCTGCACCCGATGCCTGGAAGCCCCGCAACAAGGCACTGGTCTGGATCGAGGATCGCCTGCCGATTTTCGGCTTTCTGCGCGAGCACACGATCGAGTACTACGCGCCGAAGAACTTCAACTTCATGTATTTCTTCGGATCGCTGGCGCTGCTGATCCTGGTGAACCAGATAATCACCGGCATCTTTCTGGCGATGAACTTCAATCCCAGTGCCGCCGATGCCTTCGCCTCCATCCAGTACATCATGCGCGATGTCCAGTGGGGCTGGCTGATCCGCTACATGCACACCACCGGCGCCTCGCTGTTCTTCGTGGTGGTGTACCTGCACATGTTCCGCGCGCTGATGTACGGCTCCCACAAGCAACCGCGCGAACTGCTGTGGGTGATCGGCATGCTGATCTATCTGGCGCTGATGGCCGAAGCATTCATGGGCTACGTGCTGCCGTGGGGGCAGATGTCGTTCTGGGGCGCCAAGGTGATCATCTCGCTGTTCGGCGCGGTGCCGGTGATCGGCAACAAGCTGGTCGAGTGGATCATGGGCGATTTCCTGCCCGCTGACGCCACGCTCAACCGTTTCTTCGCGCTGCACGTCATCGCCCTGCCGCTGGTTCTGCTGCTGCTGGTGGTGCTGCACCTCGGCGCACTACATACCTCGGGCTCCAACAATCCCGACGGCATCGAGATCAAGCAGCACAAGGGTGCGGACGGCAAGCCGCTGGACGGCATTCCCTTCCACCCCTACTACACGGTCAAAGATCTGGTGGGCGTGGGTTTCTTCCTGATCATCGCGGCGTTCATCATCTTCTACCAGCCCACGTTCTTCGGTCTGTTCCTGGAGCACGACAATTACATACCGGCCAATCCGCTGGTGACACCGGCCGCCATCCATCCGGTGTGGTACTTCACCCCGTTCTACGCGATGCTGCGCTCGATCCCCAGCAAGGGGCTGGGTGTGCTGACGCTGTTCTCGGCGATCGCCGTACTGTTCTTCCTGCCCTGGATCGATCGCAGCAAGGTGAAGTCGATGCGTTATCGCGGCGCCGGCTACAAGATCGCCTTGGCGGTTTTCGCGCTGACCTTCATATGGCTGGGCAAAATCGGCATCGGCGAGAGCACCTGGATCGGCGACACCTATATCGCGCGCGCGTTGACCGCCGTGTACTTCGTGTTCTTCCTGTTCCTCTGGGCCTACACCTATTTCGGCTGGGAAAAGACCAAGCCGGTTCCCGAGCGGGTGACGATGCATGAATAAGCGCATATTCGCGGGTGCCGCCCTGCTGGTGCTGCTCTCCGGTCAGGTCTTGGCCCAGGAAGGGGCCGCCACGCTCTACGAGGCACATGTCAACCTGCACGACATCGCCTCGGTACAGCGCGGCGCGCGCGTCTTCTTCAACTACTGCGCGGGCTGCCATTCGCTGGAATACATGCGTTACGAGCGCATCAGCCAGGATCTCGGCCTCAGTGAAAAACAGGTGCTGGACAATTTCGACTTCAACGGCGCCAAGTTCGGCGACCACGCCATATCCAGCATGCCCGCCGCCGATGCCACGAAATGGTTTGGCAAGGCGCCGCCGGATCTCTCGCTGGAGGTTCGCACCAAGGGCGAGAACTGGGTTTACAGCTACCTGAAGTCGTTTTACCTCGATCCCTCGCGGCCAGTGGGCTGGAACAACACGGTGTTCCCCAACGCATCCATGCCCGACCCGCTGTGGTCGCTGCAGGGCGTGCAGACCGCAGTCTACGCAGCGGCCAAGCCAGGCGAGGACGCGAAGGTCGAGAAACTCGAGATCAACCAGCCCGGACTGGAAACGCCGGAGCAGTTCGATCGCACCGCGCGTGACGTAACCGCTTTTCTGACCTACGTGGCCGAACCCAACACCTACGAGCGCGAACGTCTGGGCCTATGGGTGCTGATGTATCTGGTCGCGTTTTCTCTGCTTGCCGTTTTTCTCAAGCGCGAGTACTGGAAGGACATTCATTGATCCGTGCCGGGGCGCGCTGTCGGGGGGTAGTCCATGGCGCATAACCCGCGCTTGCGCAACGTGTTGACGCTGTACACACTGGCCGATGACATCCAGTGCCATCGCGTGCGGCTGGTATTGGCGGCGAAAGGTGTCTCGTATGAGCGCGAACTGGTCGATGCGGCCAAGCCACCGTCGGAACTGGCCGAGTTGAACCCCTACGTCAGCGCGCCCACGCTGATCGACCGCGACCTGACACTGTACGAAACCACGGTGATCTGCGAGTACATCGACGAGCGTTTCCCGCATCCGCCGCTGATGCCGATCGATCCGCAGTCGCGCGCCCGTCTGCGCCTGCTGCAGACGCGCGTGGAACGCGACTGGCTGCCCATGGTGGCGGCCATCAAGGCGGGGGGGCGAACGGGCGAGACTGCGCGCCGCCAACTGCGTGAATCGCTGCTGGCATCCGTGCCCCTGTTCAAGATGGCCAAATTCGTGCTCAACAACGAGATCAGTCTGGCCGACTGCCTGGTGGCACCGCTGATCTGGCGCTTGCCGGCGCTGGGCATCGACTTGCCGCGCAGCGCGGCGCCGGTGACCGACTACGGCGAGCGTCTGTTCGCCAGCCAGGGTTTCGCCCGCAGCCTGACCGCCGACGAACGGGCGCTGCGCCAGTGAGCGAAGCTCCCGCGCCCACCATGAACTCCAGCCGCCCCTATCTGGTGCGCGCGCTGGTGGAGTGGATCAACGACAACGGCCTGACGCCGCATATCCAGGTGGATGCGCGCATACCCGGCGTGCGCGTGCCGTCCTTCGCGGTGCGCGAAGGCAAGGTGACTCTGAACATCGCGCTGCGCGCGGTGGCGCATCTGCGCATCGACAACGAGGCGATCGCCTTCCAGGCACGGTTCGGCGGTGTCAGCCAGTCGGTGTACGTCCCGATGAACGCGGTGGAGGCGGTGTACGCACGCGAAAATGCCCAGGGCATGGTGTTCCCGCCCGATTCCGAGCCCAACACCGATGCGGCAGCGTCAGCGACCAGCACCACCCCGCCAGCAACCGTCGATGCCGATCCCGCCGGTGATGGCGCGGAGCCCCCCGTGAAGAAACCGCCGCACCTGCGCGTCATCAAGTAGACGCGCGTCCGCGCCGCGGGTCATTCGACGACGCGCAGCGAGAAATCGACCGCGCGCACGTGCTTGGTCAGCGCGCCGATCGAGATGTAATCCACGCCGGTTTCGGCCAGCGCCCGCAGTCCCGGCAGATCGATGCCGCCGGATGCTTCCAGTGCAACGCGGCCGGCGCTGCGCCGCACCGCCTCGACCAGGTCATCGAGCGTGAAGTTGTCCAGCAGGATGCGGGTGGGCGCCAGCGCCAGCGCTTCATCGAGCTGGGCCAGGGTCTCCACCTCGACCTCCACCGGCAGCGACGCATGCAGCGCGCGTGCGGCCGTGACCGCAGGCGTAATGCCGCCCGCCGCCACGATGTGGTTTTCCTTGATCAGCACCATGTCGTAAAGACCGATGCGGTGGTTGCCGCCGCCGCCGCAGCGCACCGCGTATTTTTGCGCCAGACGCAATCCGGGCAGCGTTTTGCGCGTGTCGATGATGCGTGCGCCGGTGCCGGCTACGGCCGCCACGTAGGCGGCCGTGCTGGTGGCAGTGCCGGAGAGCGTCTGTAGGAAATTGATCGCGCAGCGCTCTGCGCCCAGCAGCGCCCGGCCGCGGGCTTCGATCTCGCAGACGCTGGCGCCGGCGTACAGCACCTCGCCGTCGGCGACGCGCCAGATGCAGCGCGCTGATGCATCGAGCGCGCGCAGGCAGGCCTCGAACCATGGCGCGCCGGCCAGAACGGCATGTTCGCGGCAGACCAGGCGTGCGCGCAGTGGCACGTCCGGCAGCAGATCGGAAGTCACGTCTCCGCTGCCGATGTCCTCGGCCAGCGCGCGCGCGACGTCTCCCTCGATCGCAGCCGCCTCCACGGGCCGCAGCGTGCTGCGACTCATGCGCCTGTGCGGCCTGCTTCCGGTTGCGCGTTGCGCAGGCGTTCGACGATGGCATCCAGCGCGCGATCGAACAGCGGCACTTCCTCGAGCAGCACGGCCTGGCCGGAGTCGATTTCGGCAGCCAATTGCGCGGCGGATTTGTCGGCTACCTTCAGGCCACGCCGGTTGACGAACAGGTAGCGCCCGCTGATCGGACTGACCCACGACAGCTTGGCGCGCTCGCGGGCGGCATCGGCTGCGATGAACTCGAACCAGCAGCCCGCCTTGAGCATACGCACGGTTTCCAACGCCTCGCTGGGGATGTTTGCGGCGTCGGCGTCGAGGTCGGCGACGGCGTGGATTGCAATGGGCTCCGGCTCCAACGCCGGCGGCAGCACGGTTTCGATGTCCACGGCGTTGCCGGAGAGCGCGACTGACGGTGTGCCGATGGCGCCTGATTCGCCCAGCAGCGGCCGGTACAGCGCATTGAGCTGCTCGAGCAGGCGGTTCTGGTCGGGCTCCTGCAGCGCCACCGTGGCCAGGCCCTGACGCAGGTTGCGCTCCAGTTCGGGCAGCAGCGCGCGCAGCCGCTGGCGTGCGGCGGCATCGGGCTTGGGCTCGAAGCTCCACAGCAGATCATCCATGAAGCGCAGCGCCGCGCGAAACTCCGGTGCCTCGGCGCCCTGGCGCAGCAATAGCAGCACCAGATAATTGGCCCAGGGCCGCGTCAGCAGGCTGCGTACCAGTTGCGGCGGATTGCGGTCCTGCAAGTGGTCGAGCACGGCATTGGCGGCGGTGCGCCGCGCGTGATCGAGTTTTTCGCGCCCGCGTGCCGCTTCGGCGGCGCGCAACTCAGTCAGTTCGGCACGCTTGCGGTGCGTCTCCAACTGTGTGGTGAACTCTCCCAGAAGGCGCTCGAAAACGCCCAGATCATCGTCGAAATCCTGCAGCAGGCGCTCCACCACCGCACGCACATCACCCAGCAGCCGCTGGTCCGGATCGGATTCGCGTGACCAGCCTTTGGCGGAATCGGCCAGGGTGTCGAGCAGCCGTCGTGCCGGGTGCGCGCGTTGCGCGAATAGTCGGCGGTCGAGGATGGCGACCTTGAGATAGGGGATTTGCAATCGTGCCAGCAAAGCCTGCATCTCGGCCGGCAGATTGCGATCCTGCAAGATAAACTCGAACAGCATGCTGACCAGGTCGATGGTGTCCTCGTCGGCCTCGGACACGCGTGTACGCACTTGACCGCTGATGCGCGAAACCTGCTCGAGCAAGTCATTCTTGACGTGGCGTACTTCACCCAGCGCCTCGTTGGCGCTACGTGCGGCCAGGTTGGCGCGCGCGATCTCGGCCTGCAGCAGCGTCAGCGCGCCCAGCAGTTCGGCCGGACCCGGTAGCGGCACTGCGCTGTAACCCGGCGCCGGCGCCGGCAGCGTCATTCCGCCGGGCGGCGTTTCGCCTGGCCCGCGCCGCGCCGCCAGCAGGCTGCTGAGCTGGGTCAACAGATCGGCCTGCGCGGCCAGGTCTTCGCCGGAGGTGGCCATACCTCGTTGCGGCGTGGCCGCCGCCGGTGTCTGCGCCGCCATCGCGGCGCGCCCGCTTCCGGGCTGGCGGATCTGCGGCAGCACGCCGGCTTGCGCCAGGTTGAGGTTCAGTTCTTCGTACAGGGCCTCGGCGCCACTCATCACGTAGCGGTCGAATAACTTGTAGACGATCAGTTTGACGCGCACGCCGGTTTCCAGGTCGCGCAGCGCGTTGCGGAATCCCTGTGCCAGCGCCCCCGGATCGAGCGGCCCCAGCGCGTTGTCGAAGCGCAGGCCGCCGGCCAGCACGGCAAGCCGCTCGTTCAGCGCGAACAGGCTGCGCGCCAGGCGCTGCTCGGCCTTGCTGGCCATGCTGCCGACAGCCAGTGATTCCTCCAGCTCCGCGTCCTCGACCAGGCTCAACTCGCTGTGCACGGCACTGCTCTCGTTGAGGGTGCGGCGCTCGCGCAGGCGCCCGGCCGAAAGGTCGGAGAGGCGCTGCACGATGTCCTCGACGAACAGGCGCTCGATCAGACCGCGCTTCTTGCGCAGTTCACGCATGCCGTCGAAGTATTCGACCTGCAGCGCATTGCTGGCGGCCTTCTCGGCCAGATCGAACAGCGCATCGTCCAAGCTGTCGAACAGGCTCGCAGTGAGCGCCTGCAGGTGGCGTGTGGCGATGTTGCGCACCCCGCTCAACAATTCACCCGGCCGGCCCGGCTCGGCGCGGCGCGGCACGATGGGTACGACCTTGGCGGGAGCGGATTCTTCGGAGGCGCTCATGACTGCGACAGGCACACGGGTACGGGTTGTCATTGTCCTGCTTCGCCCCGGCCGCAGTGTGACTGCGATCACGAAGCGGGGTCAGCGCGGAAAGTCGTTCAATTGCACGGTGCCGATGCCTTCGTCGGCAAGCAGCACGGGTATGCCATCGTCGACGCGATAGATCACCTTACCATCGCGGGTGATCAGCCCGGCGCGCAACGGCGCAGCCACGGCGGAGCCCGACACGGTCTGCACCGCGCCGCTGCCGATGGCACGGTTCAAGGCCTCCAGTTCGGCGCGCGTCAGCGTGCGCAGCGGCGTTTTGCTGAGCGGGCAGACCAGAATTTCGAGCAGGCGGGAATCCATGATGCGTGGCCGTACGGAGCGCATGTACGATAGCCGTTTTGGCGAGACTGGCCAATGCCCGAATCCCTGCAGAATCCGCGCGTCGGCGTGGTGATGGGCTCGCGTTCGGACTGGGACACGCTGCAGCACGCTGCGCGCACGCTGGAACAGATCGGCATTGCGCACGAGGTGCGCGTGGTCTCCGCGCACCGCACGCCGGACTTGCTCTACGCATATGCCGAGCAGGCGCCCGCACGCGGCATCGCGGTGATCATCGCCGGCGCCGGCGGTGCCGCACATCTGCCCGGCATGCTCGCGGCAAAGACGCAACTGCCGGTGTTGGGTGTGCCGGTGCAATCGCACGCGCTGAACGGCATGGACTCGCTGCTGTCGATCGTGCAGATGCCGGCCGGCATCCCGGTGGGCACGCTGGCCATCGGTCGCGCCGGTGCGGTCAACGCTGCGCTGCTCGCCGCGGCCATCTTGGCCGTGCACGATCCCATCTTGTCGGCGCGGCTGGCCGACTTCCGCAAGGCTCAGACCGACGCCGTGCTGGCGGCAGCCGATCCGCGCGAGCCTGCCCCGTGAGCAGGCGCCAGCCGGTCGTCGGCATCCTCGGTGGGGGCCAGCTGGCGCGCATGCTGGTTCTGGCCGGCGCACCGCTGGGGGTCAATTTCGTGGTGGTCGATGGCAGTCCCGACGCTTGTGCCGGGCAGGTAGCGCCGCTGCGCGTGGCGGACTGGCGCGACACCGACAGCCTGGCGCGCTTTGCCGCCGAGGTCGACGTGGTCACGTTCGATTTCGAGAACGTGCCTGCGGAAACAGCGGAGTGGCTGAGCGGGCGCGTGCCGGTGTATCCCAATCCGGCGGCGCTGACGGTGGCGCAGGATCGCGTCACCGAGAAGACCGTGTTTCGCGGCATCGGTCTGGAAACGCCGGCTTTCGCCGCGGTGGCCACGCGCGCCGAACTGGACGCTGCGGTGGTCGTGACCGGCCTGCCCGCCATCCTGAAGACGCGCCGCCTCGGTTATGACGGCAAGGGCCAGTTCCGGCTGCGTGCGCCGACGGATCTGGATGCCGCTTGGGCGGCACTGGGTCCGCAGGCCGAACCGCATGGCCTGGTGCTGGAGGCGTTCGTGCCGTTCACGCGCGAGTTGTCCGTGCTCGCCGCGCGCGGACGTGCGGGCGAGTTCCGCGCCTGGCCGCTGACGCGCAACTGGCACCACGAGGGCATCCTGGCCCTGAGCCAGGCGCCGGCGGCAGCGGACGCCGCACTGGCAGCCGCCGCCATCGCGCGCGCGCGCGCGCTGGCCGAGCGGCTGGATTACGTGGGCGTGCTGGCACTGGAACTGTTCGAGCACGGGGGCCGGTTGCTGGGTAACGAGATGGCGCCGCGCGTGCACAATTCCGGGCACTGGACGCTCGAAGGCGCGGTCACCAGCCAGTTCGAGAACCACATCCGCGCGGTGCTGGGCTGGCCACTGGGTGACACTGCGCTGTGTGCGAACAGTCTGATGTTCAACTGGATCGGCAGCCTTCCCGAGCCTGCCGCCGCTGCGCTGGCGCTGCCCGGTGTGCATTGGCACGATTACGGCAAGGCGCCGCGTCCGGGGCGCAAGGTGGGCCATGCCACGGTCTGCGCGCGCGATGACGCGACGCTTGCTGCCCGCGCCGGCGACATGGCCCGTGTCCTGGCGCGCGCGGAGCAGCTGGCGCCCGCGCGGGCGGTGCTGCCGGAAGTGTGGGCGCCTTGCCCTGAGCGCGCACCCGCCGCGGCGCGGTAGCCGCAGCGCAGGTGTCCGGCGCCGGCCTCAACTCATGCGACTGGCGGCGAAATCCCAGTTGACCAGCTTCCAGAACGACTCGATGTACTTGGCGCGCGCGTTGCGGTAGTCGATGTAATACGCGTGTTCCCACACATCGCAGGTCAGCAGCGCGCGGTCGGCGCCGGTCAGCGGCGTGGCCGCGTTGGCGGTGCTGGCCAAGCCCAGGCTACCGTCCGGGCGCTGCACCAGCCAGGCCCATCCGGAGCCGAAGGTGCCGACGGCCAGCTTGCCGAACTCTTCGCGGAATTTGTCGATCGAGCCGAATGCCTTGACCAGCGCATCGGCCAGCTTGCCAGCGGGATCGCCGCCGCCCTTGGGCGAGAGCGAGTTCCAGTAGAACGTGTGATTCCACACCTGCGCCGCGTTGTTGAACAGGCCGCCGCTGGACTTGCGCACGATCTGCTCGAGGTCCATCGACTCGAACTCGGTGCCCTTGATCAGGTTGTTGGTATTGGTGACGTAGGTGGCATGGTGCTTGCCGTAGTGGAAGTCGATGGTTTCCGCCGAGATGTGCGGCTCGAGCGCGGCGCGGTCGTAGGGAAGGGCGGGAAGTTCGATGGTCATGAGACGCTCCGTTCGTCAGGGAGAAAATGCCGCACACGGAAGGAGCCAGGGGCCCGGCGCTGCTAGACTGCGCGCCCGATGCGGCTGCGAGCAGCCTAGTCTAACGGTGCGGCGATGGATGTGAACGAGCGGATCAAGGCCCTACTCGACGCGCACCCGCTGGTGCTGTTCATGAAGGGTACGCCGCAGTATCCGATGTGCGGTTACTCGAGCCGTGCGGTACAGGTGCTGCGCGAGGTCGCCGCGCCGTTCCACGCGATCAACATCCTCGAGGATCCCGAGCTACGCGCCGCCTTGCCGCGTTACGCCAACTGGCCCACGTTTCCGCAGCTATTCCTGCACGGCGAATTGCTGGGCGGCTGCGACATCGTGCTGGAGCTGAAGGCCTCGGGCGAGCTGCTGCGTCTGGCGCAGGAGACCGCGCCGCACGGGACCGCGGCGTGAACGCCGCGACATCCGCATGCGGCACGGCATTCACTCCGGCCGCACAGGCCCTGGCAGGGCGCGTGGTGCTGGTAGTCGGCGCCACGGGCGGTCTCGGACGCGCCGCCGTCGAGGCTTGCGCGCGCGCAGGCGCCACACTGGTGCTGCTGGGCCGCCACGTTCGTGCCCTGGAGCAGGTCTACGACGAGGTCGTGGCGCTGGGCGCGCCGCAGCCGGCGATCTATCCGCTGAACCTGGAAGGCGCCACGCCCAAGGACTATGCCGAGATGGCCACGCGCATCGAAACCGAGCTGGGCGGGCTGGATGCTGTGGCCTTCACCGCTGCGCGTTTCGACGGGCTGACGCCGCTTGCGCTGATCGAGCCCGAATTGTGGCTGAGCCAGATCCACGTCAACCTCAGTGCGCCGCTGCTGCTGATCCAGGCCACGCTGCCCTTGCTGAAGCAGCGCGCCGACAGCGCCATCGCCTTCGTGCTGGATGACGCGGCGCGCGTGCGCCGCGCGCACTGGGGCGGCTATGGCGTGGCCAAGTGCGCGCTCGAGGGTCTGTTCTCGATCCTGGCCGAGGAGCATCACGAGGGCCCGTTGCGTGTTCATGCGCTGCGCCCGGCGCCGATGCGCACCGCATTGCGCCGCGTAGCATATTTCGGCGAGGCGGTCAGCGCGCAGCCGGAGCCCACCGCTGCCGCTGCCGCACTGGCCTGGCTGCTCGGCGCCGCCGCCGCGCCGCTGCGCGGGAAGGTGCTGGAACTGCGCGCGGAGGGCTGAGCATGGAGCCCAACATCAACGCGCTGTCGGCGGGGATCTTGCTGTTTCTGATCATGGATCCGCTGGGCAACATCCCGCTGTTTCTCAGCCTGCTGAAGAACGTTGCGCCGCGGCGCCGGCGCTGGGTGCTGGTGCGCGAGCTGCTGATCGCCCTTTGCGTACTGTTCGCTTTCTTGCTAGGCGGCGGTTTCATTCTGCGCGTACTGCAGTTGAAGCAGGAATCGGTGTCGATTGCCGGTGGCCTGGTGCTGTTCTTGATCGGCGTGCGCATGATCTTTCCGCCCAAGGAAGGACTGTTCGGCGAGACCGGCGGCGGCGAGCCGTTCATCGTGCCCATGGCCATTCCCTCGGTGGCCGGGCCCAGCACCATGGCGGCGCTGCTGTTGTTGGCCAACCAGCAGCCCGGACGTTTGGGCGCTTGGAGCCTGGCGTTGTTTGCCGCCTGGTTGGGCACCGCCGCCATCCTGTTGTCTTCGACCTACTTGTTCCGCTGGCTGGGCGAGCAGGTGCTCACCGCCCTGGAGCGCCTGATGGGCATGTTGCTGGTGGCGCTGTCGGTGCAGATGTTCCTGGGGGGTGTGGTGGCCTACCTGCGCGCGGCCAGCATCGGCTGAGCCGCATCCGGCGCGGCGGCCGGGGGCAGCACTTCGAGCATGCCGCGCGCCTGTGCGGCACGGGCGAAATCGGCCACATCGGCCGGCTCCACGCCGGTCTGTTCGGCAATTTCGGCCACGGTGGCCGGATGCCGCATCAGCGCCGAGGCGATACGGAAGTGGCGCGGAAACTCGCGC
Organism: Pseudomonadota bacterium; assembly: GCA_021794575.1. GTDB lineage: Bacteria > Pseudomonadota > Gammaproteobacteria > Xanthomonadales > Rhodanobacteraceae > Metallibacterium. Next base: position 49,414 of record JAJYQO010000039.1, on the reverse strand, counting down.
TCGATCTCAGGCCAGCGCGTGAGGCGCAGGCGGCTCTCGGCACGCGCGCCCTGCGGCAGCGCGCCCGGATCGGCGAGCAGCGCCGCAAACCAGCGCAATCGCGCCAGCGGCTGGCCGGTGCCGGCACGTGCGGCGGTCAGCGCGGCGGGGTCGGGGGTCATGGCTGCATGCGCAGGGCTGTGCAGGAGTGCGGTCAGCGGCTTCAGCGCGTTCTCTCCGTACCAGCGGTCCAACTGCGGATCGATCACGATGCTGCGCTCACCGGCCTCGATGCGCAGCGGCGAGCCGGCATCATCCAGCAGCAGATCGCAAACCCGCTTTGGGGCGACGGCGGATGGCATATGGCCTGCAGACGCGGGCGTGCCCGTTGACGGCTGCGCGGGTATTGCGGGGGCCGCGGGCTGCAGCTTGGCGCGCGCGTGCGCCAGGACCGTGCCCAGACTGTCAGCAGTGGCGGGAAGGCATAGATGCAGCGTGCCGCTGGTCGTTTCCGGTCGGACCGGCGTGGCGCTGCAGGCCACGGCGATGCGTCCGGTGCCGACCAGCTTCAGCCAAGTCATGTGGCCACCCAGCGTGTCGGCATCCACCATCACCACGTCCGCCTCGGCTTCGCCGGTGAGGCGCCAGTGCCGGGGCTCCGCACCAGGCTCGGACAGCAATGCGGCGAGTTGCCGGGTCGTGGCGTCCTCGAATCCGGTCAAGGCAAGGCCGTAGGTGTGCATGACGACATCCGCTGGAAGTAAGGGGCGTGCAGTGGTGTGGATTGTCCGCGGCGTGCAGCAGGGCGAAATCGGAAAAACACCCGATGTGCGTAAACATTCGCAACGCCGGCTAGACTTGCGCGCTGTTCGGTGACGCCCGTCGCACTCATGTCCGTCCGTACCCGTTTTGCCCCAAGCCCCACCGGCTATCTGCACATCGGCGGTGCGCGTACCGCGCTGTACTGCTGGTTGCAGGCGCGGCGTCATGGCGGACAGTTCATCCTGCGCGTGGAAGACACCGACCGCGAGCGCAGCACCGATGCCGCCGTGCGGGCCATCCTCGATGGCATGCGCTGGCTAGGCCTGGATTACGACGAGGGTCCGGTCTTCCAGACCGCGCGCCTGGCGCGCTACCAGGAGGTCGCGCGCGGCCTGCTGGACGCCGGCAAGGCCTACTGGGCCTACGAGACACGCGAGGAAATCGACGCGATGCGCGCCGCGGCCATGGCGCGCGGCGAAAAGCCCCGTTACAACGGCCATTACCGCGACCTGGGAGCGCCCTGCCGCGACGACCCCAACCGCGTATTGCGCTTCAAGAATCCGCTTGCCGGCAGCGTGCTGTTCGAGGATGCGGTGAAGGGCCGCGTGGAGTGGCGCAACGAGGAGCTGGACGATCTGGTGCTGATTCGATCCGATGGCTACCCAACTTACAACTTCGCGGTGGTCATCGACGATATCGACATGCGCATCAGCGAGGTGATCCGCGGTGATGACCACGTCAACAACACGCCGCGCCAGATCAACCTGTACCACGCGTTGGACGCGCCGCTGCCGCGCTTCGCGCACCTGCCGATGATCCTGGGGCCGGACGGACAGAAGCTGTCCAAGCGTCATGGTGCGGTCGGCGTGATGCAGTATCGCGAGGATGGTTTCCTGCCGCAGGCGCTGCTGAACTACCTAGTGCGCCTGGGTTGGTCGCACGGTGATCAGGAAATCTTCTCGCGCGCTGAGATGATCGCGTTGTTCGATATCGGCGATGTCAACCAGTCGGCATCGCGCTTTGACGCGGCCAAGCTGAGCTGGCTCAACCAGCACTACCTCAAGACCATGGATCCGGCAGAGCTGGCGCCCGAACTGCGCTGGCACCTGCTGCGCGCCGGCATCGAGCCTGCCGGCGGTCCCGCGCCCGAGGATGTGATCGTCGCGCTGCGCGAGCGCGTGCACACGCTGCGGGACATGGCCGAGCGCGCGCGCATCTGGTATGCGCCGATCGGCGCCTGGGACGAGCAGGCCGTGGCCAAACACCTTGGCGCCGACGGTGCGCGCGACGCGCTGCTGGCCGTGCACGCGCGCTTCGCCGCGCTGGCCACATGGACGCCCGAGCAGGTGCATGCGGCGATCAGCGCCACGGCGACGGCACTGGGCGTGGGTATGGGCAAGATCGCGCAGCCGCTGCGCGTGGCGATCACTGGGACGGCCGTCTCCCCGGCAATCGAACACACAGTGTTTCTGGCCGGACGACGCGAGGCGCTGGCGCGCATCGAGGCGGCGCTGGCGCGCACGGGATGACGCGCGGCCGTGTCGTCGCGGGCGCGCGAGGAGGCGGTTGTATGCTTTGTCCATGAGTGCACAAAGTCACCCGCACAGCCATCGTCACGACGCGCGCGGATACCTCGCCGCGGTCGAGCAGGCGTGCCGCGAGCGTGACCTGCGCCTCACCGAATCGCGGCGCGAGATATTGCAGCTGCTGGCCGCGCACGGCGGACCGGCCAAGGCCTATGACCTGCTCGAAAGTCTGCGCCAGCGCCACGCCACAGCGGCCCCGCCCACCGTGTACCGCGCGCTGGAATTTCTGCTCGCACACGGTTTCATCCATCGTCTCGACTCGATCAACGCCTTCGTCACCTGTCACCACCCGGAACAGGCGCACCAGGTGCCATTCCTGATTTGCGACGAGTGCAATCAAGCCGAGGAGCTGTGCGACGACGGACACGTGGCCGCGCTGATCGCGCGCGAGGCGCAGCGGCGCGGCTTCGCGCCGCGTGCGCAGACGCTGGAAGTGCATGGCTTGTGCGCGCGCTGTCGCGATCGCGACAGCGCCGTCGCGCGCGTTGCCGCGCAGTAACGGGCAACGGCGCGTTCAGCCCGCACCGGGTCGCGGTGATTGTGTAACGCGGCGACGCGCACCTAGCATCGGTGCATGCACGATCCATCCCCGCATCGGCACACGCATCCTGCCGCGCACGCGCGTGCGCACGGCGAGCACGGTCACGCGCACGTGCGTGGCGCCAGCCGCGCGCGCCGCTTCGGCATCAGTCTCGCTTTGACGCTGCTAGTGCTGGTGGTCGAGGCCGCGGGCGGCTGGTGGTCGGGATCGCTGGCGTTGCTGGCCGATGCCGGGCACATGTTGGTGGATGCGCTGGCACTGGGGCTGGCCCTGGCCAGCGCGCGCATCGCACTGCGTCCGGCCAGCGCGCGCTATAGCTTCGGGCTGACCCGGATCGAGGTGCTGGCGGGGTTTTTCAATGCGCTGACGCAGTTCGTGCTGGTGGGGTTCATCGCCTGGGAGGCGGTGCAGCGTCTGCTGACGCCGCACCCGATCGCCTCCGGCATGATGCTGGGCGTGGCGCTGGTGGGCCTGCTGGCCAACACGCTGGTGCTGCGCCTGCTGCACGAGCACGAGGCCGACGACCTCAACATGGCCGCCGCCAGCCTGCACGTGCTGGGCGATCTGCTGGGCTCTGTGGCAACTGTGCTGGCCGCCATGGCAGTGCGCTGGCTGGACTGGCTGTGGGTCGATCCGCTGCTGTCGCTGCTGATCTCGCTGCTGTTGCTGCGCAGCGCCTTGCGGCTGGTGCGGCGCGCAGCGCACATCTTGCTGGAGGGCGTGCCCGAAGGGCTGGACAGCGCCGTGTTGGCTGCCGCGCTGCGCGGGCTCGATCCGGCGATCGAAGAGGTGCACCACCTGCACCTCTGGCAGCTTGCCGCGGGTCAGCGCATGGCCACGCTGCATGTGCGCGTGCGCGGCGTGGCCGACGCCGAGCGCGTACTGCGGCTCGTGCATGGCGCCCTGGCCGAGCGCTTCGACATCCGCCACGCCACCGTGCAGATCGAGCGCGATGATTGCGCCAGCGCCGATTGTCACGCGCGCACGTGAACGTTTGGTCGGCGCAGCGCGCACTGCTATGCTGCGCGTCTCACCGGCACAGCATTTACGCGAGGACATCCATGGGCAAGGGCGACCCCAAGACCCGCCGCGGCAAGACCTATCGCGGCAACTACGGCAACACGCGTCCGCACGCGGCCAAGACAGTGGCCGGCAGCAAGACCGTCGCTGTGGCCGCCAAGAAGGCGGCGCCGGCAGTGAAGAAAGCCGTAGCACCGGCCGTCAGGAAAGCCGCGTCCAAGAAAGCCTGAGTCCTCCGTGGCGGCGGCTGACGCGCCCACCGCCTGCACCCGTGCGCGCCGGCCTCACTTGCGGCGCGCGCCGCCTGCGAACACGGCAGCAGCCAGATCGCCACCCAGCCAGTAGCTGAGTTCGGCTGGCGTCTGCGCATCCCATAGCACCAGATCGGCGCGCAGCCCTGGCTGCAAGCGTCCGCGATCATCCAACCCCAGCGCACGCGCGGCGTATGCGGTGACGCCATGCAGCGCTTCCAGTGGCGTCAGTCCGAATAAGGTGCAGGCCATGTTCATGGCGATGCGCAGCGAGCGTAGCGGTGAGGTGCCCGGGTTGAGGTCGCTGGCCACGGCCATGGGCACGCCGGCCGCGCGCAGGGCCGCCACCGGTGGCCGGCGCTTTTCGCGCAAGGCGTAGTAACTGCCGGGCAGCAGTACGGCCACTGTGCCGGCGGTCGCCAGTGCGGCTACGCCGGCGTCGTCGGTGCACTCCAGATGATCGGCCGAAAGCGCGCCGAATTCGGCCGCCAGCGCGGCGCCGTGCAGGTTGGACAGTTGATCGGCATGCAGCCTGACCGGCAGCCCCAGCGCGCGTGCGGCAGCGAACAATCGGCGGGTTTCCGCGGCGCTGAAGCCGATGCCCTCGCAGAAGGCATCCACGGCATCGAGCAGGCCTTGCGCATGCAGCCGCGGCAGCCAGTCCGCGCACACCGCATCGACGTAGGCGGCGCGTTGCTGGGCGAATTCGGGCGGCACGGCGTGTAGCGCCAGCAGCGTACAGCGCACTTCGATGCCGAGTTGCGCACCCAGGCGCCGCGCCACGCGCAGCATGCGTGCCTCGCCGTCGAGCGTCAGCGCGTAGCCGGATTTGATCTCGACAGTGGTGACGCCTTCACGCAGCAGTGCGCGGGCGCGCGGCAGGGCGGCAGCAAGCAAGGCCTCTTCGCTGGCGGCGCGGGTGGCGCGCACCGTGGCCATGATGCCGCCGCCGGCGCGCGCGATGGCCTCGTAGCCGACGCCTTCCAGGCGCTGCTCGAACTCGCTGGCGCGGTCGCCGGCGAAAACCAGATGCGTGTGCGCGTCGATCAAGCCCGGAGTGACCAGCGCGCCGCAGGCGTCGAGTGCCTGCCCGCGCAGATCGTCGAACGCAGCAGGCAACTGCGCGCTCGGCCCCAGCCACAGGATGCGCCCGTTGCGCCAGGCCAGTGCGCCGTCCTCGATCAGGCCATGGCTCTCGGCATCGGCCAGTGTGGCCAGGCGTGCGTGCAGCAGCAGGCCGCTGTCTGGCGCCGCGGTGGCGATGTCGTTCATGGCGGACCCTGCTGCGCGGGACATTCGTCGTGCCGGGGCTGCCCGGCAGCGCGCTGCCGGGCATAGGCTTCGGTCAGGCGCGCGGCGAACACGTTGTACATCGGCGTGCGGCAGATCAGCGCCGAACTGGCGCGGCCCAGCAGCGCCGCCGCCAGGATCGGCAGCGCCAGATTCTGGCTGGGCGTGATCTCCAGACAGATCACCGCCGCCGTCAGCGGCGTTTGCGCCACGCCCGAGAGATAGGCGGCCATACCCAGCAGCATGATCGCCGCCGGTGTCACCTGCGGGAAGAAATGCGCAACGTTGGCACCCAGGCCGGTGCCCACCGCAAGGGCCGGCGAGAGGGTGCCACCGGGCACGCCCGACCACACGTTGATCACGTTGGCGATCAGCTTCAGCGCGCCGAAGCTCTGGCCGGGATTGCGGACCGCCCCCTCCAGCAAGGCACGCGCCTGTTCGTAGCCGGTGCCATAGATGCTGCCGTGGCTGGCCAGCCCCAGCCCCGCCAGCAGCAGACCGCCTAGTGCCGCGACCGGCACCGGATACCGCCCGCGCAGCGTCGCCAGTCGTGGTAGCGGACCTATGTCCAACAGGATCAGCCGTGCGAACAGTCCGCCGGCCAAGCCGCCGATGCCGCCGATCATCAGCACCGCCAGCCAGCCTTCGCCCAGCGGCAGGCTGGCCGCGACGTTGCCGAAATAGCTGTAATTGCCGAGGATGCTAAGCGAAACCACGCCAGCGAACAGCACCGCCGCGATCAGGATACCGCTGAGCCGGTGCTCGAAGGTACCGGCCAATTCCTCGATGGCGAACACTACCCCTGCCAGCGGCGCATTGAAGGCCGCCGCCAGCCCGGCGCCGCCGCCGGCGAGGATGAAGCGCGCCGCGGCCTGCGGCTCCTCGAAGCCGAAGCGCTTGCCCAGCGTATGCATCACCCCGGCACCGATCTGCACCGTCGGACCCTCGTTGCCGATCGATGCGCCGGTCAGCAGCGCCAGTGGCGTCATCAGAAACTTGGCCAGCGTGATGCGCCAGCCCACCAGCCGCTCGCTGAGGTCGCGGCTATTCGCGTCCTGCGCGGCGATCACCTCGGGGATGCCGCTGCCGCGCGCGTCGGGCATGTAGCGCTGGATGTACCAGGCGATCAGCGCGAAGCCGATCGGCGTAATCAGCAGTGCCAGCCAGGCGTGGCCGTGGATGAACTGCGCGAAGCCGGCGTAGGCCAGATTGGTGAGTTTGATGAAGGCCACCGCCACCAGTCCCACCAATACGCCGCCGCTCCACAGCACCAGGCGCCGGCGCCACGGCGCGGCATCGTGCTGCGGCGCGCCGTGGCGGTGTGCATGCGTGGGCGCGGCGGGCGCGGTGTCGTGCATCCGGCGATTATCGCGTACCCTGCGCGCGGCCGTTTCCGCAGCACTGTCCGGGGTTTCGGCACGGGAGCGCGCGTGCATACATTGAACATGCTCAACGTCTGGGATGGTGCGCAATGGCGTGCCCGGCAGTGTCCCTGCGCCGGTTCCGAAGGCGACACCACCTGGCATGGCTGGGCGCTGCCGGGTCTGGTCAACGCGCATGCGCACGCCTTCCAGCGCGCCATGGCCGGCCTGGCCGAGCGGCGTGCCGGCGCCGAGGACAGCTTCTGGAGTTGGCGCGAGACCATGTATGCCCTCGCGACGCGTTTCGATCCGGAGCGACTACATGCAGTGGCGGCGCAGTCGTACGTGGAGATGCTGGAGGCTGGTTACACCCACGTCTGCGAGTTCCATTATCTGCATCACGATCCGGGCGGCAGGCCCTACGCGCCGGCCAGCGCCATGGCCGATGCGCTGATCGACGCAGCGCGCGAAACCGGCATCGGCCTGACCCTGCTGCCCACTCTGTACATCAGCGGCGGCTTCGATGGCCGGCCGTTGGCGGCTCACCAGCGCCGCTTTGCGCACACGGTGGAGTCGTTTCTGGCGCTGATCGAGGCTTTGCGCGCGCGCGAAACGACCGGTCTGATCGTGGGCATCGCCTTGCATTCACTGCGTGCGGTACCGGCGTCGGCCCTGCGCGCGGTGCTCGACTCGGGGCTGGCCGCGCGCGGACCCATCCACATCCACGTTGCCGAGCAGACCGGCGAGGTGGACGCGTGCTTGGCCGCCACCGGCCAACGGCCAGTGGCCTGGCTGCTGGATCACGCGCCGGTCGACGCGCGCTGGTGTCTGGTCCACGCCACCCACATGGACGCTGACGAAACCCGCCGCTTGGCGCGCAGCAGCGCGGTGGTGGCGTTGTGCCCCAGCACCGAGGCCAATCTGGGCGATGGCCTGTTCGCGTTGCCCGCGTTCCTGGCCGAAGGCGGACGCATCGCCATCGGCTCGGACAGCAATGTCTCGATCAGCCCGGTCGAGGAACTGCGCTGGCTGGAGTATGGCCAGCGGCTGTTGCACCGCGCACGCAATCTCGCATCCAGCGCACAGCAGCCGCACAGCGGCGAGCGTCTGTTCGGGCTGGCGCTGGCAGGCGGTCGTCAGGCCGCGGGCCTGGACATCGATACGGAGGTCCGCGTGGATGCGGATGCGGTGATCGAACTGGATGCCACGCACGCACTGCTGGCTGGCCGCCGCTCCGGGGAGGTGCTAGACAGCTGGATTTTCGCCGGCAATGCACCGCTGCTGCGCGCGGCCTGCGTGCGCAGCCGCATGCTGGTGCGCGACGGCCGGCACCTGCAGCGCGAGGCCGTCGCGCGCCGCTACCGCCAGGCATTGGCCACACTGCGCGATTGAGCGATTGCGCCCGCTACACTGGCGGCTTTCCAGCGGACCGACCGATGCGCCTCAGCCAGTTCCATCTCAACACCGTCAAGGAAGTGCCGGCCGATGCCGAAATCATTAGCCACCAGTTGATGCTGCGTGCCGGCATGCTGCGCAAGCTGGCCGCCGGCATCTACACCTGGACGCCGTTGGGTCTGCGCGTGTTGCGCAAGGTCGAGACCATCGTGCGCGAGGAGATGCAGCGCGCCGGCGCCATCGAGCTGTTGATGCCCTCGATCCAGCCGCGTGAACTGTGGGACGAAACCGGGCGCTGGCAGAAATTCGGCGGCCAACTGCTGAAGCTGAAAGACCGCAAGGACCAGGAATACTGCTACGGCCCCACCCACGAGGAAGTGATCACCGATTTCGCCCGCAACGAGCTGAAAAGCTACCGCCAGCTGCCGGTCAATTTCTTCCAGATCCAGACCAAGTTCCGTGACGAGATCCGGCCGCGCTTCGGGGTGATGCGTGCGCGGGAGTTCCTGATGAAGGACGCCTATTCGTTCCATCTCGATCCGCAATGCCTAGCGCGCGAATACCAGAACATGTACGACGCCTACACGCGCATTTTCACGCGCCTGGGCTTGAGATTCCGCGCTGTGCAGGCCGACACCGGCGCCATCGGCGGCAGCGCCAGCCACGAATTCCACGTATTGGCCGACTCCGGCGAAGACGCCATCGCTTTTTCCACCGCTTCGGATTACGCAGCCAATATCGAAATGGCCGCGGCGCCCGCGCCATGTGCGCGCGCGGCCGCGCGGGAGACGTTGGAGAAAGTAGCCACGCCCACGCAAAAGACCTGTGCCGAAGTTGCGCAACTGCTGGGAGTGGAACTCGCGCGGACCGTCAAATCCGTCGCGCTGATGGGCGAACACGGTTTCGCACTGGCGCTGGTGCGCGGCGATCACACGCTCAACGAAATCAAGCTGGCCAAGCAGCCAGACCTGGGCGAGTACCGCCTGGCGCGCGAGGACGAAATCGTCGATTACCTCGGCGGCGCGCCGGGTTTCATCGGGCCGCGTGCGCCGCGCAAGGCCATCACCGTGATCGCCGACCGCGCGGTGGCGGCGCTGTCCGATTTTGTGATTGGGGCCAATGAAACCGGCTTCCACCTGCGCGGCGTCAACTGGGGCCGTGATTTGCCGGAACCGCAGTGCGTCGCCGACATCCGCAACGTCGAAGCCGGGGAAACCGCCGCCGATGGCAGCGGTGCGCTGGCGATCGCGCGCGGCATCGAAGTCGGGCACGTGTTCCAACTGGGTCAGAAGTACGCTGCGGCCATGCACGCCAGCGTGCTGGATGCACAGGGCAAGGCGGTCACGCCGCACATGGGTTGCTACGGTATCGGTGTCAGCCGCATCGTGGCTGCCGCCATCGAGCAGAACCACGACGCGGCAGGCATTCGCTGGCCCGCCGCAATGGCGCCCTGGCAAGTGGCGATCTGCGTGATCAATCCGAAAGGCAATGCCGAAGTCGACGCGTCGGCGTCGGCCCTGTACGCCCAATTGCAGCAACGCGGCGTCGAGGTAGTGCTGGACGATCGCGGGCTGCGTCCCGGCGCGATGTTTGCCGATATCGAACTGATCGGCATTCCGCAGCGCGTGGTCATTAGCGAACGCAGCAGCGCTGCCGGACAGTTCGAATACCGTCGCCGCGATGCCGACCGGAGCGAAATGCTGAACGTCATGGAACTGCTGGACAAAATCAGTTCCGACAGCATTTGAATGCGCATGTGCCGTGGCGCGGGCAGCGCTGGGCGTTATTGCAGGAAATGATCGGCCACGCCAAGGCTATTGCAGCATTCGATCAGTTTGCAAAACCGGGCATCCTGCCGCCTGATTCAAAGCGGCCACATGCAGGCAAACGGACGCGGCAAAGCCGCGCCGCCTTGGTCGCGACCAGCATTTGTGTGCTCGTCGCGGCGGCACATCCAGGTGCCGGAGCGGTTTTTGCAAACCACTCATTCATGAATCACCGGGCATTGAGCAGCATCGGATGCCATGCCAGAATTACGCCGCCGTACCCGGACCGAACCTGGCGATCCGCATTCCAACTGCATTCTGGAGATGTCGCATGTCCATTGACCTGAAAAATCTCAATAACCAGCAACTCAGCGAGCTGATCGAGCATGCCCGACTGCGCCAGACCGAACTGGCCAAGGAAAATCTGGGCGCATTGCGTGAACGTCTGGAAAAAATTATCAAGCAGGAAGGCTACACGGTGGACGAAGTGTTTGCGGGCCGTGGTCGACGCGCGCGCAAGACCGGTGCCCCGGTGGCGCCCAAGTACGCCAATCCGGCCAATCGCGAGCAGACCTGGAGCGGCCGCGGCAAGCGTCCGCGCTGGTTCCATGACGCTCTGGCCGCGGGCAAGAAGGAATCGGATCTGCTGATCAGGAAATAGCCGGATCGCCAAGCCGGACCGCGACGCCGGCCCTGTGCCGGTGTCGTTGTCTATGGACTACAGAGCGGTTTGCAAAACCGCTCCGGCACCTGGATGTGCCGCCGCGACGAGCACACAACTACTGGTCGCGACCAAGGCGGCGCGGCTTTGCCGCGTCCGTTTTGCTTGCATGTGGCCGCTTTGAATCAGGCGGCAGGATGCCCGGGGATCTACAGACTGCGCCGGGGACCGACCAGCAGATCGCCGAACAGCAGGCCCGCTACCAACGCCACCAGCAGCGATACCAGCAGCAGGCCGGCATCGGTTCCGATCGGCACGTTGCGCTCCAGCAGCGCGGACACGCTGCTGAAGCCCACCGAACCCGGCACCAGCAGGATGATGCCCGGTTCGCGTACCAGCGCACCGGGCCGATGCCGGTGACGCGCGTACAGATTGCTGAGCGCGCCGACGACCAGGCCGCCTACAAACACGCCAAAGCTGGGCCCGTACAGCCCGGCGCCCATGCGCGTGGACAGATAGCCGGTGATGGCGGCGAGCATGACCAGCGGCCAGTCGCGCACTGCGGCCTGGAACAGCACACCGAAGGACAGCGTGCCCAGCAGCAACGCGGGCGCCAGGAACCAGGCCGGTGCCGGCGGCGGCGGCGCGCCCGCGCCATGCCAACCCAGTACATCGAGGATCTGCGCGCCGGCCAGCGCGCCGAAGGTGAGCTTCAGCAGGCTGGCCATGGCACCGGCCATGCGCGCCGAGCCCGACGCGAGGTGCTGGGTTGAGATCTCGCGCACGGCGTTGGTCAGTGCCATGCCCGGCATCAGCACGATCAGCCCGGAGACCACCACGGTTTTCACCGCCAGCGGCACGACGAAAGCGTTGACCGCGCCTGCGATCAGCGTGGCCAGCAGCGCCGCGATCGCTTCACTGGCCACCGCCAGCCGCGGATGACGCGCGCTGCTTACCGTCAGCTGCCCGATGGCAAGTCCGATCAGTCCGGCCAGCAGCAAGTCCGTCCAGGCGCCGTGCAGCAGCGTGGCCACCATCGCCGCGGCCACGCCAAAGGCCAGCGTCGTGGCGGGCGCCATCCAGCGCGGCGCCGGGTCGGACAGCGACTGCAGTTGCCGGAAACCGTCCTCGATGTCGAGTTCCCCGGCGATCACGCGGTCGGCGATGCGGTCGACCTTGCACAGCTTGGCCAGATTGACGTCGCCCGGCGGCAGCCGCACGACTTGGGTGGTCTCGGCCAGGCGTTTCGCTTGCGGCGGCTGTTGCGCGCCGGCCGACAGGATGATGGCGGTCGGGCTGGACCATACCTCGACGCGCAAGCCCAGGCGCTCGCCGATGCGCGCGACGGCCATTTCCAGGCGTGGGGCTGCGGTGCCGTACTGGTGCAGGCGCCGCGCGGTTTCGACCACGAAGCCCACGCGTGTCTCGAACGATGTGCCGAGCGCACTCATGGAGCGACACCGCCGCCGCGCGGGATCGTTGGCGCTGGGCGGCAGGCGCCGCGGTCGGGATAATCTCGCACCGGGCCGGTGCGCATGGGGAACCCGATGCTGCTGGGTGAAATGTTGTCCATCGGCAGTGCGCTGGCTTGGGCGACAGCGGTGATTATCTACAAACGGCTGGGCGAAACGTTGCCGCCGTTGACGCTGAACCTGGTGAAGAACCTGCTGGTGCTGGGCATGTTGGTGCTGACCGTGCAGGTGCTGGGCACTACGCCGCCGCGGCTCGATGCGCTGGGTATTGGCGTGACACTGTTGTCCGGCGTGCTCGGCATGGCCTGCGCCGACAGTTTGTATTTCGCCGCGCTCAACCGCTTGGGCGCCAGTCGCGCGGGCATCATCGGCAATCTGTACAGTCCGTTCGTGATCGGGCTTTCGGCGCTGTTTCTCGGCGAAAGCATGCGGCCGCTGCAATGGCTGGGTTTCGCGCTGGTCAGCGCGGGCGTGCTGGTGGTGAGCCGGGCGCGCGGTCACGCGACGGGACTGGATCGACGCCGGTTGCGGCAGGGGATTGCGCTTGGCGTCGCTGCGATCTTCCTGATGGCGGTGGCGATCGTGCTGATCAAGCCCTGGCTCGGCGGCCAGCCGGTGCTGTGGATCGTGCTGCTGCGGACCCTGGGCGGCCTGCTCGGCCTGCTTGTGCTGTTCGCATGGCGACGCGAAGCGCCGTGGCGGACGCTGTCCGGACGCCGCGTGCGCTGGCCGCTGCTACTGCTGGCCGCGTTCGTCGGCCAGTATCTGGCCGTGCTGATGTGGATAGGTGGCTACAAATACGCGCCGGCGACGGTGGCAGCCATTCTCAACGAGACCAGTTCGGCCTTCATCGTCCTGCTGGCAGCCTTGTTGCTGCGCGAGCCGCTGAGCGCGCGCAAGTTGCTGGGTGTGGCCTGCACGCTTGCGGGCGTGGCCTGTCTGCTGCTGGCGTGAGCCCGCTCTCAGCCCGGGTGCGCCTGATCCTTGGATACGGACTCGGCGGCATGCAGTGGACGCACGTTCAGCAGCACGCCCTCGCTGCCGACCACCTCGACTTCGCTGCCGGCGGGCAGATCGGGGCCGGTCGCCAGCCAGACGCTGTCACCGACCCGCGCGCGGCCGCGGCCATCGCGGATAGCCTCGGTCAGCACTAACCGTCGCCCCACCAGGCTGGCGCCGCGGCGGTTCAGCGTGGTGGCGTCGCTGCGCTCGCCGCGCTGCAGGCGCGGCCGCAACCAGCTCCAGTAGGCCGCGCAGGAAAGAAAAGCCAGCAGCGTGAAGCTCAGTGCCTGGGCCAGGACGCCCAACTGCGGCCATAGCAGCACGAGGCCGCCGGTGGCCGCCGCGCCCAGGCCTATCCAGATCAGAAAATAGCCGGGTGCCAGCACTTCGGCGGCGGCCAGAATCAAGGCCACCGACCACCACACCAGATGTCCGGGCAGGTTGATGAACAAAGCGCTCATGGCTTGCCTCCGGGGAGGTTCTTGCGCGCGCTGCTCTCGCTCTGGGCGCTGCGCACCAGATCGGTGATGCCGGCCAGCGCGCCCAGCACGCCGGTGGCTTCCATCGGCATCAGCAGCGTCTTCTGGTTGGGCGCTTCGGCCAGCGCCTTCAGCGCCTCGATGTATTTGCTGGCCACGAAGAAGTTCAGCGCGTTGACGTCGCCCTGCGCGATGGCCCGCGAAACCAGTTCGGTGGCCTTGGCGTCGGCGGCGCCCAGGCGTTCGCGCGCTTCGGCTTCGCGGTAGGCGGCTTCGCGCTTGCCTTCGGCGGCCAGGATGGTGCTCTGCTTCTCGCCTTCGGCCTTGAGGATCGCCGCCTGGCGGAAACCTTCGGCTTCGAGGATGTTGGCGCGCTTTTCGCGCTCGGCCTTCATCTGCCGCGCCATCGAATCGACCAGATCGCGCGGCGGCTGGATGTCCTTGAGTTCGATGCGGGTGACCTTGAGGCCCCACGGATGCGTGGCTTCGTCGACCACGCGCAGCAGCTTGGCGTTGATCTCGTCGCGCTTGCTCAGCGATTCGTCCAGGTCCAGCGAGCCCAGCACGGTGCGGATGTTGGTCATCACCAGGTTGATGATGGCCTGCTCGAGATTGGCCACCTCGTAGGCGGCGCGCGCCGCGTCCAGCACCTGGTAGAACACCACGCCGTCCACCTTGACCACCGCGTTGTCCTTGGTGATCACGTCCTGGCTGGGCACGTCCAGCACCTGTTCCATCATGTTCACTCTGCGCCCGATGGCGTAGATGAAGGGAATCAGGAAATGCAGGCCAGGATCGAGCGTGGCCACGTACTTGCCGAAACGCTCCACCGTCCATTCGTAGCCCTGCGGCACGATGCGCACCAGTTTGACCAGCACGATCACCGCGACCACGACCAGCAGCACTGCGAAAAACAGCATCATCGATGCGCTCCCCCGATGCGTTGCCCGAGTATAGGACGGTGCCCGGTCATGCAGCGGCGCGCCGCATTCAGGCGGCCGCGAAAGCGGCCTCGAAGTGCCGCCAGGCAGCGGCATCGAGGCGCTGGTGAACGTCCAGTGCGCCCAGATTTTCGCGCAGCTGCGCCACGCGGCTGGCGCCCAGAATCACTGTGCTGACGTGCGGGTTGCGCAGGCACCAGGCAATGGCCAGCTGTGCTGGCGTGCAGCCCAGTTCGGCGGCCAGGGCGGGCAGGCGCGCCGCGCGCCGCGCATTGCGGCCGTCATCGGCGCCCAGCACCGATTCGCGCAGCCAGTCGTAGTCGTTCTGTCCCAGGCGCGACTGTTCCGGTACGCCGCCGGCGTATTTGCCGGTCAGCAGACCCGAGGCCAGCGGCGACCACGTCGTCGTGCCAAGGCCGATCTGCGCGTACAGGGGGGCGTATTCCTGCTCGACGCGCTCGCGGTGCAGCAGGTTGTATTGAGGCTGCTCCATCTGCGGGCCGATCAGGTGCTCGGCGCGCGCGAATGCGGCCGCGGCGGCGATGGCGGCGGCCGGCCATTCGCTGGTGCCCCAGTACAGCACCTTGCCTTGGCGGATCAGGCTGTCCATGCTGATCACCACCTCCTCGACCGGCGTGTCCTGGTCCGGGCGATGGCAGAAGAACAGGTCCAGATACTCCACGCGCAGTCTGCGCAGGGCTTGCTGACAGGCCTCGGTGAGATGCTTGCGCGACAGCCCGCGCTGGGTAGGTGCCGGGTCGGGCAGACGCCCGAAGTAAGCCTTGCTGGACACGCAGTAGCCGTCACGCGGAAGCGCCAGCGCATGCAGCGCCTCGCCCATCACCTGCTCCGCCGCGCCATGCGCGTACACCTCCGCGTTGTCGAAGAAGTTCACGCCTTTGGCGTGGGCCTCGGCCAGCATTTCGCGTGCGGCGGCGGTGTCGACCTGGCGCCCGAAGGTGACCCAGGCCCCGAAGGACAGGGCGGAGAGCTTGAGGCCCGATGATCCGAGGCGGCGGTACTCCATGACGATGCTCCGGCTGTGTCCGTTCGCAAGCATGGCACGGCCTCGTCGCGACGGCGCGCCCGTGCCGGAGCGCGCGCAGGCCTACGAATTTGTAAACACGGGTCGCGGACATGGCGGTCATGCCGCGCCGGTGCGCGCTGCGCAGATGCGTCCGGCCGCGACGGACGGATTGCGGAGCCGTAAACAGGACACCCGCCGGCGTGCGCGTCGCGGGAACTTGTCGTCGTCGCGATGATCTGCATGCGGCGCATTCGCGAATACGCGTTCCGGAGATTCCATGTCCATCGCACGCCGCATTTCCGCACTGGCCATCGCCACCATGCTGCTGCCAGCCGCCGCTTTCGCCGCCACAGTCGCGGCCAAACCGGCCGCCGCCGGCAACTTCTGGTCGCGGCCGCATACCGTCAGCACGCATGGCGCGGTGACCATCAACGGCAAGCGCATCGATTACACCGCCGATACCGGCACCCTGATCCTGCATGACAAGCAGGGCAAGCCGACCGGCGAGATGTTCTACGTGGCCTACTTCAAACGCGGCGCCGACGCCGCGCGCCGGCCGATCGCATTCCTCTACAACGGCGGGCCGGGTTCATCATCGGTGTGGCTGCACATGGGGGCCTTCGGCCCGGTGCGCGTGGTCACCGACAGCCACATCCACACGCCGCCTGCACCGTACCGGCTGGTGAACAATGACGGCAGCCTGCTCGACGCCACCGACCTGGTGTTCGTGGATGCCATGGGCACCGGCTTCAGCCGCATCCTGGGCAAGGCCGAGGGCGGCGCGGGCACGCCCAAGACATTTTACGGCGTCGATCCGGACGGCCAGGCCTTCGCCCAGTTCATCACCGAGTTCCTCTCGAAGTACGGCCGCTGGAACTCGCCCAAATACCTGATCGGTGAGAGCTATGGCACCACCCGCTCGGCCGTGCTGGCCAACATTCTCGAACAGCAGGACAACATCGATCTCAACGGCATCGTGCTGTGCTCGACCATTCTCAACTTCGATACCAGCATCGATCAGCCCAATCTCGATCCGGGCATCAATCTGCCCTACGCGCTGGCGCTGCCCACCTACGCAGCCACCGCCTGGTATCACAAGGCGCTGGACAACCCGCCGGCCACGCTGCATCCGTGGCTGGACCAGGTGCAGGCCTGGGCGATGGGCCCTTATCTGCAGGCGCTGAACGAAGGTGCCACGCTGCCGCGGGCGCAGGAGGACATCATCGCCAGGCAGATGGCGCAGTACACCGGCTTGTCCGAGGCGTACATCCTGAAGGCCGATCTGCGCGTCACCGGCCCCGAGTTCGAGCAGACCCTGCTGTTGCCGCGCGGTGAAACCACCGGCCGCCTGGACGCGCGCTTCTCCGGCCCCAGCATGGATCCGCTGGCCGAGATGGCGGCGTACGACCCGCAGAGCGCGGCGATCAGTTCGGCCTATACCGCGGCCTTCAACGACTATGTGCGCAAGACGCTGCATTTCGGCGGCGATCACAATTACAAGATCGTTTCCAACAGCGTGGGCAACGACTGGAACCTGCTGCACACCCCACCGGGCCAGACCACGCCGGCCTATGTCGCCACCAACGTGATGCCCGATCTGGCCGCGGCGATGAGCTACAACCCCGACCTGAAAGTGATGGTCAACGCCGGTTACTACGATCTGGCCACGCCGTACTACGCGGCGTGGTACCAAATGCAGCAGTTGCCGATGCAGGCCAGCCTGCAGAAGAACATCGAGTTCCGCTACTACCACACCGGGCACATGATCTACGTGCGTCCCGAAGACCTGCAGCGCCTGCACGACAACATCGTGCAGTTCATCCGCGCCAGCGATCGCGAGCCTGCGGGGCGATGAATGCGTCAGTCGCGCGCGGTTGAATCCGCTGCGGGCGCGCCGGAGTCCGCAGCAGGCGCCGCGGATTCCAGCGCGCGCAGGACGCGCAACAGAGCGCGGTAGGCATGCGGCACGGCGTGTCCGGCGCGTTCGTTTCGGGCCTGGCGCACTAGCGCGCGCAGGTGCTGCCGGTCGGCCTGCGGATGCCGCCGCAGCAGTTCGCCCAGCGCGCTGTCGCCCTCGCCCAGCAGACGTTCGCGCAGGGTTTCCAGACGCTGCTCGGCGGCCACCTGCAGCCGATGCGTGGCGGCGTCTTCGCCGAGCGCGGCGCGCGCCGGCGCGAAGACGGCGGCGTCGTGACGGCGCATCAGCTTGGCCAGGTACTGCAGCTGGCGCTTGCGCGCTACCGGCGCGCCGATACGGCGCACGTTGGCGATTTCGCCGCGCACGTCGTCGGGCAACTCGATGCGCGCCAGCCGCGACGGCGGCAACGCCACCAGTGCCTCGCCGAGATCGAACAGCGCCAGCGCGTCGCGGCGACGCTGGCTGCGGCTGGGCTCGGCGGGGTGTTCCGGGTCGAGGTCGGCTTGCATGTCATGGCACACTGCGCGGCGAATCAGGCGCGCAGCGTAGCGCGCCGGCCGCGCGAGACAAACCCATGCCGCAAGCACTGAGCGCCGCGTCTGCGGCCGAGACCGAGCCCGCACAAGAACTCGATCGCCTGGCCGAAATCGCGTGCGATGTCATCGCCCGGGCGCGCGCCGCCGGCGCCAGCGCCGCCGAGGTGCACGCCAGCGTCGACACCGGCCTCAACGTCAACGTGCGCATGGGCGAGGTGGAGACGGTCGAGCACTCGCGTGATCGCGGTTTCAGCCTCAGCGTGTACTTCGGCCAGCGCAAGGGCAGCGCCAGCACCGCCGATCTCAAGCCGGAATCGATCACCGCCACGTTGGAGCACGCCTGCGCAATCGCGCGCCACACCGAATCCGACCCCGCGGCCGGGCTCGCCGATGCCGAGCGCATGGCCACGCATTTTCCCGATCTGGACCTCTGGCATCCGTGGAAGCTGGGCGTGGATGCCGCGGTGGCGCTGGCTCAGCGTTGCGAGGCTGCCGGACTGGCCGTGGCCGGCATCGGCAACAGCGAGGGCGCCGGCGTGGGCAGCGGCAGCGCGCTGTCGGTGTATGCCAACTCGCACGGATTCCTGGGGCGCGAGCATTCGACCCAGCATTCGTTGTCGTGCAGCCTGATCGCCGGCAACAGCGCGGACGGCATGCAGCGCGACTACTGGTGGGACAGCGCGCGGGCCGGCGAGGATCTGATGGATGCCGAAGCCTTGGGTCGTCGCGCCGCCGAACGCGCGCTGGCGCGGTTGGGCGCACGGCCCGTGGCCACCGGTTCGTGCCGCGTGTTGTTCACGCCCGATACGGCGCGCAGCCTGATCGGCCATCTGGTGAGCGCGGTCAGCGGCGGCGCGCTGTATCGGCGCGCCAGTTTTCTGCTCGACCAGCAGGGCCAGCGCCTGTTTCCCGAACACATCGACATCATCGAACGTCCGCGTCTGCCGCGTGGTCCGGCCTCGGCCGCCTTCGACGCCGAAGGCGTGACCACGCGCGAGCAACCGCTGATCGAGCGCGGCGTGCTGACGCGCTACGTGCTGGGCAGCTATTCGGCGCGCAAACTGGGCCTGGCCAGCACCGGCAACGCCGGTGGCGTGCGCAACCTGGTGCTGGAGCCGGGCGCGCTGGATTTCGCGCAGATGCTGGAGGCGCTGGGCAGCGGCCTGCTGGTGACCGAACTGATGGGGCAGGGCGTCAATACCGTCACCGGTGACTACTCGCGCGGCGCGGCGGGCTTCTGGGTCGAGCACGGCCGCATCGTGCATCCGGTGGAGGAAGTGACCATCGCCTCCAATCTGCGCGCCATGTTCGCCGGCATCGAAGTCGTCGGCAGTGATCTCGACGCGCGCAGCGGCCTGATGACGCCCTCGGTGCTGATCGGTGCGATGACCGTCGCCGGTAGCTGAGCACCGACGTCAACGCCGCGCCGGCTGGCGCGTTGCATCGTCCATGGGCGGCCCGCGGGGCCGCGGAGCGATGCCTATGCGTGCCGAATCCCGACGCCGCGCCGCCAGCGCGCTGAATCGGCTGGGGCTGGGCGCACGCCACGGCGAGCTGGAACAGCTCGGCGACGCGACGAGCTGGGCACTGGCACAGTCGCGCCGGCCGGCCGCCGATCTCGGCGTGTTCGACGGCCTGCCGGACAGTCTCGATTACCTGCGCAAGGAAGCCCGGCTGATGCAGCAGCGCCGCGCGCTGAAGCGCGATGACGCGGGGCAGCCGGTGCCGTCCGCGAGCGTCAGGAGCGGCAAGCCGGTCAACTCGCTGGCGCGGCTGTACGCCCGGATGTTCGGCGATGACCTGCGCCACGAGGCCAGCGCGCGCTGGCAACTGGCGGCACGTACCGGCACACCGTTTGCCGAGCGCCTGGTGCGTTTCTGGTCCAACCACTTCGCGGTGTCGGTGGACAAGGGCCCGGCGCGCCTGTACGCCGCGCCGATGGAGCGCGAGGCCATCCGCCCGCATCTCGACGGACGCTTCTACGACATGCTGCTGGCGGTGGAACAGCATCCGGCGATGCTGCGCTATCTCGACCAGGCGCAGTCGGTGGGTCCGGATTCGCCGTTGGCCGAGCGCGTCGACCGGCGTCTGGCGCGGCGCGCCGATGGCCAGCCCGCGCGCAAGCTCGGCCTCAACGAAAACCTCGCGCGCGAGATCATGGAACTGCACACCCTCGGCGTCGGCGCGCACTACACGCAGGCCGACGTCACCCAGTTCGCGCGTGCGCTGACCGGCTGGAGTCTGCCGTTTCCGCGCGAGCTGGAACAGGGCGATGTGCAGCGCGCGTTCAAGTTCCGGCCGTTCGCGCACGAGCCGGGCAGCGTCACCGTGCTGGGCAAGGTCTACGACCAGCGCGGCGAGGACCAGGCCAGGGCCATCCTCGCCGACTTCGCCGTGCACCCGGCCACCGCGCAACATCTGGCGACCGAACTGGCCACGCACTGCGTCAGCGATGTGCCACCGTCCGGACTGGTCCGGCACATGGCGCAGGCCTATCTCGACAGCGGCGGCATGCTGCCGGCCCTGTACGCGGCCATGCTCGAGCATCCGGCCACCTGGGCGCCGGACGCGCGCAAGTTCCGCACGCCGCAGGACCTGTTGTACGCCGGCATGCGCGCCGGCGGCATCGATCCGGGCGACAAGCCGCAGCCGTGGGAAGGTTTTTCGATGCGCCTGGGCCAGCCCACCTTCATGCCGCGTTCGCCGGCCGGCTACACCGACATCGCCAGCGACTGGATCGCGCCGGATGCGTTGTGGAAACGCGTGCAGGTGTCCGAGGCGCTGGCCGAGCGCGTGCCGCGCAGTGGACTCGATCCGTGCGCGCTGGCCGCTGACGTGCTGGGTCCGCAGCTTGGCGCCGGCACCGACCTGGCCCTGCGCCGCGCCGAGGCGCCCGAGCAGGCGGTGGCGCTGCTGCTGGCCAGCCCCGAGTTCCAGTGGAGGGTATGACATGACCACGCGTCGCGAATTCCTGCGCCTGATGGGTTATTCGGCTGCGGCTGCGGCCACGTTGACGCTGTGGCCAGGCATCACCCGCGCCGCCACCGGCAGCGATACGCGCTTTCTGGTGCTGATGTTGCGCGGCGGTCTGGATGGCCTGCATGCGCTGCCGCCCTACGGTGATCCGGGCTATGCGCAACTGCGCGGGCCGCTGGCGCTGTCGCCTGCCGGATCGACCGCCGAGGCCGCCGCCGCGCTCAAGCTGGACGGCACCTTCGCGCTGCATCCCGCACTCACCTTCGCGCAGCAGTTGTACCAGCGCGGCCAGTTGTTGCCGATTCCCGCCGCGGCGCCGCCGTACTGGGGCCGCTCGCACTTCGAGGCCCAGGATTGCGTGGAAAACGGCACTGCCACGCCGGATGGCGCGCAGACCGGCTGGCTCAACCGCGCCATCGCGGCATTGCCCGGCGCGGAGGGTCTGGCGGTGAGCACGGTAATGCCGCTGATGATGCGCGGTGCGGTGCCGGTGGCCACTTGGACGCCGCCGCTGCCGGTGCGCGTCAACCCGATCTTGTTGCAGCGGCTGGAGCCGCTGTATGCCGAGGATCCGCGCCTGGCGCCGGCCTTCGCCGATGCCCTGGCCAGCCAAGGCGGCGGCGCGGTGATGCCCGACACCATGGCCGCATCCATGCCCGGCGCGATGCCGCTGGCGATGGACGGCAAGACGATGCGCGGCAAGGCCAAAGCCATGGGCAGCGGCGGGCGCCTGCCGCAGCTGATGCAGGCGGCCGGCACCTTCATGGCCAAGGCGGAAGGCCCGCGCATCGGCTTCGTCGAGGATTACGGCTGGGACACCCATGCCAACCAGGCCGCCATCCTGATGCGCAAGCTCAAGGAGCTGGACAACGCGCTGTCCAGCTTCGCGCAGGCCGCGCAGCCGGTGTGGGCGCGCACCACGCTGGTGGTGGTGACCGAGTTTGGCCGCACCGCGCGCATCAACGGCACCAACGGCACCGATCACGGCACCGGCAGCGTGATGTTCGTCGCCGGCGGCGCGGTGGCTGGCGGCCGCGTGGGTGGGCAGTGGCCGGGCATGCGTCCGGGCCAGCTGTATCAGGATCGCGACATCCATGCGACGACGGATTTCCGCGCCGTGTTCAAAGGTCTGCTGGCCGGCCACATGGGCGTGTCCGAGTCGACGCTGGCCACGCGCGTGTTTCCGGGCAGCGCGGCGCTACAGCCGCAGGGCGGCCTGCTGCGCGTGGCACGTGCGGCCTGATGCGCGCCGGCCTTGCCGCACATTGACAGTGCCCGAACCGGCGAGGACGCTAGCCGGCGTCACCCGGGGAGATGCCGTCATGAGCGAGAACGAGCAGTACACCACACCGCCGCCGCCTCCGGCGCCGGGTTACGCGCCGCCTGGCGAGATGGAGCAGCGCAACTGGGCCATGTTCACGCACTTGTCCGCGTTGTTCGGCCTGATCACTGGCGTGGGCTTCATTCTCGGCCCACTGGTGTTGTGGCTGATCAAGAAGGACCAGATGCCGCAGGTCAACGAAGCCGGCAAAGAAGCGGTGAACTTTCAGCTCACCATGCTCATCGCATTCCTCGTTTCCTGGGTGCTGGTATTCCTGCTGATCGGCTTCCTGCTGATACCGCTGGTCGTGGTGTTCGATATCGTGATGTCGATCATCGCCGCCGTGCAGACCAGCAACGGCACGCGCTACCGTTATCCGCTGACGATCCGTTTCATCAACTGATGATCGCTGGTCAGGGCGCGCTCAGCGCGCCCGCGCGGCGACATGTCGCGCCAGTTCCGCAAGCTGTCCGGCACGCGCGCCGAACGGCGCCAGCGCTGCCAGCGCCTGCGCGGTGATCTGGCCCAGGCGGCGGTGCGTGCCGTCGATGCCCAGCAGCATAGGAAACGTGGGTTTGCTTTGCGCGGCATCCTTGCCGGCGGTCTTGCCGAGTGTGGCGGTGGCGCCTTCCACGTCGAGCAGATCGTCGCGGATCTGGAAGGCCAGACCGAGGGCACTGGCATAGTCATCCAGCGCCCGCAACGCGGCGGCGTTGTCCGCGCCGGCGGCCAGCGCGCCTAGGCGCACGCTGGCGCGGATCAATGCGCCGGTCTTCAGTGCGTGCAGGTGTTCGAGCCGGGGCAGATCGAGTCGACCGCCGGTGGCGGCTAGGTCCAGTGCCTGGCCGCCCGCCATGCCCTCGGCGCCGCAGGCTTCGGCCAGCGCGCGCAGCATAGCCAGGCGCACGGCGGTATCGACCTCCAGGGTGGTGTCGCGCGTCAGGTGCTCGAACGCCAGCGCCTGCAGCGCGTCGCCGGCCAGGATGGCTGTGGCCTCGCCGTAGGCCACGTGGCAGGTGGGTCGGCCGCGGCGCAGCGCATCGTCGTCCATGGCCGGCAGGTCATCGTGCACCAGCGAGTAGGCGTGGATCAGTTCGACGGCCACGGCAGGCACGTCCAGCCGCGTCGGCGGCGCATCGAACAACCCGCCGCTGGCGTAGACCAGCAGCGGGCGCAGGCGCTTGCCGCCGCCCAGCACCGCGTAGCGCATCGCCGCGTGCAGGCGGCCGGGATCGTCTTGCGCGGCGCGCGGCAGCGCACGTTCGAGCGCGGCCTCGCTGCGTTCGATCAGCGCGGTGAATTCGGGGCCGAGTTCAGGGTGTATCGGCTTCAAAGGGTTCGGCGGAATCGGGCGCCTCGGGATCGAGCAGCTTGCGCACGCGCAGCTCGGCCTGGTCCAGTGCGCCCTGACAGTTGCGATACAAAGCCACGCCGCGCTCGAACGCGGCCAGCGACTCATCGAGACCCAGTTCGCCCTGTTCCATGCGCGCAACCAGTGCTTCCAGTTCGTCGAGCGACTGCTCGAACGCGGCAGACGCCGGCGCCGATGCTTGAGTGCTGGACTTGGCCATGGTCGCGAACGCTAGCGCAGCGACGGCGGCGATTCAATCACCGGCGCGCGTGATCGCGGCGGCAGCAATGCCTTTGCGCCATTCCGGCGCGGTGCAGCGGCGCCACAGCGGTCGCGTCTCCAATGCGGCGAAGAAGTCCGCTCCGCGCGCGGTAAACGCAATATCACCCAGCGCCAGGGGCTCGCCCTGCGGCGTTTCGATCAGCGGACAGCGTGCGCGTTGCCAGGGCGGCACGTCGGCCTGCTGGAACAGAGCGCCCAGGCTGCGTGTATGGGTGTCGTCGGCGCGGCGCAGGCGTTCGCCGGCGCGGGTGGCGCGCACGCGCAGCGGCAAGGCGAAGCGCAGGTCGTCTCGTAGCAGCGCCAATTGCGCGCCGCCGGGCAGGGCCAGCGCGGCGCCGTTCCATTCGGCGCTCCAGTCTGGCATCACCGGCGCCTGCCAGGGCTCGGCGTACAGGCGTCCGCGCCAGGCACGCAGCACGGTGTCGGCGCAGCGCAGCTCGGGCACGCGGTCGCGCGCGGCGCTGCGCAGCGCGCGCTCCAGCGCCGCGCGCTGCGCACCATCCGGCGCGCGCAGACCGCGCATGCGCAACCAGCGCGCCAGCACCGGCGCACGCAACGCGTCGGGCAGGGCCAGCCAGGCGGTGCAGTCGAGCGTATCGGTGTCGGCGCGGACCACTTCCCGCAGCGCGTGTGCCGCGCGCGTGGCCAGATCCTCGGCCAGCGCGTGCTGCACCCGCGCCACGTGGCTCAGGGATGCCGCGGCCTCGGGCCAATGGCGTTGCAGCAGCGGCCAGACCTGCGTGCGCAAGTAGCTGCGCGCGTGCGCGGGGTCGCGGTTGGCCGGATCCTCGATCGGCACGATGCCGAACGCGTCCAGATGGCCGCGCAGAAGGGCGCGCGGTGCCGCCAGCAGCGGCCGCCAGAGCTGACCATCCGCGAACCCGCGCAGCGTGCGCATGGCGCCGAGGCCCTCGGGCCCGGCGCCGCGCAGCAGCTTCAGCAGCACGGTTTCGGCCTGGTCCTCGCGATGATGCGCTAGCACTAGCAGGCCGCCGGCGGGCAGGCGCGCGGCCAACGCGGCGTAGCGCGCAGCGCGCGCCGCCGCCTCCAGTCCGGCGCCGCTGTCGCGGGGTACGCGTACCGCGAGCAGCTCCAGCGGAATCCGCCACTGCGCGCAGAAATCCAGGCACTGCGCCGCCCAGTGCGCGCTCTCGGCGCGCAGGCCGTGATCCACATGCAGCGCGCGCAGGTCGCGCGCACGCGCTTGCCGCAACAGGCCCAGCGCGTGCAACAGCGCGCAGGAGTCCGGGCCGCCGCTGAACGCCACGCGCAACGGACCCTGCGGCGCCCGTGCCAGTTGCAGCTCCAGCAACGCGGTCAGCTCGTGACTCATGTGCCGCATCAAGCCAAAGCGCGCGCGCAAACGCAAATGCGCGGCAGCCCGGGCGCTCGCCGATGCGGGACTTGCGCCGCGCCGGCGCGCTCAGCATGCTGCGCGCCCGCCGCACGCCGACCTCGCATGCACCTGCCGGATACGCTCGAAGACTGGCTGGAGTACCAGCAACGCCAGCACGCGCAGCCGATCGCGCTGGGTCTGCAGCGCGTGCGCTCGGTGTGGCAGGCGCTGGGCGCACCGGCGGCAGCGCCGGTGACCATCACCGTCGGCGGCACCAACGGCAAAGGTTCGACGGTGGCGTTTCTCGAAGCCATGCTGCGCGCTCGCGGACTGCGGGTCGGCGCGTACACCTCGCCGCATCTGATGCGCTACAACGAACGCGTGCGCATAGCCGGCGTGGAGGCCGAGGACGCCGCGCTGTGCGCGGCCTTCGCGCGCATCGAGCAGGCGCGCGACGCGATACCACTGACTTATTTCGAGTACGGCACGCTGGCTGCGCTGCTGCTGTTCGCCGCAGCCGGACTGGATGTGGCGCTGCTCGAGGTTGGTCTGGGCGGGCGCCTGGACGCGGTCAATATCGTCGATGCCGATGCCGCCATCGTCACCACCATCGGCATCGACCACGTCGAGTACCTGGGTCCGGACCGCGACAGCATCGGTCGCGAGAAGGCCGGCATCGCGCGCGCCGGGCATCCACTGGTCTTGGGCACTGCCGGGATGCCGGCCGGACTGCTCGATGCCGCGCACGCCGCACGCGCGCAGGTGTTGTGGCCGGGTGTGGACTTCGGCCTCGCGCCGGGTGCTGGCGCGAGCGTGTGGTGGGCCGGGCCGGGCGCGCCGCACGGAGCACATCCCCAAAATGCCACCCACGCGCGCCTGCGGATGCCTGAATTGGCGCTCGCCGCACCACACCAGCGCGACAACGCGGCTGCGGCGCTGGCGGCGTTGTGGGCGCTGCGCGCGCGATTGGGATGGGCGCCTGAGGCTTATGCGCACGGACTTGCGCAGACACGGCTGCAGGGCCGGCTGCAGTCGCTGGGCGGCACGCCGGAACTGGTCGTGGACGTGGCGCACAACCCGCAAGCGGCGGCTGAACTCGCGGCCTGGCTGGACACACAGCCCGCGCGCCCCACCCACGCCGTGTTCAGCGCGCTGGCCGACAAGGACATCGCCGGTATTGGTGCAGCTCTGGGCATGCGTATCGCGCATTGGCATGTCTGCCCGATCAGGGATGCCGGACTGCGTGGTCTGAGCGCAGCCGAAGTCTCACTGCGGCTGCGCGGCACATTGCGTGGCGCGGGTCTCAGCGAACATGCCAGCTTGCACGCGGCGCTGGCTGCGGCGCGCGCCATGCTGCCGGCCGACGCACGCATTCTGGCGTTCGGCTCGTTCCACATTGCCGGTGCATTGCTCGATCCGGCGGCGCGCGGCTGAATCCACGCGCGGCGGTAGCAGAGTTGCAGGCGCTATAATCAGTTGCCTTTCACCCGCGAGCCCAGCCCGTGGATGCACGCCTGAAACAGCGTCTGGTCGGTGCCGCCGTGTTGCTGGCGCTGATCGTCATCGTGGTGCCCATGTTTTTCTCCGGGCATGAGCAGGGCGGCAGCGCCACCACATCGGTGAGCTTGGGCATTCCGGCGCAGCCGCAGCCACCGCAGCAGAGCAAGACCTTCGCACTGGGCGCGCCGACACCCGCGACGAGCGCACCGAAAGCGTCTGCAACGACGGTCGGCGGCGCGGGCGCGCAGCCGGCGACGACGGGGGCGATGCCCACGGTGACCATTCCGGGTGCCCCCGCCGATGTCGGTTCCACCACCGCGCTGCCGCGTCCGGCGCCCGGCATGCCGGCACCCGCGCAGGCGCCGGCATCCGGCAACCCGCCCGCGACCCCCGGCGCGGTTTCCGCGGCCACGCATGCGGCGACGCCCGCTGCGCCAGCCGCAGCCCCGCGCCCGACCGTGACAACGCTGCCGCCGGGCACGGCCGCGCAACTGCGCTACATCGTCAGCCTGGGTGCTTACACCGACCTCGGCAATGCGCGCGCACTGGCTGGGCGCGTGCGCAAGCTGGGCGTGCCGGTGGGCGAGCAGGCCCTGCGCGTGGCCGGCAAGCCGGCGCTGCGCATCTATGCCGGACCCTACGCCAATCGCGCCTTGGCCGAGGCGGCGCGGTTGCGCATCCACGCCGCCGAACCCCGCACCACGGCGGTGCTGGTCGCGCAGAGTACGACGCTGCAGGCCGATCAACCGGCGGCAGACTTGCCGGCGGGGCGGGCGGGCGGCTGGGTGGTGCAGTTGGGTGCCTTCGACAACCCGGCGACGGCCGACAGCCTCAAGACCCGTGTATTCGCGGCCGGCTTTCCGGCCTATACCGATACCATCCACGTTGCCAGCGGTACGCTGTGGCGCGTGCGCGTCGGCCCCGAGGCCAGCCGTGACGGCGCGCTGGCGCTGCGCGCGCAGATCAAGGCCAAGCTGGGCCAGGACGGCATCGTCGCCGTGGCACATTGAGCGGCCGGTCGCGCGATGGACGTCGCCGATTACGTCATCCTCGCGGTGATCTCGATCTCGGTGCTGCTGGGCCTGTGGCGCGGTCTGCTTGCCGAGGTGCTGGCGCTGGTCGTCTGGTTTGTCGCGCTGTGGGCAGCGTGGCAATTCGGCGAACCCGTCTCGGCCTATCTGCCGGCCGGCCTGCGCGATCCTGCTGCGCGGCTGTTCGCGGCATGGGTGCTGATCTTCGTGCTGGTGCTGATTGCCGGAGTGGTCATCGGGTGGCTGCTGCGGCTGTTGGTGCAGGGCACCGGTCTGACCGGTACCGACCGCATGCTGGGCATGCTGTTCGGTGCTGCGCGCGGGCTGCTGATCGTGACTCTGGCAGTGCTGCTGGCCGGCATGACGCCGCTGCCACGCGACGCCTGGTGGCGGCAGTCGGCGTTGATTCCTACTTTCCAGCACGCGGCGCAGAGACTGCAGGCGCGTCTACCGCCACGGGTGGCCCGCTACGTGAGTTATGCCTCCGAGCCGCCACTGCCCACGCCCGCAGGTTGGTCGCTGCCGCCGCGCTTGCGCCAGGCGCTGCACCCTTCATCCAACGAGCACTGAGTCATGTGTGGAATCATCGGCATCGTCGGCCGCAGTGACGTCGCGGCGCAGCTTTATGACGGTTTGACCGTGCTGCAGCATCGCGGCCAGGACGCCGCCGGCATCGCCACCCTGGACGGCGCGCGCCTGCGACTGCACAAGGACAATGGCCTGGTGCGCGACGTATTCGGTCACGCGCACATGCGCCTGCTGCTGGGCCGCGCCGGCATCGGCCACTGTCGCTATCCCACCGCCGGCTGCGACAACGTCGGTGAGGCGCAGCCGTTCTACGTCAACTCGCCCTATGGCATCGCCTTCGCGCATAACGGCAACCTGGTCAACACCGAGGCCCTGCGCCGCGAGCTGTTCGAGGACGACCGCCGCCATATCAATACCGACTCCGACTCCGAGGTGCTGCTGAACGTGCTGGCGCACGAACTGGCCGCACAGGCGCCGGAGAAGTTCAGCGCCGAGCGCCTGTTCGATGCGGTCGCCGCCGTGCACCGCCGCGCGCGTGGCGGCTATGCCTGCCTGGCGCTGGTGGTCGGCAAGGGCCTGCTGGCCATGCGCGATCCCAACGGCATCCGTCCGCTGGTGCTGGGCGAGCGCGAAACGCCGCAGGGCAAGGAGTACGCCTTCGCATCGGAATCGGTGGCGTTCGACATCCTCGGCTTCAAGCGCGTGCGTGACGTGGCCGCCGGCGAGGCGGTGTTCGTGGCCCTCGATGGAACCCTGCACAGCCGCATCTGCACGCGCGATGCGGTGCATGCGCCGTGCATCTTCGAATACGTGTACCTGGCGCGACCGGATTCGATGATCGAGGACGTGTCGGTGTACAAGGCGCGGCTGCGCATGGGCGAGCGCCTGGGCGCCAAGATCCGCCGTCTGCGCCCCGACCACGACATCGACGCGGTGATCCCCATCCCCGATACCGCGCGTACCGCGGCCAGCTCGCTGGCAGCAGTGCTGGGTGTGCCATTCCGCGAGGGCTTCGTCAAGAACCGCTACATCGGCCGCACCTTCATCATGCCGGGGCAGGGCGAACGCGCCAAATCGGTGCGCCGCAAACTCAATCCGATCGAGTTGGAATTCCGCAAGAAGAACGTGCTGCTGGTCGACGATTCCATCGTGCGTGGTACCACCTCCAGACAGATCATCCAGATGGCGCGCGAGGCCGGTGCGCACAAGGTGTATTTCGCCTCGGCGGCACCGCCGGTGCGTTATCCGAACGTGTACGGCATCGATATGCCGGCTGCGCACGAGTTGATCGCGCACGGACGCAGCGAAGCCGAGATCGAAACGCTGCTGGGCGCCGACTGGCTGGTGTACCTGGACCTGGTCGATCTGGAAGCGGCCGTGGCCGAGGGCAACGATGCACTGACCCGCTTCGATGCCTCCTGTTTCACCGGCGAATACGTCACCGGCCTCGATGCAGGCTATCTTGAAGCGCTGGAAGCCGCGCGCTCCGACGCGGCCAAGCAGTTGCGCCGCGCCGGCTGAAGCGTGCGGCCGGGTCCGCGACTCGGACCACTCCGGCTTGTTCGCCGCCTCGCCTCAATAACTGCTTTTTTCGTGCGCGCGCCATGCCGGCGCCGAGTAATGAGGCTGCCCGTCCGTACCGACAGCCCATGGCTTCGAATGTGAGGTCCGCCCGACGGAGCTGTCACGACGGCGCAGTACGCGCCGCGGCCGAAACATTACGGTTCGGCATTTTTTACAAATCCGTCATATTATGCTGTTAGCCTTTTGTTACTCACGCGCTATCAGTGCGTAAGGGGTTGTCCGCGATTCGGCCTCTGCTGCATGCAGAGCGGGAAAGCTGCGCCCCAACCTTACTTTTCTGTGAGCTAAGGGCATACCCATGAGTCATCGCATTCAGGTCAAGGCGCTGCCGTTCGCCATCGCCATGCTGCTGGCTGTTTCCACTGCGCACGCCCAGAACACTTCTTCAGCCATCACTGGCCAGGTGGTCGACGCGCAGGGCAAGCCGGTGGCCGGTGCCACCGTGACCATCGTCAACGTACCTTCGGGCACCACGCGCGTGGTCACCACCGACGCCAAGGGCGTCTACAACGCGCAGGGTTTGCGCGTGGGCGGGCCGTTCGAGATCAAAGTCGGCAAGCAGGGGCTGGAGAGTGTCGAAAAAGACAACGTCTATCTCAAGCTGGCCGAGACCGGCACGGTCAATTTTACCTTGGGGATACAGGCCAAGGAGTTGCACACCGTTACCGTGACCGGGACGGCGCTCAACAACACTTTCAATCCCGACAGCCGCGGCCTGACCACCAACGTCACCCAGCAGGAGATTCAGACTCTGCCGGCCACCGGTCGCAGCCTGCAGGATTACGTGCGCCTAGACCCGATGGTCAACATTACTGATCCGACGCGCGGCGAGATCTCGGCGCTGGGCCAGAACAGCCGCTACAACAACATCAGTATCGACGCTGTGCCCACCAACGATCCGTTCGGTCTGGAGGCCGGTGGACTGCCTTCACTTGGCCAGCCGATCTCCATCGACACGATCCAGGAAATCAACGTCTCCACCAACAACTACGATGTCACCAACCAGCGCAATACTGGCGCGCAGATCAACGCGGTGACCAAGAGCGGCACCAACCAATTCCACGGCGATCTTTACTACGTATACCTGCCCGCCAAGTGGGTGGGCAAGGGCATCAACGACACGCCGTTCACCGGCTTCAACAAGAACACCACGGCCGGTTTCACCCTGGGTGGCCCGATCATCAAGGACAAGTTGTTCTTCTTCGTCGGCTACGAGGATCAGAAGACCACCGCACCGGGCCCCGATGTGGGCATCATCGGTTCGGGTGCTTCCAACACCATCAATGTCACACCGACGCAGTTGGCGCAGATCGCGCAGATTGCGCAGGGCTACGGCTGGGCCACCGGCGGCATCACCACCGGCGCCAACAATACCGACGAAAAACGCTACCTCGCCAAGATCGACTGGAACATCAACAACAACCACCGCCTGTCGTTCCGCTACGACCGCGTCAAGAGCAACCTGGCCGTGTATCCCAACTTCACTCCAGGCAACAACGGTTCGGTCAGCTATGCCGCGCGCTTCTACTCGCAGTTGCGCGACTTCAGGAATTTTGTCGTCAACAGCTATGACGACTGGTCGGATACCTTCTCCACGGAGACGTCGGTTTCCTACGGCAAGTACGCGCGCGTCCCGCAACTCGACGGTCCCCTGGCCGCGCAAGCGCAGGTTTACGTGAACGGCAGCACCGGCACCTCGCCTTCCGGTCCCAGCGTCTACCTGGGCACCGACCGGTCCTACCAGGCCAACAGCCTCAACACCAAGACCTGGACCGGTTTCTGGGCAGGCACGCTGTTCCTCAACGACCACACCGTCAAGTTCGGCGTGGACTTCGTGCGCAACCAGTACGACAACCTATTCCTGCAGGATTACGCGGGCACCTACGTGTTCCGCAGCATCGCCGATTTCCAGGCCGGCAAGTACTACCAGTACCAGTTGGCACGTCCGTCCGCCGGGGCGCTGGCCAGCGCGTCGGCGATCTGGTCCTACGACAATTGGGGCTTCTTCGCGCAGGACGTCTGGCAGATCAACGACGCGCTGAACCTGCAATACGGTCTGCGCATGGACGTGCCGCGCGTGCCGACCAAACCGGCATACAACGCGCAGTTTGCGCAGACCTTCGGTTATCCCAACAACACCACTATCGACGGTAAGACGGTGCTGGAGCCGCGCCTGTCTTTCAATTACACCTTCGATACCGCGCTGCCCACGCAGTTGCGCGGCGGTATCGGCATCTTCATGGGCGCCACGCCGGCGGTATGGCAATCGAATCCCTACACCAACAACGGCATCAACGTCGCCACCGCGTTCGTGCGCAATCCGGCCACGCTGTATCCGGTATCGGCCAATCCCACCGGCCAGCCGACGCAGGTGCTCAGCCTGCCGCAGCAGCGTGTCGATGCATTGAGCACTTCGTTCCAGCAGCCGACCGTGCTGAAGGCGTCGCTGGCACTGGACCACGAGTTGCCGTGGTGGGGCATGGTTGCCAGCGCCGAGATCTCGTACGTCAAGGATCAGAACGCCGTTTACTTCCAGGCCATCAATCTGGGTGCGCCGACGACCTTTGGCCCGGACGGCCGGCCGATTTATTTCAAACTCAATCCCAACGGCACGCTCGGCACCACCACGATCGCCAACACCAATCGCGCCTTCAATCCGCAGTCCACGCTGCTGACCAACACCGATCTGGGCAGTGCCGCCTACACCACGCTGCGTCTGCAGCGGCCTGCGGCGGACGGCTTCGGCTGGTCGCTGGCCTGGACGCACGGGCGCGCCGATGCGGTCAATCCGGGGACATCCTCGGTGGCGTACTCCAACTGGAGCAACGCGCCGGCGGTCAACCCCAACGCCAATATCGCCTACAACGCCAACTACAACGTGCGCGACCGTTTCTCCGGTTACTTGTCGTGGTCGCACAAGTTCTTCCGTGATTACCGAACCACGTTCGGCGCGTTCCTCAATATCGCCAGCGGCAGCCCTTACAGCTGGATTTTCGGCAACAACGCCAATGGCGACACCATCTCCTACAACGATTTGGTGTACGTGCCGACCGGCCCGGGTGACGTGGAGTTCACCAGCACCACTTCGGCGCAACTGCAGCAACAGTTCTTCAGCTACATCAAGTCGCAGGCCGGACTGGCGCAATACGCCGGCCGCGACGTACCGCGCAACAGCAGCTATCTGCCATGGACACACGAGATCGACCTGCGCTTCACGCAGGAAATCCCGGGCCTGTTCAAGGACAACAAGGGCGAAGTGGTGGTGGATCTTTACAACTTCCTCAACCTGCTGGATCGCAGGTGGGGGCAGTTCCACTACGTGGGTTTTCCGCCGGCGCGCAACCTCGCCAACTTCGCCGGCATCGATCCGGCCACCGGCAAGTACATCTACGACCTGAGCCGCTATGTCGATGCCAATGGCAACTACGCGCCGGAAAGCTTCGGTCTGCTCGATACCTCTACACGGCCGGTTTCGCGCTGGTCGGTGCAGGTGACCGTGCGCTACAAGTTCTGACTGCACATTTGGTGCGTTATCGACCGGCGTCCTCGCGGGCGCCGGTTTTTTGTTGCGCGCTTGCAATCGCCAATCGGCATGGTGATGCTGAACGGCTTGAGCAGAAGGGCCGCCGCGCGCGCCGGAGAAACACCATGACTCTCAGCAGACAGGAACGAGAGGAAGACTATCTGCCGCCACGGCCTCCGTTGTGCAGCACCGTCAGCGCACGTATCTCGCCCTCGGGCGGGTTGGATGTGCTTTCGCGCAACGAGGTGGCCATGCTGCGCGACGTCAGCGCGTCGGGGTTACACGGTTTGCTACGGCGCTGTGCGCTGGCCGTGCTGACCTCGGGCAGTGAGAGCGACGATCCGCGTTCTACGCTAGAGCGCTACCCCGATTTTGACATCCAGGTGCTGCAGCAGGACCGCGGCATCAAGCTTGAATTGCGCAACGCGCCCGCGCAGGCCTTCGTGGATGGGCAGATCATTCGCGGCATCAACGAGCTGCTAGTCGCGGTGGTGCGCGACATCGTCTACGCGTCCTCGAGCCTCGCGGCGGGCACGTTCGACCTCGACGATTCGGTGGGCATCACCCATGCGGTGTTCGAGATCCTGCGCAACGCGCGCATCCTGCGCCCGCACACCGATCCCAACCTGGCGGTGTGTTGGGGCGGCCATTCGATCGCGCGTGCCGAATACGACTACACCAAGCAGGTGGGCTATCAGCTCGGCCTGCGCGGGCTGGATATCTGCACCGGCTGCGGCCCCGGCGCCATGAAGGGTCCGATGAAGGGCGCCACCATCGCTCATGCCAAGCAGCGCCGCCGCCACAACCGCTATATCGGCATCACTGAGCCCGGCATCATCGCTGCCGAGTCGCCCAACCCGATCGTCAGTCATCTGGTGATCATGCCGGACATCGAGAAGCGCCTCGAGGCTTTCGTGCGCATCGGTCACGGCATCATCGTTTTTCCCGGCGGCGTGGGAACCGCCGAGGAGATCTTCTACCTGCTCGGCCTGTTGCTGCACCCGGACAACGCCGAGCAGGCCCTGCCGCTGGTCTTTACCGGGCCGTGCGAATCGGCCGGCTACTTCGAGCAGATCGACCGCTTCCTTCGGCTGGTGCTGGGCGAGTCGATTGCCCGCCGCTACCAGATCATCGTCGACAATCCGCAGGCCGTGGCGCGCGCCATGAGCAAAGGCATCGACAAAGTGCGCGAGCAGCGCCTGGACAACAAGGACGCCTTCTTCTTCAACTGGGCGCTCAGCGTGCCGTTCGCGTATCAGCAGCCGTTTCTCCCCGCCCATGAGTCGATGGCGGCATTGAACCTGCATCGTGAACGCCCCGCACACGAACTGGCCGCCGACCTCCGCCGCGCCTTCTCGGGCATCGTCGCCGGCAATGTCAAAGAAGAAGGCCTGCGCGCGATCGAGTCCGGCGGTCCCTACGAGATCCGTGGCGAGCCGGCCATCATGCAGGCACTGGACGCGCTGTTGCGCGCGTTCGTCGCGCAGCAGCGCATGAAGCTCCCGGGCGGCAAAGGCTATCAACCCTGCTACCGCATCGTTACCGGCGCATGAGGCGCCGCGCGCCTTGACGGCACGCGCATGCGCCAAGACAATGCCCAATCCCCGCCCGAATAGCTCAGCCGGTTAGAGCACCTGACTGTTAATCAGGGGGTCGTTGGTTCGAGTCCAACTTCGGGCGCCAATTACGGCTGCGGCACGTCCAGACCTCAGAAACGTCAAAAACTGTGACGCGGTGTGAACATTGCGTGGCCCGGCCGCACTTTACGGCTATTAGAAAATTGTAAAAAGCGGTAGACTCTGGCGTGCAAAGTCAAGTCAGATCGCACCCACATACCGCCATCGTGAGTACCTCCCGTCCGCTTACGCTGCTGCTGATCTGCGCACTGCTCGTCGCGCTGTTCGCGCCTGGGCGTGCCTTCGCGCGCATGCCCTACAGCACGCGTGCGGAAGAGGCCCTGGCCAGCTCTCTACTCCATCGTGCGCCCGCGCAGGTGGCCGAGATCGCGCCCGGCGTGGTGTTGCCGTTGTGGCGCGGCAGCGACGGCAAGCTGCTGGCGATCGTGGCTTCCGGGCAAGCCTCTAATGCCGATAGTTGGCGCGCGCCTCTGCTGGGCGGTGCACTCAACCTGCGCGCCGTGGATGCGTCGCCGCTGCTGACCGAGACACTGCGCTACCAGTTCGACAACGGCTTGCGCGCCGAGGCGCGCATGGCGCAGCGTAGTTGGACCAGTCCCGGATGCATGGCGCCGCTTGGCCTGAGTTCTGGCGCTTGTGCAGATGGGCGCACGGCGCTGGGTGGCGTGACTACAGCCGAACTGGGCGCGGGCTACGCACGCGGTCCGCTGGACATGGCGCTGTCGCTGGGCTTGTCGCGTCCCAGCAACCTTGGCGGACCGCTGGGCACACCAACGCTGTCGCCACTGTATGGTGGCGGGGCGCTAGCTGGGCTGCCACTTGACCTGATGGGCAGTGCCACGCAACTCAGCGCCAGCAGCGGTCTGGCTCTGGGCGGATTGCGCTTCGAACTCGGCGCCAGCTATGGCCGGGTCGACACCAATCCGACCCTGCTGCCCGGTTTCGGCGGTCTCAACGAAAAGTCATTGCGCCTGGGCGTGGCCAAGGGCGCGATCACCGGGGTTGTCACCGGGCGCGTGATCACGCCGGGCAACGCGGCTGGGCTTGGCCTCGATCTGCAGTCGTGGACCACGGTGGACCTTGGCATCACATGGCGTCTGCCCTGGCATGGCGCACTGAGCGTGGGCGCCCAGAATCTGTGGTCGCAGGGTGCGCCGCCACCGGGCGCCAACGTGCCTGGCGCCGCTGCGCGCGTGCCGTACGTCCAGTATCAGCAGGATCTCTGATCAGCGCCTTCCGCGCGCCTGCCCCTTCGCGGCGGGCTTGATAGCGGTGGCCTTACGAGCTGGTCATCTTCGCGTTCAAGGTATGGCTTCCGTGAGCGGAGCCTGACGTTGCCTCCTGCGCTACAGGCATGTCTTACGGTCCGTGGTGAAATGGGTATTCCAACCGGGTTAGAAACTTGTTAGAGTCGGGCGCACCAGGGTTAGGGCTGGCCTGCAGAGGCCGTTCAAGGACGAAATCACCATGTCCCAACATTACGTCGCACCACGACGTTGGAGAGTTTTGATGAACCTCGACACGAACAAGCTTTCGTCAGCCGTGCGTATGGCGCTGACCCTCGGCGCGGTTGCCGCTGCGGGCGTGGCCGGTACGGCCATGGCACAGGACACCGGCACCACCCCCTCCACCAGCAACAACGCCAAAGAACTGCAGACCATCGTGGTCACCGGTTCGCGCATCCGTCGCGTGGACATCGAAACCTCGAACCCGGTCATCTCAATCGGTCGCGAGGCGATCCAGAACGCCGGCAGCCTGACCATCGGCAGCGTGGTGCAGGCCATTCCATCCAACACCGGCAGTTTCGCCAACCCGCAGACCAATAACGGTGGTGGTACGGGCGCATCCAGCATCAACCTGCGCGGTCTGGGCTCCAACCGCACGCTGATCCTGGTCAACGGCAACCGCATCATCAATGGGGATCTGAATTCGATCCCGAAAGACATGGTCGAGCGCGTCGAAGTGCTGAGTGATGGCGCATCGGCCATCTACGGCTCCGACGCCATCGGCGGTGTGGTCAACATCATCACCCGCAGGAACTACCAGGGAGCCGAGTTCAGCACCGACTACGGCATCTCCGATTATGGCGATGGTGCCCGCCGCGGCTTCAGCTTCACCTTCGGCCAGTCCGGTGAGAAGGGCAGCATCATGGGCGGCATCGAGTACAACAAGCAGGACCAGATCCTTGCCGCCAACCGCAGTTTCTCCAAGAACTCGATTTCACTGACCGGCAGCACCAACACGCCGCCTTATCAATATGTCGGGGGCTCCACGTTCAACCCGGCTGAAAACATCCAATTGCCGACTAGCCTGCAAAGCACGTTCGGTTGCAAGCGCGTTTCGCTGAATCCAGGCGGCAACGCCCAGGTGGTCAGCACGGCCAACTACCACTGCTTCGGCAACAGCGACAAATACAACTACGCGCCGATCAACCTGATCATGACTCCACAAGAGCGTACCTACGCCTGGGTCAGCGGTGACTACCACCTTTCCGATAACGTTGACGCTTATTTGCAGTTTTATCACACCAAGACATCTTCGGGCTTCCAGCTTGCGCCCGCCCTGGTCGGCGCCCTCTTTGGCGCGACGATCTCGCAGCAGAGTTACTACAACCCGTTCGGCGCCGCCTATGGTGGAACGAGCGGACTTGATTTCCGTGCGCGCCTCACTGCAGCCGGCCCGCGCGCAGCTCAGTTCGGCTCTTCGACCGATCAGTTGTTCACCGGCCTGAAGGGTAACCTGGATTTCCTGGGGCACAGCTGGGACTGGAACGCAGGTCTGGGTTACGGGCATGTCAGCACGATTACGATCACCCAAGGCCTGCCCAACCTCAACATTCTCAACCAGGCCATGGGACCTTCGGGGCCCGATGCGGCAGGTAACATCGTTTGCGGCGTGCCAGTAAACGGCGTTGTACCGTCTGCCAACATCGTTTCGGGCTGCACGCCCATCAGCGGCTTCGACTTGAACAACCCGGCCTATCTGGCGGTTATCAAGTCGGCCGCCGCCAGCGCCATAAGTGATGCGTACAGTGTCGAGCGCTACGAGCACGTCGATGCCAACGGCGCGCTCTTCAATCTGCCTGCTGGCGAAGCCCGCCTGGCGGTAGGCGCGGTGTATCGTCAAGAATATACGCGCAGCATCGTCGACCCGGTTCTGCTGATCAATCCTTCGACCGGTAACTGCACCTTGGGCAGTCAGTGCTCGTCCAACTTGCAGGGTGGCTACAACGTCAAAGAAGCTTACGGCGAGTTGTTCGTGCCCATCCTCAAGGATGCGCCATTCGCCAAGTCGCTGAATGTGGATGTCGGCGATCGCTATTCGAAGTACAGCACGTTCGGCAACACCAACAACACCAAGCTGGCGGTCGAGTGGCGCCCCATCAACGA
The DNA here is from genome assembly GCA_021794575.1 of Pseudomonadota bacterium. Classification (GTDB taxonomy): domain Bacteria; phylum Pseudomonadota; class Gammaproteobacteria; order Xanthomonadales; family Rhodanobacteraceae; genus Metallibacterium. The sequence goes on along the minus strand of JAJYQO010000039.1, from coordinate 10,969 downwards.
CCTGCTTCTGCGCGCCACGGTGACCACGGTATTCCGCGCGCCGACGGTGGGCAACGTGTACGGTTCGCCGGTCAGCAGCGCACCCAAGCTGAGCAGCGACCCCTGCAATGGCTACACCGGCAACCCCGTCGACCCGGCCTGCGTCAACGTGCCGACTAACGGCAGTTTCGTCAACCAGGACGTATTGACAGGGCAGCAGATCAAAGCGGTCAGTTCCGGTTCCAAGTATGCCAATTTCCCGCTAGGTCCGGAGAAAGGCAAGTCGTTCGACTATGGCTTCGTGTATGACCCGAGCTGGTTGCCGGGTTTCTCGACCACAGTCGATTTCTGGCGCGTCTATCTGAACAACACGATCACTAGCGTGGGCGCTCAGACGATTCTCGATCTGTGCTCGGCGGGACAGACCCAGTACTGTCCGTTGATTTCGCGCTATCCGTCCGGTCTCAACCAAGGCCAAATCCTCCAAATCCTGCAGCCTACGGCCAACCTTGGCCGTACTGACGCCAGCGGTGTGGACTTCGGCTTCCGCTATCGTCTGCCGCAGTTCAACGTGATGGGCGTGGACCCCGGCCACTTCGCGGTGAGCTTCAACAGTACCTACCTGTCGCGTTTCGACGTGCAGACGGCACCAGGCCTGCCGGCTAACAGCGTGTACCACTTCGCAGGTCACTTCCTGCCCTTCGGTTCGGCGGCCCAGGGTGCATGTCCTACTTCGGTGGGCGGCATCTGTCTGTTCCCGCGTTGGCGTGCACAGGCTGAGATCGACTGGAGCCGCGGTCCGTGGGACGCCTCCTGGCGCATGCGCTATATCGGCAAGTTCCGTCTGGGCTCGACCGATCCGTCGCAGGGAATGACCGCGATTCCCAGTTTCGCGGCCAACAACCCGCAGGAACTGGATTACGGCTCGACTACCTACAGTGATTTGTCTGTGGGCTACGAAATCGCGCCGATCAACACCAAGTTCCAGATCGGTATCAACAACGTGTTCAACAAGCAGCCTCCGTTCCTGTATGCCAACAACACGTTGAATGCCAATACCGACCCGGCCGATTTTGACCTGATCGGGCGTTACTACTGGGGCCGCGTGACCGTCAAGTTCTAAACGGTCATCAGGTTGCACAATCGAGCCGCGCGGCAAGTCCGCGCGGCTCTTTTTTTCGGGAGTGCCATGCGCGACATCGTGTATGCCTTGCAGACCGGCGACCCGGTCCGTGCCGAGGTTGAATGCCGGGAGCGGCTGCATGCGCAGCCAGACGACGAGAACCTGTTGGTGCTGCTGGCGCTGAGCCTGCATCACCAGGGCCGCAATGACGAAGCCGCGGCCGTGCACGAGCAGCTGACCCACCTGTATCCTGGGTCGGGCCTGCACTGGGCCAACTTGGCCGCTGCCTTGCGTCAGGTCGGGCGCGAAGTCGAAGCCATCGCGGCCTGTGAAAACGGTCTGCGCATGGTGCCCGACGATGCCGGTTTGCTGGCCAGTCTCGGCGGGATGCGCTTGCGCCAGCGTGAATACGAAACCGCACGCGACCTTTTGCTGCGCGCGCATGCTTTGAAACGGAATGATGCGGAGATCGCCATCCAAGCCGCACAGGCGGCCATCGCCTGCCGCGATTACTTTGCCGAGGATCTGATCCAGGGCTGGAGCCGCTGGCTGCCATTGGCGGATGGCGCACAGTTCGACCTTGCCTTTGCACTGATGACCATTGGTGATGCGCCAGCGGCGCAGCAACTGCTCGAGGATCTGGTGACGCGCGCGCCAAACAACCTCCGTGCATTGACGCTGCTGGCTAGCGTGTATGAGCGCAGCAACCGGCTGGACGATGCCCGCGCGCTGATCGCCCGCATCAAGGAGCAGGCTGACGAACTGGATGCGGCGGTCGCACACGATATCAGTCACTGCGAGGCGCGCCTGATCGAGCGGTCCGGAGACTTTGCCGCTGCACGCAGCATGTTGGAAACACGCGGATCACGTGGTCCTGAGGATTCCGACCACTACTTCGCACTCGCGCAGGTTTGCGACAAACTTGATGACCGTGCCGCAGCTCTGCAGGCGTTGCACGCCGCGCACACCTTGCAGATCGAGGATATGCGCCGTGCGGCGCCCAAGCGCTTTGTTTCGGACGCACCGGTGTTCCCTGCTGCCAATTACTGGTTCAGCGTGGAAGATTACGCAGCCTGGCCGAAATTGCATGCTCCGACAGCTACGGAATCCCCGGTGTTTATCATCGGCTTTCCCCGCTCGGGCACCACGCTGCTGGAGCAGATGCTGGATGCGCATCCGCTGCTGCAATCCATGGACGAGCGACCCTTTTTCAACGTGCTGGGCGACAGGCTTTCCGAAGCCGGCCTGCGCGTGCCGCGTGAACTATGCCGGCTGCAACAAAGCGATTGCGACCAGTTGCGCGCCGGCTACTGGGATCTGGTACGCGATAAGATCACACGCAGGCCCGGTACACAGTTAGTCGACAAGAATCCGTTGAACATGCTGTGGCTGCCGCTGATCCACCGGTTGTTCCCTGAAGCGCGTTTCATTCTGGCATTGCGGCATCCATGTGATGTGCTGCTGAGCAATTATTTCCAGAATTTCCGCTCGGTAGTACTGGGAGCCATATGTGCTGATCTCGAGACATTGGCGCGCGGTTACGTGACGGCTATGGAGTACTGGTTACATCACGTTGAGCTGTTCAAGCCGCAGGTGTTCGTGTCCCGCTATGAAACGCTGGTGGCGGACCCTGCGCAGCAGGCACAGCGCCTAGCCGAGTTTCTTGGACTTGCCGATGCGCAACCGCTGCTGATGTCGGACGCGCGTGCGCGCGAGAAGGGCTACATCGCGACACCCAGTTACACCGAGGTGATACAGCCGATTACGCCGCGTCGCGTCAATCGTTGGCATCGCTATCGTGAGGCTTTGCGGCCGGCGCTGCCGATCCTGGGACCAATGCTGCGGCATTGGGGCTACGACACCGATTAGCTCCGAAGCCAATGGTCCGCCGACTATTCGGCAAACCGTTCGAGTTCGTGGATGCAACCCAGATAGGAGCGCCAGCGTCCCAGGGCGCTCGTGTAGATCGGCTGGCGTGCTTGCCAAAGGCTGGCTGTCGCGATGCTGCCGGGGGGCTTTGGCAAGGCGTTGCGGTACATGAAGTCAATGCCAATCCACGCCGCCAGATTAGCCAAGTGCTGGTCGGGTGCAGCAATCAGGTCCTCGTAACGCATACTATGGATGGCATGCGGAAAATGGCACTGCCAATGCGCCATGAGCATCGTGCAGCCCTCGATGAACGCCGCGATATCGTCGAAGTCGAAGGCATAACCATGCTGGGCGTCGGCGAAATCCTGCATCCACAACGACAGTGCGGTATCGCGCGGAGAGCGCTGGCAATACACGATCTTTGCCTGTGGCCAGAGATGCAAGATGAGGTCGACGAACAGCAAATTGAGCGGCTGCTTGTCCAGGTAGTAACGTGTCGGAGCATCGTCTTGCAGCAGGTGCATCTGATAAATACTGGCCAGTTCGCGTAAACGCGATGCGTCCTGGTCCAAAGGCTCACCCAATTGCCGGGCGAGGTGTTGCAGCCAGGGCAATTCGCCTCGACTGCGCATGTCTGCGTGTTGAGCCAGGCGTGCCGCGACCAGGCTGCTGCCGCTGCGCGGCACACCGACGATAAATACTGGAATCCAATTCGCTGTCGCTGTCGCTGTCGCTGTCGCTGTCGCTGTCGGTGTAGGTGCTGGCTCCTTGCCTAGCGGCGTGGCACGTAAGCGTGTTTGCACCAGGCGCAGCCAATCATTACGGCTCCACACGCGCAT
>JAJYQO010000039.1:0-7059 GCA_021794575.1 Pseudomonadota bacterium | reverse complement strand
TCGCTGTCGCTGTCGCTGTCGCTGTCGCTGTCGCTGTCGGTGTAGGTGCTGGCTCCTTGCCTAGCGGCGTGGCACGTAAGCGTGTTTGCACCAGGCGCAGCCAATCATTACGGCTCCACACGCGCATTCCGGCGCAAATCGCGTTAGCCTGACGAAAAGCCATAGCTGCGCTTTCTATTTCGCCAATATCGTCATGAGCTTTACCCATCGCGAAAAGCAATGACGCGCGTGCACGCGCCGGCAGGCTGATGCGTGCCAGCGCATCGCGGAACAGCGCGAAATCCGGATGCTGGTTGTCCACGTAGCGCTGTGCACGGGCAAGCCCATCGGCAGCGAACCACTCGAATGCGCGCGAATCGAGCGCAATTGCATGGCCAAAACGCTGGCGTGCACGCTCGAACTCGCCGAGTTGGTTGGAGAGACTACCGGCATGAGTGTAAACACGTGCATCGTTGGTGCCGTTGGCGATAGCGGTCTCGCAAAGCTCGGCAGCTAGAGCCTTGCGATCGGCGCCGTCGAGCAATTCGATCGACTGCAGCAACACATCCACAGACTGCGGGGTCGTCCGGAACAACTTCGCGACAGCCTGCGCAGCCGCATCGCAGCGCCCGTAATGAACAAGCAGACGCGCCAAAGGCAGAGCAGTGGCTGCATTGCCAGGATCATCATTCACCAGTTGCTCGAATAGTCGTAGGGCAGCGGCATGATCGCCACGCTCGAAGTACAGCCACGCCTGCAACATGCGCAGCCGAGCCTCAGAGTCGAACCTCGCCAATGCGACGTGCAAAAGACACTCTGCAAGCTCAAACGCGCGTTGCTTGCGCAAGTGTTGAATGCACAGCGTCCACTCAGCTACGTTTGCTGAAGCGAGCTGCGAGCAAAGATCTTCGCAGGTGAGATGGGTTGGCTGCGTTGTTATGTGTTGCAGCGTCGTCCGCCACGAGGCCGCGGCCTTGTCGCCGATGTCGGCGGGCGGGTCAGTACGTGTCATGCGGGCGATGTGAATTGGTAATGTCGCAATCCACACAGATTACGGCGGATGCATGTGCGAAGAGGAATGCAGCGCGATGATGGAGATCAGAACACGCGTGGCGATGTTCGTGGATGCGGTGATGCGTGGTCAGCAAGCCAACCCATTGCTCGATCTGGCCGCAAGTCTTGCGCATCAGCCGATCGAAGACTGGGTCGGATCGTCTGCCGAACTGGTCCAGCGGGGCTGGCCGATGGCCGCCATTGCCCTTCTGGCTGAAGCAGAGCAGAAGTTCGGCGCCGGTGCTTTGCTGGATTTTCATCGGGCATTAGCCTATCGCCAGGCCGGGGACTGGGATAGTTCGGATGCTTGTGCGCGTGCGGCAATCGCGCGGCAACCGCACTGGCCAGAGCCCGTGTGGTTCCTTGCCGATGGTTTGCGCGAGCGTGGGCGAACTCATGCAGCCGCAAGCTTACTGCGCGATTTCGCCGCGCAGGCGCCGGTTTTGACCGATGCGGAAGCCATGTGCGCCTGCCTGCAATTCATCAGCGAGTGTGGTGAATGGGATGCGGTGTATGCATTGGGCCAAGTGGCGCTACAAGGTTTGCCAGGATCGATCCGATTGCGTGAGCTGCTGGCCAAATCCGCTTTGCTGCTTGGCCGCTTCGAAGAGGCTCGTGGCAGGTACCGTGAGCTCATTGCCAATGCGCCTGAACCAGCCAGAAGTGTGGCGGCGCAGGGTCTTGCATTGAGCGCGCGTTTTGCCGATCCAGATGACGACGATATCGCACGGATCGATGCGCTGTTGCTGAAACCAGGTCCGGAGCATGCGCACGCCAACATCCATTTCGCGCGCGCCAAGATCAGCGACGACTTGAAGGAGTATGCTCGCGCCGCCGCACATTTGCGCAGTGCCAATGCCATCGCATGCCGGATCCAGCCTTGGGACCGAGAGCAATGGTGCAGAGACTATGCTCGCGCATTGCAGGCGAAATTACCGCGCAACCGCACCGCAATGAACGAGCGGCGACCAGTGTTTGTAATTGGGCTACCGCGCAGCGGCACCACACTACTGGCCGAACGGATGGCGCGACATGCGGGCATCGTCGCGCGTGGCGAGCTGAACTTCGCCGAACATCTCGATCGGGCAGTCAGTGGCGCCGAGCCTGCGGCGCTCGATCATGCCATGCAGTCAACTGCCGGCATCTATCTCGCGCATCTGGTCCGCGACGACGCTGTTGCGCAGTTCTACATCGACAAGAATCCGATGAATTTTCTCCACATGGACTGGATCGTCGCGGCGTTCCCCGCGGCGCGCGTGATCCACTGCACCCGCAACATGGCCGATGTTGCATTGTCGCTGTGGTTCCAGAATTTCGAGAGTCCGGCAACACAGTTCAGCCATGCATTCGACTGGATCGAAGAGGTCGCTGCGGGGTGCGAAGAGATTGTGCGCCGGTGGTCGCAGCGTATGGAAATCCTGTGCATCGCCTATGAGGATCTGGTGCAGCATGAAGCAACGGTCATGGCGCGGGTGCTGCGCCATATCGGTTATCAGGCGCTGCCAGATCACGGTCACATGCAGCAAATGACCACTGCGATCGCGACGTCCAGCGTCTGGCAGGCCCGTCAACCCGTATATTCGAGTTCCATTGGCCGCTATCGGCAATACCTCGAGCACATACCCGACTTGCGGCGATTCCTGTAGTGCAACGCCTTTGTGCAGCAAGGTTTGAGGGCCACGCAGGCATCGGCTAGAGTTCATACCCTGTGCTGCGTTCAGATCGGTTGCTCAATCAAACATGGATAACGCTCAATCGGTCGATACACTGGTGCGTGCTGCCCAAGCCGCTATAGCGCGTGGCGTGATGATCGAGGCCGAGCGGGCATACGCGGCCGTCCTGGATGCCGATCCCAATCATATCGAGGCTTTGACTTTTGTAGCGGCACGTGCGCTAGCTGCAGGTCGCGTCAGTGATGCGTTGCAGCTCTACGAGTGTCTGGCAACACTACGGCCGGATGATGCATCCGTCCTGACCGGCCTGGGCCAGGCGCGATCGGAGTCCGGTCAACTTGATGCGGCGCGCGCGGTCTTGGGCGCTATTCTGGAACGCGCCCCGGATGCTTTCGTGGCGCGTTTTCATCTCGCGCAAACCTATGAACGTGGTGGCGATACGCATGCCGCGCTGGTGCATTATTTCCGTGCCATCAATGATGCCCAAACCCAGGGCCGCTGGCTGAACGATGCCACCACGCATGTATCGATTCGTGGCCCCGTGCGGCGTGCGATGGCTTTCGTCGACAAGGGACGTCTGACGCTGTACAACCGTGTGCTAGAGCCCTTGCGGCATCGCTTTGGCGCCTCCGAGTTGCGCAGGGTCGAGCACTGCCTGCGCATTTACCTGCACATGGAGCCACCGCCTTACCAAGACGCGCGCCAGCGGCCCAGTTTCCTGTATTTTCCGTCGCTGCCAGCCACGCCCTACCTACCCAAATCGTCGATGCCGTGGCTACAGGCGTTGGAGTCCAGCGTGCCGACCATCATCGAAGAGATGCTGCGCGTACTCGACGAACAGCGCGGGTTCGAACCATTCCTGCGCTTTCACAAGCTCGAAGAAGCCCGCAACTACCTAACCGGTAATGACGGCAAGGGTGGCTGGAATGCTTACTTTTTTTACCGTCATGGCGAGCGTTACGCGGCAAATTGTGAGCAGTGTCCGCGGACCGCCGCTACGCTCGAGCAAGCGCCCCTGTTGCGGATACATGATCATGCCCCAGAGATCTGCTTTTCGCTGCTGACTCCGGGGTCGCACATCTTGCCACATCGCGGGGTGACCAATACGCGCATTGTGGTGCACTTGCCGCTACTGGTGCCCGAAAACGCGGCGCTCAATGTGGGTGGCGAGCCGCACGTCTGGCGGGTCGGTGAGGCGGTGGCTTTCGACGACACTTACGAGCATGAGGCGTGGAACCGCAGTGCGAGCAACCGGGTCATCGTGCTGATGGATGCCTGGAACCCCCATCTCTCCGAGGCCGAACGCGAGGCAGTTACCGATCTGGTGATTGCGATTGGCGAGTTTGGCAAGGAAGCAGGCCAGGTACTGAGTCTGGCGTGACACCGCCCCCAGGCTTCCGCACAAAGTCGTCATAGAGAAGCGTGCAACGCGTTTGCGCGGCCCCGGAGAGCGCTATGGGCAATATCGTCTGGCTGGCGTCCTACCCAAAGTCGGGCAACACCTGGCTGCGTGCGTTCCTCGCCAATTTGATTGCGGATGCGCGAGCGCCGCTGGCGTTTGATGCCTGGGTGCAATACGCCGTGGACGAAGCCAATCCGGAACGTTTCAGCCGCATTTCAGGACTGCCATCGACACAGCTCGACATTTCGGCGCTGTGTCGTCTACGTGCTGGCGTCCACGTGGATATCGCTGGTGCGGTGCGCGGCAGCGTGTTTGTGAAAACCCACAATCTTGCCGGCAGTTTCGACGGGAATCCATTGCAGAACTGGCAGGTGACGGCGGGCGCCATCTATGTGTTGCGCAACCCGCTGGATGTCTGCATCAGTTTTGCTGCGCACTTTGGGCTCTCGCTGGATGACGCCATTGCACGCATGGCCGATCCCAATCTCGCCACCGGTAATGACGCTCTTTTCGTCAGCGAAATTGTCGGGTCGTGGTCGCAGCATGTCCTTGGTTGGACGGCGTTGGCGGCACGTGGTGTATTGGTGCTGCGTTACGAGGACATGCTCGACAAACCGCTGAAAGCCTTCACAAGGGTCGCACGCATGGTTGGGCTTGGCGACGATAGGGCGCGAATCCAACGTGCCATCGCCTTTAGTGATTTCCGGCAGCTGCGCCAGATGGAACGCAACAATGGTTTTCGGGAGGCGGTATCGCCCGACGTGCCTTTCTTCCGCAGTGGGCGCGCCAAGCAATGGCGCGAGCGACTGACGCGCGCTCAGGTGAAGCAGTTGATCGGCGCGCATCGTGAGCCGATGCAGCGTTTCGGCTACCTGCCAGCGGGGTACTGACTTGGAGCGTTCTGCGCTCGCTGATCGAATCCGACGTGTGGCCGACGCGCTGGGCGCGCAGCGTGTCGACGAAGCCTTGCGCGCTGCGCGCGTTCTGCACGCATCGTATCCAGATGACGAAAGCGTGCTGTCGTTGCGTGCCAGTTGCGAGCAGCAAGCCGGCCACCACGCGTTGGCAGTGCCACTGCTCGAGCGTCTGTCTGCGCAGCAACCAGGCGTGTGGCAGTACTGGAATAATCTTGGTAACGCACTGCGTGCACTCGGACACATCGAACAAGCGCGTGCGGCCTACGAGCAAGCTTTGTCCATCGATCCGCATCTGAACCGAGTGCGTGCCAATCTAGGTTTACTGCTTCTCAATGAGGGGAAACCGTCAGCCGCTGCACAGCATTTGCGAAGTGCGGCTTCGACACCCGATGCGACGTCTGGCATGCGCGTATGGGCTGCAGTGGCCAGTCATGCAGCAGGCGAGAGTGAGCAGGCATCGGCGTGGATCGAGAACTGGTCGCAGTGGCCGCGCGATTCAGACGAAGCATGGCTCGAGTTGGGTTGGCTATTAGCCGAACTGGGCCGATATGACGAAGCCGAGCGCGTGCTCGCGGGCAGGTTCGATACGCTGCTCGGCCGCATCCGCGCCGGGGCCCGTCGCGCGATGTTGCTGGAGCGCATCAACCAGACGGATAGAGCCGCACAGGTACTACGGGATCTACCGCCTGTCTCGCAGGTCGCCGACCCGGACGCCGGTCAGGAGCTGCTGCACGCCACCGCGCTGCTTGCCATGCGTGATAAGAATTGGGGCGCCGCACGTGACGCTCTGCAGGGCGCACTGAACATCAGCACGAGCATGCGGGGTCGCGCCGCCCTATATTTCACTCTGGCGCGCGCATGTGACCGCCTCGGCGACAGCGTTGCCACGCTGGCCGCGCTGGATGCGGCGCACCGTCTGGTCGCACGGACGTCGGAGCCCAACCGCGGGCGCTGGATGGCACTGCTCACGACGCGGGCATCGGCTGAGCCGCGCCGAGGCCAGTTGCACAAGCGTTTATCGCCCGCGCCGCAGTCGCCGGTGTTCGTGGTTGGTTTTCCACGTTCTGGAACGACGTTGCTCGAGCAGATGCTGGCGGCGCATCCCGACTTCAGCAGTATCGATGAGCGGTCGCTGGTGCTCGCCGCTATCGGCAGTCTGCGTGCGCAAGGGATCGCATATCCGCATGATTTGGAGCTGTTGAGCGAAGACACGATCGGACGATTGCGCACGGAGTATTGGCGTGCCGCCGATGCACTGGTGGTCCGACGCCCCGGTCAGCGGCTGGTCGACAAGAATCCGCTCAACATGTTGGCGCTGCCCATGATCGCCACCCTGTTCCCGCGCGCGTCACTGATTATTTGTCGCCGTCATCCTTGCGATGTGATCCTGAGTTGCTACATGCAGCCATTCGCCGATCCCGAGGTAGCCGCGATGTGTGCTTCACTGGAACGCCTCGCACGCGCCTATGCCGCATTCGATAGTCAGTTCCGAGAACAGGCGGCCGAGTTTGACGTCTCCCCGTATGAGCTTCGTTACGAAGATCTCGTGGCTGATCCGCAGGCCGCGTTGCGAACTCTGGGCAACTATCTCTCGGTCGCGGATGTCACCGCGATGATCGCGTTTGCTGAGCCGGCGCGTCGACGCGGTTACATCAGCACGCCCAGCTATGCGCAAGTGATAGAACCACTGAACAGCGCCGGCATCGGACGTTGGCTGCGCTATCGCGCGGCCTTCGAACCGCTGTTGCCCCTGCTCGAGGATGCCATCAGCCGCGCCGGTTACACCGTATGACGCAGCCCACGCCGGCGCCTCAGCCGCTGGCGGCGCGGCGTGGCGATGCGCTGGCGTTAAGTGCGGCGAGAACGCGTCGACGTTCGTGTTCCAGCCGCGCCGGCAGGCGCGGTCCGTAGGCGGCGAAGTCCTCGCCCAGTTCTGCCAGTTCGCGGCTCCAGCCCTCCGCGTCGACACGTAGCAGTTCGTGCAGGTGGGCGGCAGGCAGATCGAGGCCCGCCAGATCGAGGTCGCGCGCGTCCG
>JAJYQO010000092.1:5094-8942 GCA_021794575.1 Pseudomonadota bacterium | reverse complement strand
GCGGCGGGCGCTCTTGCGGTCATGCGTTGATCATGGCGGGCTGCCGTCAGCTGCGCTCGTGCGGCCCGCCATTTCGGTTCGCAGGCGATCGATCAGCGCGTCCTTCTCGGCCCACAGCGCGTTGATCCACTGCTGCGCACGCACGCGGCTGGCGGCGTCACCGGCGTAGTCGCCGGTCAGCTCGCGCGGCACCGGCAGGCGGCGGATGTGCACGCGCACCTCGCGGATGGCGCCGGCCAGCAGATCGCGCATGCGCGGAATGCCGCCGGCATAGACGATGGTCACGTCGAGCACCGAGTCGAGCGTGTCGCCCAGCGTTTCCAGCACGAAGGCCGTGCCGCCGGCCTTGGGCCGCAGCAGGTGCCGGTAGGGCGAGTTCTGCCGCGCATGCTTGGCCGCGGTGAAGCGCGTGCCCTCGACGAAGTTCATCACCGCCACGGGCAGACCGCGGAAACGCGCGCATGCGCGGCGCGTGGCGGCGACGTCGGCGTCGCGCAGCTCGGGATGTTTCTGCAGCGAGGCGCGGCTGTGCCGGCGCATGAAGGGAAAATCCAGCGCCCACCAAGCCAGTCCCAGCACCGGCACCCAGAGCAGCTGCTGCTTGAGAAAAAAACGCATGAACGGGATGCGCCGATTGAACACCTTCTGCAGCACCGGGATGTCCACCCAGCTCTGATGGTTGGCCAGCACCAGGCAGTTGCCGGCATCCTGCAGGTGTTCGGCACCCTCGATGCGGAAACGCGTGCGCGTCAGCAGCGCGAACAGGCCGCTGTTGACCGCGATCCAGCTTTCGGCGATGCGCGCCAGCCCGCGCGAACACGCACGCCGCCAGACCGGCAGCGGCAGCAGCGCCTTCAACAGCGCCAGCGCGAACAGCGGCAACGTGTGCAGCAGCGTGTTGAGCGCGACCAGCAGCAGCGCCAACGGCGCGCGCAGCCACGCGGGAAGGAAAGCCAGCATCGCGATCGATCCATGGTCAGGGACGCCGAAGTATGCCCGCGCGTGACGTGGTGGCGCGTGATGCCGCGCGGATGGACGGCATGCGAGCACGGACTGCGCGCGCAGCGCTCAGCGCCCGGAGTGGCCGGACTCGAAGTAGTCGCGCATGAACAGGCCGGGGCGAATCAGGTCGACGAAGGCGCGCGCCTCGGACGAGAGGTACTTGCCCTTGCGCACCACCACGCCGTAGCTGCGCGGCGGGAAGTACGCGCGCATGTTGCGCACGGCCAGGCGCTGGCGGTCGGCATCGGTGATGCAGATGCCGGTGACGATGGAAATGCCGAGCCCCATGGCCACGTATTGCTTGATCACGTCCCAGCCGCCCACTTCCATGGCCACGGTGTACGGCACCTTCTGCCGCTGGAACACCAGGTCGACCAGACGGAAGGTGGTCAGGCGCTTGGGCGGCAGGATCAGCCCATAAGGCGAGAGATCCTCGAGGCGCACGTCGGCCTTGGCCGCCAGTGCGTGGCCGGGCGGCAGAATCAGCATCGGGTCGAAATGGTGCACCGGCGCGTAGTCGAGGTCGGCCGGCACGTCCAGCATCGAGCCCACGGCGAAGTCGGCCTGGTCGGCGCGCAGCAGCGCCAGCCCGTCGCGTCCGGTGACGTTGGCGAGTTCGAGCTGCACCTGCGGATGCTGCTCGCGGTAGGCGCGCACCACCGGCGGCAGCAGGTATTGGATGGTCGAGGCGCCCGCGGCCACGATCAGTCGCGCCGCCTGCAAGCCGGCCATGCGCTTGCGGAAATCCTGATCGAGCTGCTCCCAGCCCTCCACCAGCGGTCGCGCCAGTTCGTACAGCTCGCTGCCGGCGCGGGTGAGGGTGATGCCGCGACGGTTGCGCTCCAGCAGACGCTGGCCGAACTCGCGCTCCAGCGCGCTCAGCATCAGGCTGATCGACGGCTGCGAAAGAAACAGCGCTTCCGCCGCGCGCGACAGCGAACCCAGTTTCACCGTGTACACCAGCGCGCGCAGCGGTTTCAGCCGGCTGCCCTTGTAGTGGAAGCGCGCTTCGGGCGCCGCGACGGGCTTTTTTGCTTTGCGGCGGCGCAACATATGGCTTTTGCGTTCAGTCACTTGGCGTATGCATTGGCTTTTTCAAATCTTTATGTTGGAGCATTTTCTTTGTCAATGTGACAGATCGGTGTCTAGCCTGCGAGCGCCCACCACCGGAGCCTCGCCATGGACCTGCCCGCTGATCGCCTGGATGTTCGCGCCGCGCCGCCGCGCCTGCATGGCGCGCCCGCGCCGGACCTGCTGACCCCGGCCGCGCTGGCCCTGCTGGCCGACGTACATCGGCGCTTCGATGCCCACCGCCGCGAACTGCTGGCGCTGCGGCGCGCGCGCCAGGCGCGCTGCGACGCCGGCGCGCTGCCGGACTTCCGCGCCGACACCGCGGCGATCCGCGCCGGCGACTGGCGCGTGGCGCCGATTCCCGAGGCGCTGTGGGACCGCCGCGTCGAGATCACCGGACCCACCGAGCGCAAGACCGTGATCAACGCGCTGAACTGCGGCGCGCGCGTGTTCATGGCCGACTTCGAAGACTCGACCACGCCGACCTGGGCCAACCTGATCGACGGCCAGCGCAACCTGCGCGACGCGGTCGCGGGCAGCATCGCCTACCGCGCGCCCGACGGGCGCGACTACCGGCTGGCCGAACAACCGGCGCTGCTGATGGTGCGCCCGCGCGGCCTGCACCTGCCCGAGCGCCATCTCGAGATCGACGGCGCGGCGATCGCCGGCGCCTTCTTCGACGCCGTGCTGTTCCTGTTCCACAACGCCCAGCGCCTGGCGCAGCGCGAGCGCGGGCCGTACCTCTATTTGCCCAAGCTGGAGGCCATGGAAGAGGCCGCGCTGTGGCAGGACGTGCTGACCTGTGTCGAGCGCGCGCTGGGACTGCCGGCCGAGTCGATCAAGGTCACGGTGCTGATCGAAACCCTGCCCGCGGCGTTCCAGATGGACGAGATCCTGCACGCGCTGCGCGGGCGCATCGTCGCGCTCAACTGCGGACGCTGGGACTACATCTTCTCGATGATCAAGACCCTGCGCGCGCACCGCGACCGCGTGCTGCCCGAGCGCGGCCAGGTGACGATGGAAGCGCCGTGCATGCGCGCCTACGCCGGCCTGCTGGTGCAGACCTGCCACCGCCGCGGCGCGCTGGCGCTGGGCGGCATGGCGGCGCAGATCCCGATCCGCGACAACCCGCAGGCCAACGCCGCCGCACTGGCCCGGGTCGAGGCCGACAAGCTGCGCGAAGTGACGCTGGGCCATGACGGCACCTGGGTCGCGCATCCGGGCCTGGTGCCACTGGCGCAGCGCGTGTTCGACACGCACATGCCGGCGTCGAACCAGTTGCACCTGCGCCGCGACGACCTGCGCGTGACCGCGGCCGATCTGCTGGCCACGCCCGCCGGCAGCATCACCCGCGACGGCTTCGAGGCCAATGTCGAGGTCGTGCTGCGCTACCTCGCCGCCTGGCTGGACGGCAACGGCTGCGTGCCCATCCAGCACCTGATGGAGGACGCCGCCACCGCCGAGATCGCGCGCGCGCAGCTGTGGCAGTGGCTGCACCATGCCGACGGCGGTGGCGCTGCGCTGCGCTGCGCCGACGGCGCGCCGATCGAGCTCGCGCTGTTCGAACGCACGCTGGCGACGCAGGCGCATCGGCTGCGCGCCAGCGCGATCCCCGGCGCTGCGCGCATCGACGACGCCGCCGCGCTGCTGGGCGAGCTGACCCGGGCAGCCGAACTCGCCGACTTCCTGACCCTGCCGGCCTACGACCAACTGGAATGACCGCCCGTGCCAAGGCGTGCCGCCGCCCGGATTTTCCCTCTCTCCGCGGGAGAAGG
>JAJYQO010000092.1:0-4994 GCA_021794575.1 Pseudomonadota bacterium | reverse complement strand
GGGCACGCCTCGGGCGCGCCGTTGCAGCCTGGCCAAACCCACGCCTCCCGCCTCTCACGTTTCACGTCTCCACCGTCCGAGGAAACGCCATGACCGCCACCACGCAATCCACCGCTCAGCAGATCACCCTCGACTGGCAGAACAACCCGCGCTGGAACGACGTCACGCGCCCCTACGGCGCCGAGGACGTGGTGCGTCTGCGCGGCACCGTACACGTCGAGCACTCGCTGGCCCGGCGCGGCGCCGAGCGCCTGTGGCGCTCGCTGCACGAACGCGAGTTCGTCAACGCGCTGGGCGCGCTGACCGGCAACCAGGCGCTGCAGCAGGCCAGGGCCGGGCTGCAGGCGATCTACCTCTCCGGCTGGCAGGTGGCCGCCGACGCCAACAGCGCGGGTGCGATGTATCCCGACCAGTCGCTGTACCCGGTCGATTCGGTGCCCGCGGTCGTGCGCCGCATCAACAACACCCTGCTGCGCGCCGACCAGATCGACCACGCCGAGGGCCAGGACGGCATCGACTGGCTGCTGCCGATCGTGGCCGACGCCGAGGCCGGCTTCGGCGGCGTGCTCAATGCCTACGAGTTGATGCTGCACATGATCGAGGCCGGCGCCGCCGGCGTGCACTTCGAGGATCAATTGGCCAGCGCCAAGAAGTGCGGGCACATGGGCGGCAAGGTGCTGGTGCCCACGCAGGAGGCGGTGCAGAAACTCGTCGCCGCGCGCCTCGCCGCCGACGTGGCCGGTGTGCCGACGCTGATCGTCGCGCGCACCGACGCCATGGGCGCCGGCCTGCTGACCGCCGACGTCGATCCGGTCGACCGCCCGTTCTGCACCGGCGCGCGCACCGTCGAGGGCTTTTACGAGACGCGCCAAGGCATCGATCAGGCGATCAGCCGCGGGCTGGCCTACGCGCCGTACGCCGATCTGGTCTGGTGCGAGACGAGCACGCCGGACCTGGCCCAGGCGCGCCGCTTCGCCGAGGCCATCCACGCGCGTTTTCCGGACAAGCTGCTGGCCTACAACTGCTCGCCCAGCTTCAACTGGAAGCGGCACCTCGACGCCGCCACCATCGCGCGCTTCCAGAAGGAACTGGCGGCGATGGGTTACCGGTTCCAGTTCATCACCCTGGCCGGCTTCCACGCGCTCAACTACTCGATGTTCCAGCTGGCGCGCGGCTACAAGGACCGGCAGATGGCCGCCTATGTCGAGCTGCAGGAGGCCGAGTTCGCCGCCGAAAAGGACGGCTATACCGCGGTCAAGCATCAGCGCGAGGTCGGCACCGGCTACTTCGACCAGGTCAACCAGGTGATCGCCGGCGGATCGTCGTCGCTGTCCGCGCTGGCCGGCTCGACCGAGGAGGCGCAGTTCCGCGGCGGCGTGCAGGCGCGCACCGCATGAACGCCGCGGCCGGCGCATGTAGCGTCCAGGCGCTGCGCATCGCCACCTTGGGCGTCCCGCGCGCGGCGCGCGGCGCCGGGCCCAGCACCGCGAGCCGGCCCAGGCCCCACAGCAGCAGCGCGCCCAGCGGCAGGTAGACGATGGGCAGCCGCGGCACCGCGTAGTGCGCCATCTGCCACACGAAGCCGTGCGCCGTGCGCATGAACCAAGCCTGAGCCGCGCGGTCCAACCGCCGTTGCCCAGTCTGGAGACCGCGCATGCACCGTGTCCTGCCCCTGATCGCCGCCGCGCTGCTGGCGGCCGTGTCGCTGCCCGTCGTCCACGCGCACGATGCGCGCAAGTCCGTGCCGCACGGCCCCTTCCATGCGCTGAAGTTCCGCGACCTCGGCCCGGCGGTGGCCGGCGGGCGCGTCACCAGCGTGCTGGGCGTGCCCGGCGATGCCGCGCTGTACTACGCGGGCGCGGCCGGCGGCGGCGTGTGGAAAACCATCGACGGCGGAACCACCTGGAAGCCGATCTTCAATCACGGCCCCACGCAGTCCATCGGCGCGCTGGCACTGGCCGGCGGCAACCCGAACTGGTTGTGGGTGGGAACCGGCGAGGGCAATCCGCGCAACGACATCCTCAACGGCGACGGCGTGTACTTCACCCCCGACGGCGGCAAGACCTGGGTGGACAAGGGTCTGCGCGACGCCGGGCAGATCGCCGCCATCGCGGTGGATCCGCTGGATGCCAAAACCGTGTTCGTGTGCGCCGAGGGCGACGTGTGGAAGCGCGGCCCCGAGCGCGGCGTGTTCATGAGCACCGACGACGGCGCGCACTGGCAGAAGGTGCTGTACCTCGACGACCACACCGGCTGCAGCACGATCGCCTTCGAACCCGGCAATCCCAAGGTGCTGATCGCCGGCATGTGGCCGCTGCAGCGGCGGCCGTGGATGTTGACCAGCGGCGGCAAATCCGGCGGGCTGTACCGTTCCACCGACGGCGGCCGGCACTGGACGCGGCTGACCCACGGCCTGCCCAAGGGCGGCATCGGCCGCAGTGCGGTGGCCTTCGCGCCCAGCCAGCCCGAGACCGTGTACGCGGTGCTGCAGGCCAAGGGCGGCGTGCTGTGGGTTTCGCACGACCTGGGCGATCACTGGGCCAAGGTCAGCGACGACCACGACAACGACGTGCGGCCGTTCTACTTCACCCAGCTGGCGGTGATGCCCGACAATCCCCAGCGCCTGTTCCTGCTGTCGATGAAGATGATGGAGAGCAAGGACGGCGGCAAGCACGTGTTCTACGCCGACAAGGGCGTGCACGTGGATCACCATGCGATCTGGATCGATCCCAAGAATCCCGAGCGCATCATCCAGGGCAACGACGGCGGTGTGTACCTGTCGCTGGACGCCGGCAAGCACTGGCGCTATCTGGACAACCTGCCCATCGAGCAGTTCTATCAGGTGGCGGTGAGCGCCTCGGCCCGGCCGTATCCGTATCTGGTGTGCGGCGGCCTGCAGGACAACGACGCCTGGTGCGGCGCTTCCAGCGATTACGACCGCGGCGGTGTCACCGGTTACCAGGACTGGTTCGACGTGGCCGGCGGTGATGGCCAGTACGTGGTGCCGGCGCCCGGCGCTGCCGACATCATCTACGCCACCACCGACGACGGGTATGCCACGCGTTTCGATCGCGCCACTGGCCGCAGGCGCAGCATCAACCCCTACGTGCGCGACGTGCTGGCCGGATTGTTGCTGTCGGGCAAACCGATGGCGCAGCAGAAGTACCGCTTCGACTGGACCACGCCGATCGCGGTGGCGCCGGGCCATCCCGACAATGTCTACCTGGCCGGCAACGTGGTGTTCCACAGCACCGACGGCGGCAAGCACTGGGCGGTGATCAGCCCCGATCTGACCCGCGACATCAAAGCCAGACAGCAGCCCAGCGGCGGGCCGGTGACCAAGGACATGTCCGGCGCCGAGACCTACGACACCATCCAGTCGCTGGCGCTGGCGCCGAGCAACCCGCAGGTGCTCTGGGCAGGCACTGATGACGGCTGGGTGTGGGTCAGCCGCGACGACGGCGCGCACTGGAGCAAGGTGACCCCCGCTGGCGCGCCGCAGTGGGCGCGCGTGTACCACGTCACACCCTCGCCGTTCCACGCCGGCACCGCCTATGCGGCGTTCGACGCGCACGAGCTGGGCGACGACCAGCCGTACGTCTACCGCACCACCGATTACGGCAAGTCCTGGACGCGCATCACGCGCGGCCTGCCCGACAGCAGCGTCGAAGTAGTGCGCGAGGATCCCGACCACGCCGGCCTGCTGTTCGCCGGCACGCTCTCGGCCGGGCTCTACGTGTCGCTTGACGACGGCGCGCGCTGGCAGCCGCTGCACGCCAACTTGCCCGGCGGCATCTCGGTGATGGACCTCACTTTCGCGCCGGCGCAGCACAGCCTGCTGCTGGCCACCCACGGCCGCGGCATCTGGGTGCTGGACAACCTGCGCCCCATCGAGCACTACGACGCCGCCGTGGCCAAGGCGCCGCTGCACGCGTTTCCGGCGTCGCCCGGCACGCTGCTGTACGCCGCACGCACCAACGGCGCCGGCCCCAGCGCCTACGTGGCGCCCAACGCGCCCACCGGTGCGGCGATCAGCTACAGCCTGGCCAAGGCCATCAAGCCCACGCCGGCGCAGAAGGCCGCGCACCACGGACCGGTGCGCATCCAGATCCGCGATGCCGCCGGCACGCTGATCACCACCCTGCACGCACCCGGCAAGGCCGGCATCAACGAAGTGGTGTGGAACCTGCGCTACCGCGGCCCGGCCAAGCTGGATCCGCCGCTGGGCAAGGCGGGTCCGCACGCGCGCGGCTTCGGCCCGGCGGCGGTGCCCGGCGACTACACCGCCACCCTCAACGCCGGCGGACACACCCAGCAGGTGACGCTGCAGGTGCAGCCCGATCCGCGCTACACGGTGCCGCCGGCCACCTACCGCGCCGACACCGAGGCGGGCCTGGCCGTGCGCAGCGAACTGTCGGCCATCAACCGCCTGCTCGACCACGTGGCCGCCATGCGCAAGAGTCTCGGCGCGGTGCTGGCGCGCAGCCGCACCGACAGCACCTGGGCGCAGCGGCACGCGGCGCTGATCACCCAGGCCAAGGCCCTGGACAAGCAGCTCGGCGATTACCAGGACGCGCTGTGGAACCCGCACACCCAGCACCAGGTGGCGGAGGACTTCCTGCGCCACTTCAGCCATCTGCACGCGCACGTGCAGACGCTGTACGGCATTACCGCCGGGCTGTGGGGCGAGCCGCCGCGCGCGCAGATCCGCGCGCTCACCGCCACCGACCGCACGCTGATCCAGCAATTGCTGGCGCGCTACGACGGCCCGCTGCTCGACAAGGTGAAAGCCTGGAACGCCGCCGCCTACGCCGCCGGCGTCGCCACCCTGCCCACCGGCATGGCGGTGACACTGCGCAGCCCGCCGCCGGTGGCGGGCGGGGCGGGCGCCTGAGCCGATCCTGATCGCCGCGGCCCGACCCCGGCCGCGGCGACGTCGCAGCTTCTGCGACACGGCCGTCGCAGCGTGCCATCCTGTGACCGCTGCAAGGCGG